>CAIQUG010000108.1 GCA_903874895.1 uncultured Caulobacterales bacterium | reverse complement strand
TGCTGATCGTGGCCGTGGCCCTGTCCGCGGGCGCCAGTGTCGCGGTCAGCGGGGTGATCGGCTTCGTCGGACTGATCATGCCCCATCTGCTGCGACCCCATGTGGGGGCGCGGCCCTCGGCCCTGCTGATCCCCAGCCTGATCGGCGGAGCCATCCTGCTGCTGGCGGCGGATACGGCGGTCAGGCTCGCCCCGACACCGGCAGAACTGAAACTCGGCGTGGCCATGGCGGTGATCGGGGCCCCGTTCTTCCTGTGGGTGCTGGTCCGCGGCGGGGTGCAGGGTCGCTGGAGCCGGAACGGATGAGCGCGATCCGCCCCGGTCCCGCCCCGGCCGTCCAGAGCCTGTCGATCCACGACCTCACCCTCCAACGGGGTGGTCGTACAGTGCTCGACGGGATCGGTCTTTCCCTGCACCCGGGGGAGGTCAGCGTGATCATCGGGCCCAATGGTGCGGGCAAGTCGACCCTGATCGCGGCCCTGGCGGGGCTGCTTTCGCCCCACTCAGGCCAGGTGCGCCTCGACGGTGGGCTGCTGTCCGACATGGAGCGCCGCGCCCGGGCCCGGCGGATCGCGCTGCTGCCCCAGCACACCGATATTGCGTGGCCGATCACTGTCCGCAGCCTGGTGGAGCTGGGCCGTATCCCGCATCAGGGGGCCTTCGGCCTGCGCGCCGCCGATGCCGACGCGGTGGACCGGGCCCTGCGTGCTGCCCAGGTGACGGACTTCGCCGATCGCCCGGTCGCGGACCTCTCCGGGGGGGAGCGGGCGCGGGTGCTCATCGCCCGGGCCCTGGCGGGAGAGGCCGACTGGCTGCTGGCGGACGAGCCCCTGGCGGGTCTCGACCCCGGCCACGCCCTCGACGCCCTGTCCCTGTTCCGGGCGGAGGCGGACCGGGGTGCCGGCGTGGTCCTGACCCTGCACGACCTCGATCTGGCTGCCCGCATGGCGGACCGGATCGTGGTCCTGGCGGACGGGCGCATCGCGGCCGATGGTCCTGCGGCCACCGCCCTGACGCCGGAGCTGCTGCAACGGGTCTACGGGATACGGACCCAGGTGACGGTCACGGCGGACCGTGTGAGGATCGACATCCTCGGCCGCCAGGACCCGCAGCCATGAACGACTACCTGCTGCTGATGCACGACGATGCCACCCGGCCCGTGCCCGATGCCCTGTGGGACGCCTATTTCTCAGCCCTGCACCGGAGTGGCGTCTTTGAGGGGGGCAGCGCCATGGGCGAGGGGGTCGGTCTCCGAAAGGACGGGCCGCCGGGATCCGTGGCTGTGCACCTGACCGGCTTCATTCGGATCAAGGCGGAATCCCTCGCGGCCGCGCAGGCCTGGGTCATGGACAACCCGGTCTATCTCTGCGGCGGCACCGTCGAGGTCCGCCGCCTGCCCCGGGATGGCTGAGGCGGTTGGTAGGCCCGGAGGGACTGCTGTGGCCAATGACATCAAGGGCTTGCAGTGTCTAACCTTGGGGCGATCGTCTAACCTTTGGGGAAGGTGTGGCAAGGGGCTTAAGCCGCCATCATCGCCCCATACCGACGCCGTAGCAGACACATATCAATAAACTGCCATTCCATGCCCGCTAGTGACCCAAGGAGGATCGCTGGCTGTGGTTTGGGCTCTCGCCGATGGAAAGACAGAATCCGGTGCAAGCGAAGTGAAGAACTAGGAAATCGTCGGGCACGTCCTTTTTATCCGTGTTCCTTACGCCCTGATCTCGTGCGCTTTTAAAGCTACGAAGACGATAGCCATCCCCGCAACTATCATCACGACGCCCGGAGCTGATGTCGTCAGGTCGAAACTCTCACCCATAAAATGTATCGACCAAGACGTATTCGCAGTTATCCCGACATAGGAAAGCCAAGCGCCACCCGCGATACAGATAATACCGACCGAAATACCAATAGCCGTCTTCAGGAGCTCGAAAAGTCCTAAAATAGCTCCGAGTATAATTGCTCCTATAGTTGGCTTCGGGGGCTTTCTGTCATTCGAGGTTGCGCCTTGCCCCATCAGGCTCGTTATGTCGAGAAGTTGCAACGGACCCCGATTCTCATCATCAGACATAGCACCCTCCTAAAAGCACGAAGGCGTTAACCATGTTCGCATACCGGGTGAAGTCAATCTGACGTTTGTAATTTGCCAGTCATCTTCTAACCCATCATTAGCCGAATATGTCGCGCGAGCTTTGGCGGTCGCCCGCGGAACTCGACCGTTCCACCGCAGCCGATCCTCCGGCATTGCGCCTGTCGGTTCCAAAGGACCGTCTCGGGTCCGGCGATCCTTATGATCAGCGCCAGGTCAACCTGCATCGACAGATGGCACGACGTGCAGAACGACAGAACGTCCCAGCCGAAGCGCTGCATTTGCTCAACTGTCTCTGCGGTGAGGCGCCAATCCGACGGTGTCCAGCGGTCATAGTTGCGATGCCCCATGCCGGTATGTTCATGAAATGTTCCATCCGAGCAAGATGGTTTTGAACCGTCCATGAGCGTCGCAGTCCGAACCCATCGCGGACTGGCTAACCTGACATTCCTGACTTTTCCTGTCCAAATCCATAAACATAAATCTTTTCAGGGTGTTGGAGACATTTCGGGGAATGCAAGGAGGTGCCGCTAGGCACGCTATCGAGCCCGATTGATACAAAAATTGCTACAGGAACTGCTACAAGCACAAATCCAATATATTGAAAAATAACAGAATTCCGCCAGCGGTAGGCCCGGAGGGACTCGAACCCCCAACCAGACCGTTATGAGCGGTCGGCTCTAACCATTGAGCTACGGGCCCGCCTCAGCGGCGTCAGTGGCGTTACCATGGGTTGGCGCAGGGGAAAAGCGGCACGGCGGTCCGGCGGGTCGGGGTCGGTCGGTCCGGCGCAAATCGGTCAAGATTGGGTTGCAGTGTGCGCCTGTGTTCGATGCCGCGATGGGTGGCAGAGGGTCTGAGGAAGTCTGTCATGACGTCGTCGCTGCGTCGCCGGCCGGGTCCGGTGGTTCCATTTCTGGGCGCGCCCGTGCTGGTCGGGGCCCTGTCCCTCGCCCTTCTGGGCGGCGCGGCCTGGGCTGCACCGGCGGAGAGCGCGGCAGGCCGGGGCGAGGCTCCGACCGAACTGTCCCTGTCCGCGACCGGGGAAGTCGAGGTTGCACCGGACATCGCCGTGCTGCAGATGGGCGTTTCGGCCCAGGCCGCCACCGGGGCGGAGGCCATCCGCATCAACCGGGAGCGGATGAATGCCGCCCTGACCACCCTGAAGGCCAGCGGGGTCGCCCCCAAGGACATCCAGACCGCCGGGTTCAGCCTGAACCCGCAATACAGCTACGAGGCCAACAAGCCGCCGCGGCTGACGGGTTATGTGGCCAGCAACACCGTCACCGCCATCGTCCGTGACATCGGCCGGGCCGGGTCGGTGATCGACGCGGTGACGGCGTCGGGTGCCAATCAGATCAACGGGATCAGCTTCGATATTTCCGATCGGCACAAGGCCGAGGACGAGGCCCGCCGGCTGGCGGTCAAGGCGCTGCAGGACAAGGCGGAACTGTATGCCGCCGCCACGGGCCTGCACGTCCAGCGCCTGATCCGGCTGTCGGAGAGCGGCGGCTTTGTCGCGGCTCCGGCACCGATGCGCGTCTACGCCATGGCCAAGATGGCAGACCAGGCCCCGACCTCCGTCGAGCCGGGCGAGCTGCGGGTGCGGATCTCCATCGATGCCGTCTACGATCTTCAGCGGTGAGGCCGGATCGGACCGCGGAGGGTTGAAATCGGGGGGCGACGGATGCGGCGTGGCCTGCTAATTCACTAGCCCGAAGATCAGTGCCCGCACGGAGCCGGACGCGTGCCCTTTCCAGATTTCAATCCGGTTGCCCTGTCCATCCCGCTGCCATGGTTCACCCTGGCGATCCGGTGGTACGCCCTGGCCTATGTGGCCGGAATCCTGATCGGCTGGCGCTATGCCGTGGGTCTGGTGCGCAATTCGCGGATCTGGGGCGGTGCCTCCCCCCCCGCCACCGATCCGGTGATCGACGACCTGATCCTGTGGGTGACCCTGGGTGTGATCGTCGGCGGGCGGCTGGGCTACATCCTGTTCTATTCCACGGCCACCCTCTGGCGAAACCCGCTGCAGATCTTCCGCACATGGGAGGGCGGCATGTCCTTCCACGGGGGGCTGATCGGCGTGTCCCTGGCCCTGATCCTGTTTTCCGTGCGGCGGGGCATTCCGATCCTGCGGCTGGCGGACGTGGCGGCACCGGCGGTTCCCATCGGCCTGTTCTTCGGCCGCATCGCGAACTTCGTGAACGGTGAGCTCTGGGGGCGGCCCACGGACCTGCCCTGGGGCATCATCTTCCCCAATGCCGGGCCGGCGCCGCGGCATCCCAGCCAGCTCTACGAGGCGGCCCTGGAAGGTCTGGTCCTGTTCCTGATCCTGCGGCTGGCGACGCACCGGCTGCGCTGGCTCCGCCGACCGGGGGCCGTGACCGGGCTGTTCCTCGCCATTTATGGCCTCTTCCGGTTCGGGCTCGAGCACGTGCGCGAGCCGGACTTCGGCATGCCGGAATTCCCCTTCGGCCTGAGCATGGGGATGATCCTCAGCCTGCCCATGGTGCTGATCGGCCTCGGCCTGATCCTCTTCGCCCTCCTGTCGGAGCCCGCTGACGACCCCGATCCGGGTGCCGCGATCGAGCCGGGTGAGATGCAGGAGCGCCTGTCGGCCTATCCCCATTCGGTGCTGCCCAATGACTGGGTGGACCGGGTCCGGCGCGGAGACGGGGCCCGTCGCTCCGGCGTGGCCGAGGGCTGACGGCGGGTGGACGGACTCGCCGCACGGCTGGCGCGCCTGATCCAGGAGACGGGTCCCCTGACTCTGGCCCAGTACATGACCCTGTGCCTGCATGACCCCGCGGAGGGCTATTACGCCACGCGACCGGCCCTGGGCGCCGGGGGAGATTTCATCACGGCACCGGAAGTCTCGCAGATGTTCGGCGAGATGATCGGTGTGTGGGCCGTGTCGGTCTGGGAGGCCATGGGCCGCCCGGCACCGGTCCGCCTGGTGGAACTGGGCCCCGGGTCCGGTGCCCTGATCAACGACCTGCTCCGTGCGGTGAAGGGGCAGCCGGCCTTCCTGGCGGCCATCGACCTGTGGCTGGTGGAACTCAGTGCGCCCCTTCGCCGGGCGCAGGCGACGCAACTGGACGGGGGGACCGTCTCCTTCGCCGAGCGCCTCGATCAGGTTCCTGCCGGTGCCCCCTTGATCCTGATCGGCAACGAGTTCCTGGACTGCTTCGGCGTGCGACAGTTCGTCCGCCGCGACGGGGCATGGCTGGAGCATCGGGTGGGTCTGGATGCCGACGGGGGGCTCTGCCTCGGCTTGGCTCCGCCCCCGTCGGGATTCTGCGCCCCCGATGACGCGCCGGAGGGGGGCGTGCTGGAAATCTCCGAGGCTCAGGAGGCAATCGGCGAGGGGATCGGGCTGCGGATGGCCGAGGCCGGGGGCGCGGCTCTGCTGATCGACTACGGACGCGACCGGTTCGCCTATGGCGATACCTTCCAGGCCCTGTCCGGACATCGGAAGGTGGATCCCCTGGAGGCCCCGGGTCAGGCGGACCTGACCGTGCATGTGGACTTCCCGTCCGTCGCCGCCGCCGCCCGCCGGGGCGGGGCGAGAACCGCGCCGATCACGGCACAGGGGACATTCCTTCGACGGATGGGGATCGAGGCGCGGGCCCGGGCCCTGGCCGACACCGCGATCCGCAGCGGCCGACCGGACCTGGCGGACAGGATCGCCCGGCAGTTGCACCGGATCACCGATCCCGCCGAGATGGGCACTCTGTTCCAGGTCCTGGCCATCCACACCCTGGCGGCGGACCCGCCCGGATTTACCGATACCGAGGAGGCGAGATGACCCGACCCCCTGTCCTGACTCATCCCCTGCTCGACGCCGTCCCGGGGGTTCAGCATGCGTTCTTCTCCCGGGCAGGTGGTGTGTCCGAAGGCATCCATGCGGGACTGAATGTCGGGCGCGGCTCCCGGGATGATCCGGCCGCGGTGGAGGAAAACCGTCGTCGCGCCGCATCCGTGTTCGGGCGGCCGGCGGGGGATCTTCTGACCTGCCACCAGATCCATTCCGCCACGGCCCATGTGGCTACCGTGCCCTTCGGCCCGGCCCGGCCCGAGGGCGATGCGGTGGTGACCCGCACTCCCGGCCTGATCTGCGGTGCCCTGTCAGCGGACTGCGCGCCGATCCTTCTGGCCGATTCGGAGGTCGGCGTGGTGGGGGCCGCGCATGCTGGCTGGAAGGGAGCCCTGACCGGCGTGGCCGAAGCGACCATCGCGGCGATGGAGGCCGAGGGTGCAGACCGCCGGCGAATCGTTGCCGTCGTGGGGCCGTGCATCGGTCCGGCCTCCTACGAGGTGGGGCTCGAGTTCCTCGAACGATTCTCCGCCGATGATCCGGGCTCGGACATTCACTTCGCCGACGGGGCCCGGGCGGACAAGCGCCTGTTCGATCTGCCGGGCTATGTGCTCGCCCGGCTGAGGCGCAGCGGCGTGGCCGATGCGGCCTGGATCGGCGTCGATACCTGCGCGGACGAGGGCTTCTTTTCCAACCGCCGCGCCTTCCAGCGGGGCGAGCCGGACTACGGCCGCCTGCTGTCGGCGATTATGCTTGTCTGAAATCGCCCGCAGGTCCTAGAAGGCCAGACAACACAACCGGCCGCCGCCGGCGCGGGCCGAGACCAGATGGACGGGTCATGAAACTCCTTGCGGGCAATTCCAATACCACGCTCGCCGCTGCGGTCGGCGACTATCTCGACATGCCGCTGACCCGCGCCCAGGTCCGGCGCTTCGCCGACATGGAGGTGTTCGTCACGATCGACGAGAATGTCCGGGGCGAGGATGTGTTCGTCATCCAGTCCACCGCCTATCCGGCCAATGACAACCTGATGGAGCTGCTGATCTGCATCGACGCCCTGTCCCGCGCCTCGGCCCGGCGGATCACGGCGGTCATGCCCTATTTCGGCTATGCCCGGCAGGACCGGAAGACCGGCGGCCGCACGCCGATCTCGGCCAAGCTGGTGGCCAACCTGATTGTCCGCGCTGGCGCGCACCGGGTGCTGACCATGGATCTCCATGCCGGTCAGATCCAGGGCTTCTTCGACATTCCCACGGACAATCTCGTCGCCATTCCGGTGATGGCCAATGACATCCGCCTGCGCCACGGCACCGCACCCGGCGAACTGATGATCGTGTCCCCCGACGTGGGCGGCGTGGTCCGGGCCCGGCAGCTCGCCGACCGCCTCGACGCCGACCTGGCCATTGTCGACAAGCGCCGCCCGGCACCGGGCCTGAGCGAGGTGATGAACATCATCGGGGACGTGGACGGACGCCGCTGCATCCTGTTCGATGATATCGTCGACAGCGCAGGCACCCTGTGCAACGCCGCCGAGGCCCTGAAGGCCAAGGGGGCGGTGGCCGTTTCGGCCTATGTGAGCCACGGGGTGCTGTCCGGTGCGGCGGCGGAACGGGTATCGCGCTCCGTCCTCGACGAACTGGTGATCACCGACTCCATCGAGGCCTCGGAAACCGTGCGCCAATGCGCCAAGATCCGGCAGGTCTCCGTCGCCCCGCTGATCGGCGAGGCCATCCGCCGAATCGCCAATGAGGAGTCCGTGTCAAAGTTGTTCGACTGACATGCGAATGCCGTGGTTTGGAGTCAGACTGCCGTGATATTAACCAACTGGGTTAAGGTCGGATAAGCTGCGGGGTGACAGTGTTGCGCTCACCCCGCGCTTCCCGCATGGAAGTCGCGTCCAGAGTAGGTGGGATTTCAAGATGATGTGGACTCGATCGGTCGATCGCCTGGCTGTTTCCGCCGTCGGCCTCCTGTCCGTCATGACCGCCGTGGCCCTGGCGGGGGCGTCCCCCGCCCTGGCGGCCCGGGCCGACAATATCCCCCCTCCGGTGGTGGAAAGCCCGACCCTGCCGCGGGTGGCCCTGTCTCCCCGTGTGCTGGAAATGGCCAGCGAATACCGGGCCTATATGCGTCACGCGGCTGCGGTGAAGACCCATTTCGAGAACGGTCAGGCCATCGAGTCCAGTCTGGCGGATGTCGAGGCCTATGAGCCGCAGCAGCTGATCCGAGGGGCCGTGGCCTACGGAGCCGTGATCGCCCTGCAGGATCCGGCCTTTGTCGCCGGTGTGCGGGTCTATGCGGGCAACAGCGCGATCCGCCGGGACTTTGCCGACCGGATCATCGCAGACCCCAACTACATCACCGGCATGCCCGGCGCGGCGACGGCCGCCAACATGATCATGTCGGCCATGAGCCAGCACGGCCAGCGGATGGCGGTCCTCGGCGGGCAGATCCGGGCCCAGGCCTATGAGGTGCAGCGCGCCCAGGCCTGGTCCAAGACCTTTGTCGCTGACCGGGAGGGCCGCCTGGCCCGGGCCAAGGTCGTCTCCACGGCACCGATGACGCCGGTACCCGATGACGTCCGCGAACTGACAGCCGCCGTCGCCGGGACGGACGGATTCATGGCCAGGGAACTTCCGGGTGCCACGGGAACCGACCCGGCCAACCCGCCCTTCACCCCCTTCGTGGCCCGCAGCCTGGCCATCGCCGCGCTTGCGTCCCTGGGCGAGGGCGGGGAGGAAAACGAGACCGCGCTGGAAAGCCTGCTGAACGACACGACGGCGGGCTTCTGCCTCAACATGTCCAAGCTGAATCTCTACCAGTGCCTCGCGGTGGCCAAGCCTTACTACGAGGACATGTTCTGCCTGGGCCTGCACGCCCTGGCGGATACCGGCCAGTGCATCGCCAAGGCGGCCGGGGTCACCACCGCCTCGATCGAGGCGGCCACCAGCGTCATGGCCCCCACGGAGACCGTGGCGTCCCGTGGACGGACGTCGCACAAGTCCCGCCGGCCCGACGGCCAGTAGGCCTCGGGCAGCCCGTCGCTCTCCGACAGCGGAAAGCCCGGCCGGAGGAGATCCGACCGGGCGAAGGTTCGACGCCGTGCGGTGGTGGTGAATGGCCTAGACCTTGATGTCGATCAGGCTGCGACCGCCCGGCGCGGTGGCGGTGCCATCCGCAGCATAACCGCCGGGCTCTGACGCCGGGGGACTTCCGCCAGATCCGGAGTCCGGCCCCGGCGAGGCCGGCCGGGCCACCGGGGGCGGGGCCGCGACCGACTGCACCGCCTGCGAGGCGTCCTGCGATGGGGGCGGCTGGACGGCAGCCGGCGTGACCGGGGGGATCTGCGCGGCGAGAAACGGACCGGCCGCGGCGGCCGTCACGGAAGCCAGGGTGCTCATCGCGCCCTCCGTTGAGTGCGGCGGCGATCGGCCGTCGCGAGGCAGGGCGGGCCAGGATCAGCCCGCCGTCCCCACTGTGTCGCCAATTGCTGAAGGGTGTGCTGAGCGATATGCTGAATCCGGCAGTATTGCAGTCTGCCGGTGGATCAGTGGCGCGGGGTTCCGAGATTGGTCCAGATATGGACCGAGCCGACCACCACGATGAAGGTCGCGCAGGCCCCGATGGCCATGGCCAGATACCAGCCGTTTTCCATGTCGAACATTGTCGGGATCCCTCTCTGATCACAGGTTGAAGGCTACCATGGCCGGGGAGGGCGGGACCGTCCTTGATCCCTGTCAAACCGAGCGCCGGTGTCCTATCTGTGGGTCCAAGCCGTTGCAGGAGTTCCCATGGCCGAAGCCTTCCAGCCCGACCAGCTCGCCACCGACAAGGCCGGACGCTACCGCGAGCTGGCGATCGAGATCGCCTCCGTCCTCGACGGGGAGCCGGACGTGACCGCTCGCATGGCGACGGTCTCGTCCATGCTGCGCGCGACGTTCGAACACTTCTTCTGGGTCGGCTTCTACGTGGTCGACCGCACCCGCACCGACGAGATGGTCGTGGGTCCGTACCAGGGCACGCTGGGGTGCCTGCGCATTGCCTTCAGCCGCGGCGTCTGCGGGGCCGCGGCCCGGGAGCGGCGCACAGTGGTGGTGGACGACGTGGACGCCTTCCCCGGTCACATTGCCTGCGACAGCCGGTCCCGCAGCGAGATCGTCGTCCCCGTGTTCGGGGCGGACGGGACGCTGCTGGCGGTGCTGGACGTGGACGCCGAGACGCCCGCCGCGTTCGATTCGGTGGATGCCGACGGGCTCGAGACGATCCTCCGGAACACATTCTCCCGTTGACCCACCCGGGCGGCACGCCGCACGCTGGGGACCACGCTTCACGGGAGACCACAATGACCCTGTTCCGCAGCGCCCTTGTGGCCCTGGCTGTCGTCGCGGGCGGCGGGGCGGCCCGGGCGGCCCGGGCGGCCCCCACGGTCTATCTCACCTCACCGGAGACCCAGGCCCTGCATCGTCCGTTTTCCGACGGGGTGGAGGTGGGGGGCGTGCTGTACATCTCCGGCCAGATCGGGGCCGCGCCGGGGGTGGACCATGTGGTCACAGGCGGGCTGGAGGCGGAGACCCGACAGGTGATGGAGAATATCGGCACGGTTCTGAAGCGCCGGGGCCTGACCTATGACGCGGTGTTCAAGTGCACGGTCATGATCGCCGACATGAACCAGTGGAGCACCTTCAACAAGGTCTATGTGACCTATTTCAAGGCGGACCGGCTGCCGGCCCGCAGTGCCTTCGGGGCCAACGGCCTCGCCCGGGGCGCGGCGGTGGAGCTGGAGTGCTGGGCCAACACGGCCGGGTCCTGAGGCCGCGCCTCAGGCGGGCGAGCTGAGGGCGGGAATGTCCATGGCCTCGACCTTCCATTCCAGGATGCCGCGGCGGAGCAGGATCACGTTCACCCGGGCCTCGGGATGGCTGCGGCTGATGACGCTGGCGTGGAACTGGTCCAGGTCGAAGTCGAACACCCGCTTGTGCGGCCAGTCGAACAGCACGCCGTTATAGCCCATGTCCACCAGCTTGGGATCGCCCACGCCACTGTCGTCGAAGGCCGGGGCCGGGGTCTTGGCAAAGGGGCTGGTCGGATTGGGCGCATGCCCGGTCCGCAGCATTACCGCCACGCCCTCGGGGGTGATGACCGTGTCCACCGCATTGCCCACGAAGACCGGAGCGATGGCCGCGCCGATCTGTTCCAGCAGGTTCTGGGGCTTGGGCTTCTGCTTTTCCAGCTGGGCCTGCAGGGCCGCGCTCAGCTGCGGCTTGAGGCTGGCGCGGACCGAGGGAAAGTCGACGATCTCGCTGACGACCTTGATGTCATGGGCGCGGGCGGCCTGCACCAGGCGCCAGAGGGTATAGTAGGGGCCGGCCAGATAGACGCCGATGGCCACGAGCAGGCCGGCGGCCACCCCGATCAAGATTCGACGCATGATGCGGTTCCACCCCTGGTTAACCTCCTGTTAACCATGCCCGTTCGCAACGGCGGTGTCACGCGATGATCGCATGACGCCGCCGCCGGAGCGGGATCAAAGGGCTCAGCCCATGGCCTTGTCGAGGTTCTCCGACACCTTGTCGAGGAAGCCTTCGGTGGTCAGCCAGCTCTGCTGGTCGCCCACCAGAAGGGCCAGGTCCTTGGTCATGAAGCCGGCTTCCACCGTGTCCACCGTGATCTTTTCCAGCAGTTCGGCGAAGCGCTTCAACTCGGCATTGTCGTCCAGCTTGGCCCGGTGCAACAGGCCCCGGGACCAGGCGAAGATCGAGGCCACGGAGTTGGTGGAGGTCTGCTCGCCCCGCTGGTGCTGGCGATAGTGGCGGGTCACCGTGCCGTGGGCGGCCTCGGCCTCCATCACCTTGCCGTCGGGCGTCAGCAGCACCGAGGTCATCAGGCCCAGCGAGCCGTATCCCTGGGCCACCGTGTCGGACTGCACGTCGCCGTCGTAGTTCTTGCAGGCCCAGACGAAACCGCCGGACCATTTCAGGGCCGAGGCCACCATGTCATCGATCAGGCGGTGCTCGTAGGTGATGCCGGCTTCCTTGAACTTGTCGGCATATTCCGCCTCGAACACTTCCTGGAAGATGTCCTTGAAGCGGCCGTCATAGGCCTTGAGGATGGTGTTCTTGGTGGAGAGATAGACCGGGTACTTCCGGTCCAGGCCGTAGGCCATGGACGCATGGGCGAACTCGCGGATGGAGTCGTCCAGATTGTACATGGCCATGGCCACGCCGCCGCCCGGATAGTCGAACACCTCGTGCTCGATCACCTGACCGTCCTCGCCGACGAACTTGATGGTCAGCTTGCCCTTGCCCGGCACCACGAAGTCGGTGGCCTTGTACTGGTCGCCGAAGGCATGGCGGCCGACGATGATCGGCTGGGTCCAGCCGGGCACCAGGCGGGGCACGTTCTTGCAGATGATCGGTTCACGGAAGATCACGCCCCCCAGGATGTTGCGGATGGTGCCGTTGGGCGACTTCCACATCTTGGTGAGGTTGAATTCCTTCACCCGGGCCTCGTCCGGGGTGATGGTCGCGCACTTCACGCCGACGCCGTACTTCTGGATGGCGTGGGCGGAGTCGATGGTCACCTTGTCGCCGGTGGCGTCCCGATGCTCGATGCCCAGGTCGTAATAGTCCAGCGTCAGGTCGAGATACGGGAAGATCAGCTTGTCCTTGATCAGCTTCCAGATGATCCGGGTCATCTCGTCGCCGTCGAGATCGACGACCGGATTGGCGACTTTGATCTTGGACATGAAGGGGGGCCTTTTTTGCTTGCAGCGGCACCTTTGCGAGGCACCCGCCGAGGACGTTTGGCGGGTCTATAGACCGATGCGCGGGCCCATGGAAGCGTCCGGCTGCATCCCTTTCTGCGCCCGGATCGCCGTTGACGACGCCTTGTGCAGCGGACCCCGCAGGAACATCCAGGCCGGTGCCGCCGCGCGGGCCAGAACCGGGCCCTGGCGGCTGGGCAGCCGGGCATGGGGAAAGCGCCGGGCGGCGGGTCCCAGCCGGCTCTGCAGCAGCGCGCCGGGACGGGAAATCACGGCCACGGGCACGGCCCGCAGCAGGTCCGTCCAGCCCCGCCAGCGGTGAAAGCCTGCCAGGTTGTCCGACCCCATGATCCAGATGAACTGCACGCCGGGAAAGCGCGCCTTCAGCACCCGCACCGTGTCGATGGTGTAGGTCACCCCCAGTCGGGTCTCGAGGTCGCTGACGATCTCGCGACGGCCGGTGAAGGCGGCGACCCCCGCCATCCGCTCGGCCAGGGGCGCGGTCTGGTGCGCGGCTTTCAGCGGGTTCTGCGGTGAGACGAGCCAGATCAGCCGGTCCAGCCGCAGGCGCTCGATCGCGGTCGCAGCCACATGGGCGTGGCCCTCATGGGCGGGGTTGAAGGATCCGCCGAACAGGCCGACCCGCATGCCGGGCGCAAGGGTCAGGCCGAGACGCAGGCCGCCGGGCCGGCCGCAGACCGGTGCGCGGCGGGCCGGGCCACCCCAGCGCTGGGGCTGTCGGACCATCCGGCTCAGCTGGAGGGCGTCCAGGGGGCAGGGGTCGCGGCGTCACCGGGCCGGATCTGGGCTTCCGCCGCCCGCTGCTCGCGGATCGCCCCCATGGCCGCGCGAAGCACGGCAGTGACCCCCTCGCGGGAGACGCCGGAGACCAGCATGGGGGCCTTGCCCGCTGCCGCCTCGAGTTCCGCTGCCTTGTCGGCCCGGGCCTCCGGGTCCAGGGCGTCGATCTTGTTCAGGGCGAGGATCTCGAGCTTGTCCTCCAGATCAAAGCCGTAGGCCACCAGTTCGTCCCGTACGGTGTGATAGGCCCCGGCAATGTCGTCCTGGGTGCCGTCGATCAGGTGGATCAGCACGGCGCAGCGCTCGATATGGCCGAGGAAGCGGGTGCCGAGACCGGCCCCCTCGCTGGCCCCCTCGATCAGGCCGGGAATGTCGGCCAGCACGAAGCGCTCCATCTCCGACAGGTCCACCACGCCCAGGTTAGGGGAGAGGGTGGTGAAGGGATAGTCGGCAATCTTGGGCTTGGCGGCGGAGGTGGCGGCCAGGAAGGTGGACTTGCCGGCATTGGGCAGGCCCACGAGGCCCGCGTCCGCGATCAGCTTCAGCCGCAGCCACAGCCACTTCTCCTCGCCCAGTTGGCCGGGCATGGCGAAATAGGGCGCCTGGTTGATCGGACCCTTGAAGTGGACATTGCCGTGGCCGCCATTGCCGCCCCTTGCGAGGCGCACGCGCATGCCGGGCTTGTCCAGGTCGACGACCAGGGTCTCCCGGTCCTCTTCCAGCACCTGGGTCCCCACGGGGACCCGGAGCACGATGTCCTCCCCGGCGGCGCCGTGCCGCTGGCGGCCCATGCCGTGGACGCCCGTGTCGGCCTTGAAGTGCTGCTGGTAGCGATAGTCGATCAGCGTGTTCAGCCCGTCCACGGACTCGATCCATACGTCGCCGCCGCGCCCGCCGTCACCGCCGTCGGGCCCGCCATATTCGATGAACTTCTCCCGCCGGAACGACACGGCACCGCCGCCCCCGTCGCCGGAGCGAATGTATATCTTGCACTGGTCCAGAAACTTCATCAGCGTCCTATGGCCGAAAAACAGGTGATCCGTCGAGATGCGCCTTCCGGGAGACACAGATTCATGGCCGATGACCTGAGCCGCAACATAGACGATTTCGTGCGGCGTGACTTCACTTTCGATGGGGTGACCAAGCCGGTCATGATCACCGGGGACCGTGGACCCGCCGTGATCGTCATCCACGAGGTGTACGGCTTCACGCCGCACCTGGCCCGCCTGTGCCGCTGGATCCGCGACGCCGGCTTCCGCGTCTACGCGCCGGTGCTGGTGGGGCGCGCCGATGCCACGAACACCGAAAAGGTCGAGCTCGGCCGGATCCTGTCCCTGTGCGTCAGCCGGGAGTTCACCCTGTTCGCCTCCAACCGGGCCAGCCCGATCGTCGACTGGCTCAAACCCCTGGCCCGGCAGTTGCACAAGGACTGCGGCGGCAAGGGCGTCGGCGTGATCGGCATGTGCCTGACCGGGGGCTTTGCCCTGAACATGGCGGTGGATCCGAGCGTGGTGGCCCCGGTGCTCAGCCAGCCGTCCATGCCGCCGAGGGATCCCGCCGGGATCGACGCGTCACCGGCCGAGATCGCCAGGGTCAAGGCCCGCATCGCCGAGGAGGGCTTGAAGGTCCGCGCCTGGCGGTTCGAAGGGGACGCCCTGTGTCGCCAGCCGCGCTTCGACACCCTGAGCGCGCTGCTCGGTGACGGGTTCCTGCCGGTAGTGCTGCCCGACAGTGCCGGCAACCCGGCGGGGATGAAGGCCCAGGGCCGCCCGCCCCACTCTGTCTTCACCGGCGACCTGGTGGATGCGCCGGGCGAGCCGACCCGCGTGGCGGCGGACGAGCTGATCCAGTTCTATCGGGAGCGGCTTCTGGGATAGGGGCACCGCGCCGCCGCTGAGCGATCCGGATCACCCCGCGCGCCGCAGGAACCAGACCCGTGCGGCCCCGTAGACCCGCTCGTCCAGCACGTCGAAACCCGGAACCACCAGCGGCGGCTCATCCGCACCACGCTCGACCACGGCCAGGACGTCCTCTGTCAGCCACCCGCCCTCGACGAGGGAGGTGAGGCACCGCTCCGCCAGGCCCTTGCCATAGGGCGGGTCGAGAAAGGCCAGATCGAAGGCCGGTCCGGCGCTGGCCGGGCGCTGGCCGAGATCGGTGGCGTCCCGGCGGTGGATGCGGGACACGCCGAACAGACCCATGGCGTCCATGTTCTCGCGGATGGCCCCCCTCGCCTGATCATCGGTTTCCACGAACAGGCAGAAGTCCGCGCCCCGGGACAGGGCCTCGAGCCCCAGGGCACCGGAGCCCGCAAACAGGTCGATGACCCGTGACCCGGCGAGTGTCGGCGCGAAGGCGGCATGTTCGAGGATGTTGAAGACCGCCTGCCGCGCCCGGTCCGAGGTCGGCCGGGTGTCGCGGCCGTCCGGCGCCGCGATGGCCTTGCCGCGAAACTTTCCACTGACAATCCGCATTGCCGCTCACAATCCGCTATTTCACTGTTGGTCCGGCCGTCCACTACACTATGCTGCGGCAGAGACGCAGCCCCACCATGCAAACCGACCTCTGGACGAACCTGTCAACCGCGCCCGCCTTCCTGGCCCAGTCCGGATCGCGGGATCGCGAACCGTGGCGCGTGCTGGCCTTCGCCGCCCTCTGGCTGGGGGGCGGGCTGGTCATCGGGGCCCTGATCTTCTTCACGGTGATGAGCTTTTCCGATGAGCTGTCGCAGCAGTTTCCCGCTGTCGTCCGGGGCCTGCGGGCGGCGCCGCTCGGCCGGGTGCCGGTGGCGCAGGTGGGGCCGGACATCGGCCTGATCGGCGAGGCGCGGCGCATCCTGCTGCTGGCGGCGGGACCGGCGGGGTTTGCCGTGTCTGTCCCCCTGGCCGGCTTCTATCTGATGCACCGCCCGGCCCGGTCGTGGTTCAGCGCGTCGGAGCATTTCCGCTGGAAGATGCTGGCGGCAGGCCTGGTGCTGTTCAGCGCCGTGACCGGCCTTGCCATGCTGGCGGACGGGGCGATGCACGGCTTTCCCAGGAGCGCACCCCTGCTTCGCACCGATGAGAGCCCGGCGGTTCGGGTGGTCTATTTTGTCCTGACCCTGCTGGCTGTGACCGTTGCGGCCTCGGCGGAAGAGGTGATCACCCGGGGTTGGATGATGCAGCAGACGGCGGTCTTCACCCGCAACCTGGCCGTGATCGTCTGCGTCAACGCCCTGGCCTTCTCGCTGCTGCACCTGGACCCCGATCCCCGCCGCAACCTGGCCCTGTTCGTGTCCGGGGTCTGCCTCAGCCTGATCGCCCTGCGCACGGGGGGGCTGGAGTTCGGGATCGGCGTGCACGCCGCCAACAACCTGATGCTGGTGTGGTTCTCCACGCCTTTCCGGGTGGACGACCTCAGTGGGCGGATGACCCTCAGCGAACTGCTGATCCAGCTGACCGTGACGGTCTCCGGCCTTGGCCTGGCGGAGCTGGCCATGCGCTGGAAGGCCCTGCGACGGGTGGTGGCGCCTGAGCCCGCCTGAGGCACGTCCTCAGGGATGCGTTGCGGGCCGCTTCAGGCTGTCCTGCAGATAGCTGATCAGGCTCGGCGTGTCCCGGGTGTGGACGTCATCCACCCGCCAGCCCCGCCGTCCCATGGCCAGGTCGAGGGTCATGTCGTGGGGCTGGCCGAGGTTGCGGAAGCGCACGCGGGCCCGCACGTGGCCCGGCGACAGGGGTGTCACGTCCACGGACAGGTCGGTGAGCTGCTGGTCCTGGCAGTCGCAGATCGGGTCGCCGTCCAGCGCCCCCACGTCTCCGTCCGGCGTGGCCTTCTGGTCGGCCCGGATCAGGCCCAGCAGGCGCGGGGAGAAGACCTTGTCCGCGCCCTTGCCCAGGTAGTCGGGCTCGGCGTGTTCGTAACCGGCATAGAGGCTCCGGACGAAATGCCGCGCGCCTTCCAGGGCCGGTGTCGACCGCACCGGTTCCGCTCGGCCGGTCAGCTGGTGCGCCGTCTCCGGACGGGCCGAGACCGGGCGGGGTGCGGGGCCTGCCAGGGTGGCAGCGAGAACCAGGGCCAGACTAGACCGCAGCATGGACGTGTCCTTCCGACATGGCCCGCTTCAGGGCGGGGGCGTCGATCTCGCCTTCCGCGATCTTGACCAGCATCAGGGCCGACAGGCGGGCCCGTTCGGCAAAGCTGTCGGGGAAGGCGTGCTCCGCCTCGGAATGGATGTCCCCGCCGCGCACCCCCAGGGTGTCGATGTTCGGAACGCCTGCGGCAAACAGGTTGTTGCCCTCGCACACGCCGCCGGACGGGGTCCAGGTCAGGGACTGGCCGATGAGGGCCCCGACCTCGCGGGCCTTGTGGAACAGGGTCTGCTGCACCGGCGTGAACGGCTTGGGCGGTCGGGTGAAGCCCCCGTGAAGGTGGGCGGTGATGCCGTCGGCCTCGGTCTCCGCCACGGCCCGGGCGATCTCGTCGGCGATCCAGGCCCGTGCCGCCTCGTCGGGCATGCGGACATTGAAGCGCGCCACGGCCAGGTCCGGCACCATGTTGAGGGGCGCGCCACCGTCGATCCGGGCCAGATTGAGGGTCACCCCGTCCCGGCGTCCGTTCAGGGCGTCAAGCCGTGCCGCCAGACGGGCCGCAGCCGCGACGGCGTTGCGACCGGCGGCAAAGTCCCGCCCTGCATGGGCCGCCCGGCCCCGGATCACCACGTGAAAATTGCCTGATCCCTTCCGCGCCGCCGCCAGGGCCCCGGCGCCCATGGCGGGCTCGTAGGTCAGGCCCAGCATGGCCCTCGGGCCCAGGGCCGCCAGCAGCGGAGCGGAGGCCACCGACCCGATCTCCTCGTCCGGCGACAGGAGCACCGTATAGCCGACGCGGGGGGCCAGGGGGTGCGCCTCGAAGGCGGTCAGCGCCCCCAGCAGCACGCTGATCCCGCCCTTCATGTCGGCGATTCCGGGTCCGTGCAGGGCCCCGTCCGCCCGGGTGACCACCTCGCGGAAGGTCGTCTCTGCCGGATAGACGGTGTCGTAGTGACCGGTCAGGGCCACCTGCACGGGGGCATCCGGCCGGACGGACAGGCGCAGGGCGTCCGGATGGGCCTGCTCCCGCTCCCGCCCGTCGGCGCTGATCTCCGTGGACGGGGACAGGGGCACCCGCTCCAACAGGCCGGGCAGGGCGGCCATCGGGGCCTCCAGCCTCGCGCGCTGGGCGTCCAGTCCCGCGAAGTGGCGGCTGCCCGAATTGATGGCGCACCAGGCGATGGCCCGATGGACAAGGTCATCCGCTGCGGCGTCGACGGCGTCCAGAACGCCATGATCTGCTTGTGTGATCTGCATGAGGGCGAATATAGCCGACATCATCGCGTTCGTCGCGCCCGCGCCGCGCGGGACGGCCAGCCTTCGAGGAGCCCCCCATGACCCCAGCCGCCGTGATCGATGGCAAGGCCTTTGCCGAGGGCGTGCGCGCCGGGGTGGTCCGGGCCGTGACCGAACTGAAGGACGACTACGGCATCACGCCGGGTCTGGCAGTGGTGCTGGTGGGGGATGATCCGGCCAGTGCCGTCTATGTGCGCAACAAGGGCGAGCAGGCCAATGCCGCGGGAATGCATTCGGTGACCCACCGCCTGCCCGCCCACACGTCCCAGGCTGATCTGCTGGATCTGGTCCGGCAGCTGAATGCGGACGCTTCGATCCACGGCATACTCGTGCAGATGCCCCTGCCCAAGGGGCTGGACGCCGATGCGGTCATTGCCGCCATCGATCCGGCCAAGGACGTGGACGGCCTTCATCCCCTCAGCGCCGGACGCCTGTCGGCGGGCCTGCCCGGCCTCGTTCCGTGCACGCCCGTGGGCTGCATGATGCTGCTGAAGGACCGGCTGGGGGACCTTTCGGGGATGCACGCGGTGATGGTCGGGCGGTCCAACCTGATGGGCAAGCCCATGGCCCAGCTGCTGCTCGCGGCCAACTGCACCGTGACCATTGCCCATTCCCGGACCCGGGACCTGCCCGCGGTCTGCCGGGTGGCAGACATCCTGGTGGTGGCGGTGGGGCAGGCGGAAATGGTCAAGGCGGACTGGGTCAAGCCCGGCGCCACCGTGCTGGACGTGGGCATGAACCGCGTGTCGTCCAGGGATCCGGACAAGGCCGCGGCGGGCAAGACCCGCCTGGTGGGGGACGTGGACTTTGCCGCGGTCTCCGCCGTCGCCGCGCAGATCACGCCGGTACCCGGCGGGATCGGGCCCATGACCATAGCCTGCCTGCTGCGCAACGCGGTCCTCGCCTGCGCCGAGGCGCGGGGGATCCGGCTGGCGGCCCTGGCCTAGCGACTTCGGCTTGGCAACTTCAGCCTAGGCGGCACCGGCGGCCATGACCGCCAGACGCTCGCCCATCATCTCGTGGAGCTTGTTCATGGCCTTGAGGGGCCGGACCATGACCTTGAAGTGGGTGATGCGGCCGTCCTCGCCCCAGCTGATCATGTCGATCCCGTTGATCCGGATGCCGTCGATTTCGCAGTCGAACTCCAGGATGGCGGAGCGCTCGGCATACCATTCGTTCAGGTAGCGGAAGCTGGGATTGCCCAGCACCACCGCGGCGGCCCGCAGATAGGCCATGGTCTTGCCCTTCCCCGCCTGGGGTGTGTGCACCACCGGGGACTCGAACACCGCGTCCTCGCTCAGCAGGGCGTCCAGCAGGGCCGGATCGTCGGCCTGCATATAGGCGTGCCAGCGCTGTATGGTCTCGGGGGCGGTGGCGCTCATGGCGATGTCTCCGGAGAAGCTTCGGGTCGATGTCCATCAAAGCGCCAATCGGGAGACTTGAACAGGGCCGGCCCATGGGGACGTTGCGCCCGATGCGAGGGGAGCGGTATGGCTGACCCCGGCTCCGCCGTCCCGGCCGTGCCGCGAGGACTTCCCGATGCTGCGCCCCGGCCCCCTGAACCTGATCACCGACGTCCTGGGTCTCGAGGTCGGTCACGCAACGGATGAGGCAGTCCGGTCCGGCGTGACGGTCCTTGTCTGTCCCGGCGGCTGGACCGCGGCAGCGGACGTGCGCGGGGGCGGTCCGGCCACCCGGGAGATCGACGTGCTGGGACTGGAGAACCTCGTCGGCCGGGCCCATGCCATCTGCCTGTCCGGGGGATCTGTGTTCGGCCTCGCCGCTGCCGACGGGGTGACGGCCCTCCTTTCGGCCCGGCGGGAGGGGCTGGTGGTGACGCCGGGTGCCCCGGCCGTGCCCATCGTCCCGTCGGCGTGCCTGTTTGATCTTGGCAATGGCGGCGACAAGGCCTGGGGCACCGAGCCGCCCTATCGTGCCCTGGGCGAG
Source organism: uncultured Caulobacterales bacterium (assembly GCA_903874895.1). Taxonomy (GTDB): domain Bacteria; phylum Pseudomonadota; class Alphaproteobacteria; order Caulobacterales; family Caulobacteraceae; genus CAIMFV01. The sequence goes on along the minus strand of CAIQUG010000108.1, from coordinate 35,090 downwards.
CAGGCCACCCGGGAGGCGGCGGCAGGCGCGTTTGCCCTGGGATCTGTCGGGGCCGGTCGCGGGGCCCGGGCGGGGGCGCGTCCCGGCGGTGTGGGCTCTGCCTCCCTGGTCCTCGCACCCGGACTGACCGTCGGTGCCCTGGCGGCGGTCAATCCCGTGGGTTCGGTCCATGCCGAGGACGGCCGCAGCTTCTACGCCCACCCGTTCGAGATCGATGGCGAGTTCGGCGGCATCACCCCCGACCCGACCACCGGACCCGAGCCGCCGTTCCCGCTCCACGGGCGGCTGTCTGCGGCGGATCTGCAGCCAGGCATAGCCACCACCCTGTGTGTCATCGCCGTCAGCGCGGCCCTGACCGGACCCGAATGCCGGCGGGTGGCGATGATGGCGCAGGACGGGCTGGCCCGGGCCATTCGCCCGGCGCACACGCCCTTCGACGGGGACATCGTCCTGTGCGTTGCAAAGGGAGCCGAGCTTCCCGATGGACCGGAGCGGCCCCGCCGGATCGCCTTCATCGGGGCCGCTGCCGCAGACACCCTGGCCCGGGCCATTGCCCGCGGCGTGCATGCGGCGGCCGGTCCCGGCTAGGGCGTCAGCACCACATTGTCGATCAGCCGGGTCGCGCCGAAGCGGACCGCGAGGGACACCAGGGCCCCGCCTGTGACGACGTCCAGCTCCTCCAGCGTGTCCGGATCGGCGACGCTGACATAATCCGTGGCGGGGGCCAGGGCCTCGCCGAGCAGGGCGCGGACGGTCCGACGCAACACCTCGGCGTCCCGTTCGCCGGCGGCATAGGCCATGCGGGCGGCCGTGAGCGCCCGGTGGAGCACCGGAGCCTCCGCCCGCTGGGCCTGGGTCAGATAGCTGTTGCGGCTGGACAGGGCGAGGCCGTCGGCTTCCCGCACCGTGTCACCCACCACGATCTCCACCGGAAGGTCCAGGTCGCGGACAAGCTTGCGAATGACCACGCACTGCTGCGCGTCCTTCTGGCCGAAATAGGCCCGGGTCGGCTGGACAATGTTGAACAGCTTGGTCACCACCGTGGCCACGCCGGCAAAGTGGTGAGGGCGTACCGCCCCCTCCAGCCGGCGGGTGACGGGGCCGAGATCGATGCTGGCGCTGAACCCGGGGGGATAGATGACCTCCGGCAGGGGCAGGAACACCAGGTCCGCACCCGCCGCCCGCAGCCGGGCCAGGTCCCCGTCGGGATCCCGGGGGTAGCGATCGAGGTCCTCGTTCGGGCCGAACTGGGTGGGATTGACGAAGATGCTGGCGACGACGGCACCGCATTCGGCCCGGGCCCGTGCCACCAGGCTGATGTGGCCGGCATGCAGATAGCCCATGGTCGGCACGAAGCCGAGCTCGGGCCACTGCTGGCGCGCGGCCCGCACCTCGGCGAGGGTCGTCAGAACCTGCATGGCGTCGCCCTAGTTCAACACCGCTTCAGCGTCGAGGGCCTCGGCCAGATCGGCGGGATCCATCTTGGCGCTATGGGCGTCGGTGGGAAACTGGCCCGCGCGGACGTCGGCCACATAGGCCGTGACGGCGGCCTCGATGGCCTTGCCGATCTCGGCGAACCGCTTGGCATGGCGGGGCGTCTTGCCCTCGAACAGGCCGAGCAGATCATGCCAGACCTGGACCTGACCGTCGCAGCCGGCCCCGGCGCCGATGCCGATGGTCGGGATTCCAAGCCGCGCGCTCACGGCCTGGGCGAGGGCGGCGGGCACCAGCTCCAGGACGATGGCGAACGCACCCGCGGCCTCGAGGGCCAGCGCATCCTTCAGGAGCTGGCGGGCCCCGGCCACGTCCCGGGCCTGGACCTTCACGCCCAGCTGGTTCTGCGACTGGGGGGTGAAGCCCAGATGTCCCATGACCGGTACGCCGAGTTCGGTCAGGCGGCGGACGATGGAAAGGATCGGGGCACCGCCCTCCAGCTTCACGGCCTGGGCCCCGGTCTCCTGCATCACCCGTCGAACGGACGTGACGGCATCGGCCTCGCTCGCATAGGTCAGGAAGGGCAGGTCGCACACCACCAGCGCGGTCTCGCTGCCGCGGACCACCGCGCCTGCATGGCGGATCATGTCGTCGAGGGTGACCGGCAGGGTGGTGTCATGGCCCAGCACCACCATGCCGAGGCTGTCGCCCACCAGCAGGAGCGGCACGCCGGCCCGGTCCGCGATTCGCGCGGAAGGGAAGTCATAGGCCGTGACCATGGCGATGCGATCGCCCGCCGCCTTCATCTTCTGCAGGTCCGCAAGCGTGATCCGCATGGCCGTGTCCTCGCCTTTGGTTCCGGGGCGCTGGATATAGCGACCGGAGCGTGCACACGAAACGCCTGATTTCGCAAAATTGCGTGAACGTGTGCGTAAAGCGCTCTTTCTGCAGCAGGGGCGGCCTAGTCCGTGGAGTCAATCGCCTTGCGCAGACCATCGACGATCTCGTCGATCTGGCCCTTCGACACGATGAGGGGCGGGGACATGGCGAGGATATCCCCGGTGCAGCGGAGCAGCAGGCCCCGGTCGAAGGCCTTGTGGAACACCTCCATCGCCCGGACCGTCGGGGCACCGGGGCGGGGCGCAAGCTCCACCGCGGCAGCGAGGCCGATATTGCGGATGTCGATCACGTGGCGGGCGTCCCGCAGGCTGTGGACGGCCTGTGCGAAATAGGGCTCAAGCTCCCGGGCGCGTTCGAACAGTCCCTCCTCCTCGTAGGTGTCGAGGGTGGCGAGGGCCGCGGCGCAGGCGAGGGGATGGCCGGAATAGGTATAGCCGTGGAACAGCTCGATCGGGGCATCGGCCCCGTCGAGGATGGTCTGGTAGATCTGGCTGCTGGCCCCGACCGCGCCCATCGGCACCGTGGCGTTGGTAATGCCCTTGGCCATGCAGATCAGGTCCGGGGTGACGCCGAACCGCTCTGCCGCGAAGGGGGCGCCCAGGCGTCCGAAGCCGGTGATGACCTCGTCGAAGATCAGCAGGATGTCGTGCTTGTCGCACAGGGCGCGCAGCCGCTCGAGATAGCCCTTGGGCGGCGGCAGCACGCCGGTGGACCCGGCCATCGGCTCCACGATCACCGCGGCGATGGTGGACGCGTCATGCAGGCCGACCAGCCGCTCCAGCGCGTCTGCCAGTTCGGCCCCGTGCTCCGGCTGGCCCGAGGAGAAGGCGTTGCGGGCCAGGTCGTGGGTGTGGGGCAGGTGGTCGACCTGGGCGAGCTGGTTGTTGAAGTACATGCGGTTCTTCGGCAGCCCGCCGACCGAGATGCCGCCGAAATTGACCCCGTGATAGCCGCGCTCCCGCCCGATCAGCCGGGTCTTGTGGCCCTTGCCCCGGGCCCGCTGATAGGCCAGCGCGATCTTCAGGGCCGTTTCCACGGACTCCGAGCCGGAATTGGTGAAGAACACATGGTCCAGCCCCTCGGGCATCAGGTCGGCCACCCGGGTCGCCAGCTCGAAGGCCAGGGGGTGGGCAAGATTGAACGTGGGGGCGAAGTCCAGGATCGCCGCCTGCTTCTGGATGGCCTCGACGATCCGCGGACGGCAGTGGCCCGCATTCACGCACCACAGTCCGGCCGTTCCATCGAGGATCCTGCGACCCTCCGGCGTCTGGAAATGCATGTCCTTGGCGCTGGCCAGCATCCGCGGGTCGGCCTTGAAGCTGCGGTTCGCGGTGAACGGAATCCAGAAGGCGGACAGGTCGTTGGGCAGCGGCGCGTTCATCGGTGAGGTTCCTGAAGGAGGCGGCTGCACTTTCCGTCGACCGGCCGGTATCCGTCAATCTGCGATCACATCGGCCCGCGGGAAATCGGCTTCATCTGCCCTGTCTGCGGCCAGGGTGCTGCGGACGATGTCAGGATGCCGGGCAATCACCCGCAGATAGTTGCGAGCCCCGAGCTCCGGCTGCTTCCGGCCCTGTTCCCAATCCCGCACTGCCCCCAGCGAAAGCTGGAACGCACGGGCGAACACCTCCTGGCTCAGGCCGAGGGCCATGCGGATAGCCTTCACGTCCACCGGCCTGTGCACCCGGTAGGTCGCCGGCTCGGCAGTCCCGTCGAGGATCGCCTGGATCTCCTCCAGGCCGCGGGAAATCTTGTCGAATGCTTCCTGGGTCACGTCAGTCCTCCTGTTTCAGGCCTGACGTCACCCGCGGCAGGGCGTTGCGCTGCGCGTGGGTCAGATTGGCCTGCCGGCTCTTGGCGAAGGCAGCGATCAGCATGACACGCCCATCCCAGACCAGGAACGTCACCACCCGGACCCCCCCGGATCGCCCCTGGCCAGGCCGGGCGACGCGGACCTTTCGGCACCGGCCGGTTCCGGCCATGAGGTCCCCGGCCAGGGGGTTTTCCGCCCGGCGCGAGATCGGCGCGAACCTCTCGGCCTCGCCCAGCCCGATGTCCTCGGCGTCCCGCAGATATCCTGCCGTTTCGACCACCGTGTACATGCCGGCAGGATACGATCATGCCGACCTATCGACAAATTTTATCTACGGCGTCGCCGTACAGTCAACGGTCTTTGGATCGAACTACCAGAAGGTCCTGTAGATCGCGATCAGGATCAGGATCACGCCGATGCCGGCGATGTTGAAGACCGGTCCGGTGCGGAAGCTGACGCCCTCGAGGCTGACGGTGGACACCTCCGTCCGTGCCGGGCGGATCAGGGAGATCACCACCGCGGCCCCGAGGCTGGCAAGGAACACGACGCCGACCCGGTCCATGAAGGGCAGCTCCGGCAGAACCAGCTTGAAGGCCAATGACAGGACGGCCGAGCCGATGGCCGCGGTCAGGGCGGCGGCCGCACTGGTGCGCTTCCAGAACATGCCCAGCACGAAGATCACCACGATGCCGGGGGTGAAGAAGCCGGTGAATTCCTGGATGTACTGGAAGGCCTGCTCGAACCCGCCCAGCAGCGGCGGGGCGGCGAGGACGCCGATCACCGTGGCGGCGATGGCTCCCAGACGGCCGATCTTCACCAGGTCCTTTTCCGAGGTCCTGGGGCGGAAAGGACGATAGACGTCGAGGGTGAAGATGGTGGCGATGGAATTGATCTTGGCCGCCAGCGACGCGATGATCGCCGCCACCAGGGCTGCGAAGACGAGGCCGAGCACGCCCGGCGGCAGCAGCTTCAGCATTTCCGGATAGGCCTGGTCCGGCTTGCCCAGGTGCGGCGCGAGGGTGAGGGCCGCGAGCCCCGGCACCACCACGATCACCGGCATCAGCAGCTTCAGATAGGCGGCGAACGCGATGCCGTTCTGTGCCTCGCCGAGGCTCCTGGCCGCCAGCGCCCGCTGGATGATGTACTGGTTGAAGCCCCAGTAGCTGAGGTTCATGATCCACATGCCGCCGATCAGCACGGACAGGCCCGGCAGTTCCTTGTAGTGCGGGCTGTCCTTGCCGAGGATCATATGGAACTTCTCGGGATAGTGGGCCATCAGGTCGGCGAAGCCGGACCCTGCCGCCTCCAGGCTGACCCCGTGGCCGCCGCCGATCCTGCTGAGGGAGATGGCCACGATGGTCAGACCGCCGGCGACCAGCAGGGTCACCTGCACGATGTCCGTCAGGGCCACGGCCTTCAGTCCGCCCCACAGCTGGTAGACCAGGGCGAAGGCGCCGATGGCGATCAGGGCGGTCATCTGGTCGATCCCGGTGACGGCATGGACGGCGATGGAGCCCAGCCACAGGATCGACGTCACGTTGACGAAGATGTACAGCGCCAGCCAGAACACGGCCATCAGCGAGCGCACGGCCGGGCCGTATCGCTGCTGCAGGAACTCCGGCATGGTCGACACGTTGTTCTTCAGGAAGATCGGCAGCAGGAACTTGGCGACGATCAGCAGGGTCAGCGCCGCCATCCATTCGTAGGAGGCGATGGCAAGGCCGATGGCATATCCCGAGCCGCTCATGCCGATGATCTGCTCGGCGGAGATGTTGGCGGCGATCAGCGACGCGCCGATGGCCCACCAGGGCAGGGACCGTCCCGCCAGGAAATAGTCGGCGCTGGTCTTGCCGGCGGTGCCCCGGTCGCGGGACACCCACTGGGCGAGGCCGAAGACGCAGACGGCGTAGACCGCCAGTACGGTGAAATCGAGGGGCGTCAAACGCGGTCTCCGTCCGAAGGGTGCGCGGGTCTGTCGCCCGCTGTCGTGCGCATGACAGACAGACCCGCCGGGGCTTGTCCAGAGGGCGACGGGTGCCGACGCCGCGCCGGTCAGGCCGGTTTCGGGGTCTTGAACTGCTCGTAGGGGGTCGGCTTGGCGGTCGCCGTCGCCTTGGCCAGCAGCACGCCGTCGGCATCGAACAGTTCCCCCTCCGTGAAGGCGATGGAGCGGCCCCATTTCAGCACCCGGCCGACGCAGCGCAGTTCGCCGGGCTTGGCCGGCCGCAGGAAGCTGGTCTTCATCTCGAGCGTCGGCATGACGCAGGTCATGCCGGACGCCACCAGCCCCGCCACGGACATGGTGTCGTCAAGCATCGCGCAGAGAAAGCCGCCCTGGATCTGGCGCATGGGGTTGCAGAACTCCTTGCGCCCCGTGAACAGGGCCTCCACCAGCATGTCGGCCTGGCTGACCCGGATGATGCGGAAGCCCAGGGTTTCCGAGCCGGGCGGCTGGTTCTTGCTGGCCTGGAAGCGCGCCAGAAGATCGGCGTCGGACGCGGCGGGACGGGTTTCGGACATGCAGGGGCTCCGGACTGGGGCGCAGAGGGTGGCCTGCCAGGCCCCTGATTGACAAGTCACCTGCGGCAAACTGCTATGCACCGGTGCGCAACCGGAGATCTTGCCTTGAACCTGCCATCCCTCATTGCCGCGGGCTGCGTCGCGGCTGTGCTGTCGGCCACACCTGTCCTCGCGGCGGAAGCCCCCCGTCCGGAGGCGGCCAAGGCCGAACCGGCGGATACGGATGGGGGCGCAAAGGCCTCTGCAAGGGAAGTCGCCCGCGCCACGCACCACACGGTGTCGGTGGACGGCCGCACCCTCCCGTACACGGCGACAGCGGGGACCCTCACCCTGCGGGATGACGAGGGCAAGGCGATCGCTTCCATGTTCTATGTGGCCTATACGGCCGACGGCGGTGGCAGGACCCGGCCAGTGACCTTCCTCTACAACGGCGGCCCCGGCTCCTCGGCCATCTGGCTGCACATGGCCTCCCTGGCCCCGGTGCGGGTGGAAACCGCCTCGCCCCGGGCCACGGGCCCTGCGCCCTACAGCCTGATACCGAATGCTTCCAGCCTGATCGACAAGTCGGACCTGGTGTTCCTCGATGCCATCGGCACCGGCTATTCCCGTCCGCTGGGTGACGCGAAGGGCAAGGATTTCTGGGGCGTGGACCAGGACATCGATGCCTTCGCCAAGGGGATCGAGCGCTATGTCACGATCAACAACCGCTGGAACGCTCCGAAGGTCATCTTCGGCGAGAGCTACGGGACCCACCGGTCGGCGGGTCTGGCCTTCAAGCTGGGGGAGGACGGCATGCAGCTGAACGGGGTGATCATCCTGTCCTCCATCCTGAACTACGGGGTGCGGTCCCCGGGCTTCGACCGGAACCTGATCAACCTCTTGCCCTCCTACGCCGCCACGGCCTGGTACCACGACCGGGTTGCGAACAAGCCCGCGGACCTGACCGCCTGGCTGAAGGAGGTCCGGGCCTATGCCGAGGGCCCCTATGCCGCGGCCCTGGCCAAGGGGGACCTGCTGCCCGACGGGGAGCGCGACGCGGTGGCGGCGAAGGTGGCGGCATGGACCGGCCTGTCCGTGGACTATGTGAAGGACGCCAAGCTGCGGGTGGAACTGTCCCATTTCCGCAAGGAACTGCTGCGCGGGCAGAGCCGGACCCTCGGTCGCTATGACAGCCGCTTCCTGGGGATCGATGCCGATGACGTGGGAGAAAGCCCGGAATATGACCCGTCCGACACCGGCATGTCCGGGGCGGTGATCTCGACCTTCCACGACTATCTGGCCAATCAGCTGGGCTATGCGACGGACATGCCCTATCGGCCCAACTGGGGGGAGATCGGTCGCAACTGGGACTGGAAGCACAAGAACCCCACCTCCGGAAATGCCGGCCAGGGGGGCGTGTCGTCGGACACCGCGCTGGACCTGTCCGCGGCCATGCGCCGCAATCCGCGGCTCAGGCTGTTGTCCCTCAACGGCTATTTCGACATGGCCACGCCGTTCTTCGGCACCGAGCACGACATCGCCCACATGCAGCTGGACCCCAGCCTCCGCGGCAATGTGGCGTTCCGCTACTACCCTTCCGGGCACATGGTCTATCTGAACCCCGAAGCGCTGAAGACCATGAAGGCCGACCTGGCGGCCTGGTATGACGGGCTGGTGAAGTAGGGGGCTATCCGCCGCTCATGGGCGGCAGGAAGGCCACTTCCGACCCGTCGCTGAGCGCGGCATCCCCGCGCACCAACTGCTGGTCGAGGGCCACCTGCACGCCCGGCCCGCGCAGGGCCTCGCCCAGGGCGGGATCCTCCGCCGCCAGCAGGTCGGTCAGGGCCGCGATCGTCGCCGCGGCCATCGGCCGCGCCCGCCAGCCGGCAATGTCCGCGAGTTTTCCGAACAGCAGGACCCGCGCCACGCCCTAGCCTCCGGTGGTGGACATGTGCCGCGCCACCGCCGGACCTTCGCCGCGGCCGATGCGGAAGTCATGCCCCTTCGGCTTGGCGGCGATGGCCCCGCGGATCGCTTCGACCAGGGCCGCGTCATCCTCTGGTGCAGCGCGCATCACCGCCCGCAGGTCAGTGGCATCGTCCTGGCCGAGGCAGGTGTGCAGCGTGCCGGTGCAGGTCAGCCGCACCCGGTTGCAGGTGTCGCAGAAGTTGTGGCTCATCGGCGTGATCAGGCCAAGCTTTCCGCCGGTTTCCGCCACCCGGAAATAGCGGGCCGGGCCGCCGGAATCCTCGTCCAGAGGGTCCAGCGTCCAGACCGCCGCCATGTCCGCGCGCAGGTCCGTCAGGCTCACATACTGGTCGGTCCGGTCCTCGTCGACCTCGCCCATGGGCATGGTCTCGATCAGGGTCAGGTCGCATCCCCGGCCATGGGCCCAGGCCAGCAGGGCCGGCAGGTCCGCCCGATTGTCCCGGGCCAGCGCCACGGCATTGATCTTCACCTTCAGCCCCGCCGCCTGGGCGGCATCGATCCCGGCGATGACCTGGGCCAGGTCCCCGCCCCGGGTCACGGCGCGGAAGGTGTCCGGGTCGAGGGTATCCAGGGACACATTGATCCGCCGGACCCCGTTCCGGGCCAGGTCTGCGGCGAACCGCGCCAGCTGGGTGCCGTTGGTGGTCAGGGTCAGCTCGTCCAGGGCCCCGCTGTCCAGGTGCCGGGAGAGGCGCTGCACCAGCTCCATGAATCCGCGGCGGACGAGGGGCTCTCCCCCCGTCAGGCGCAGCTTGCGCACGCCCAGACTGACGAAGGCGGTGGAGACCCGGTCCAGTTCCTCTATGGTCAGGACCTGCGGTTTCGGCAGGAAGACCATGTGTTCCGACATGCAGTAGACACAGCGCAGGTCACAGCGGTCCGTCACCGAGATGCGCAGATAGCGGATCGCGCGGCCGAACGGGTCCTGCATGGCCTCTGCCCCCGGGACGCGAGCGCGGGCGGCGAGACGGAACTCTGGCGGGGCGTCGTCGGCGGGCATGAAGGCGGCGTTTCGATCTCGACAAGGTGCGCGGACCAGGCGCTGTTCCGGCGTGCGTAACATGGAGAGGCTTGTGCCAGAGGAAAAGGCTTTTCGTGTCAGCGCGGTGCTTCTGGCCGCCGGGGCCGGCCGCCGGTTCGGCGACGGGGGCAAGCTGCTGGCACCCTATGCCGGGGGACGGCTGATCGACGGGGCGCTGCATCTGGCCCTCACAGCCCCGGTGGACGAGGTGGTGCTGGTCACCGGCGCCAGGGGACCGGAGGTGGCGGCGTACGCATTGGCGCAGTCCGGCCCGTCGCGTCTGAAGGTCGTCGCCGCAGCGGATTGGGGGGACGGTTTGTCGGCGTCCCTGCGGGCGGGCATCCGGGAGCTGGGAGACGCCGATGCGGCGCTGGTGCTGCTGGCGGACATGCCGCGGGTGCCATCTGCCGTGCTGGGGCCGTTGGTGGACGCCGTGCGCGCCGGAGCCGCGGCCGCTGCCCCGGTGTTCCGCGGACGGCGGGGGCATCCGGTGGTGTTCAGGGCCGCCCTGTTCCCGCAGCTTCTGGCCCTTGCCGGCGACCAGGGGGCCGGGCGCCTGCTGGCCGGGATGGGGCCTGACCTCGCCCTTGTGGAGGCCCCCGACGACGGCGTGCTGTACGACGTGGACACCCCCGGCGACGTCGCCTGAGGGCTTTTGTCGGGTTGTAACTTGTTGGCAAGTGTAAACTTGTTACAAACCGACCATGTCGGTGACCCACGAAAAGAAGCTGTTCCTTGGCGCGCGCCTGAAACGCCTGCGGCGGGAGCTGGACCTGACCCAGAGCCGCATGGCCGATGAGCTGGGCGTATCGCCGAGCTATCTCAATCTTCTGGAGCGCAACCAGCGTCCGGTGACGGCCCAGATGCTGCTGCGCCTCGCCGATGCCTACGACCTCGACCTGCGCACCCTGTCCGCCGACGGGGACACCGCCGGTGCGGCGGGGCTGGAGGAGGTCCTGGGCGATCCCCTGTTCAAGGACCTGAAGCCCCCCCGGCACGAGATCGCCGAGATGGCGGAGCAGTCCCCCACCATGGCCGAGGCCTTCGTCCGCCTCTATCGCGCCTATGTGGACGGGCGGCGCATGTCCGATCTCGGCGTCTTCCAGCGACCGGAGGATCTGGCGGCGTCCCCGCGGCTGGCCCCGTCCGACTGGGTGCGGGACGTGATCCAGTCCAACCGCAACTATTTCCCGGAGCTGGACGAGTGCGGCGAGGCCTTTCATGCGGAGCTGTCCCCGGCACCGCAGGACTTCGCCGCCGCCGCCCGGGACCGGCTGGAGCGAAAGTTCGGCGTCAAGGTCAGCGTGGCGCCCCTCGACATCTTTCCCGATTCCGTCCGTCGCTATGACCACCACCGCAAGCGCCTGTTCCTGTCGGAGGTGCTGACCGGCTCCGGCCGCAACTTCGCGCTGGCCTATCAGTTGGCCATCCTCGAGCACGGGGCCCTGATCGAATCCCAGGTGGAGCGGGCCGCCCCCCCGGACCGGTCGACCCGCAGCGTGCTGCGGGTGGCGCTCGCCAACTATCTGGCCGCCGCCACCATCATGCCCTACGAGGCCTTCCACGCCGCCGTGGAGAAGATGAGCTACGACATCGAACTGGTCCGGGCCCGGTTCGGCGTGTCGTACGAACAGGCCTGCCATCGTCTGACCACGCTGGCTCGCCCCGGCTCCCGCGGGACGCCGTTCTTCATGATCCGGGTGGATGCGGCGGGGAACATCTCCAAACGCTATGCCAGCAGCGCCTTTCCCTTTTCGCGGTTCGGCGGGGCCTGTCCCCGGTGGAACATCCACTCCACCTTCCGTACGCCCGGCCGCATCGTCACCCAGATCGTCGAGACCCTGGACGGGGAGCGCTACTTCACCCTGTCGCGGACCGTCCGCCGGGTCTTCACCCCTCATGCGGGGGAGGATTCGGAGCTGGCCATCGGCCTGGGCTGCGAGCTGAAGCACGCGGCCAAGCTCGTCTATTCCCGGGGGCTCGACCTCAGCCACCCGGTCGCGACCCCCATCGGCCCCGCCTGCCGGATCTGCGAGCGGCCGGCCTGCCCGCAGCGGGCGGTGGAGCCCCTGGGCCGCGCCCTGACCGTGGACGACTTCACCAAGTCCGTGTCCCCCTATCCGTTCGCCCCCTGAGCGCCGTGAGCGTGCACCGGGTCACCGTCATGCCGTTCGAACCGATGCCCGACGGGCGCGGGGTCGACGCCATCACCCTTGAGTCCGCGGTCGGTCTGGCGGTCACGGTCCTGACCCTCGGCGCGACCCTGCACCGGGTCCGGCTGGCGGACGGGACAGACGTACTGCTGGGGCTGGAGGGAACGGCAGCCTATCTGGGCTCGGCCGGATATCTCGGAGCGACGGTGGGCCGCTATGCGAACCGTCTGGCCGGTGCCGCCTTCGCGCTGGACGGGAACCGCCACGTCCTTGCCGCCAACGAGGGAGCCAACATGCTGCACGGGGGACCGGAGGGGTTCCACCGGCGGATCTGGCAGTGTCTCGAAACCGGCGTCTCCGACACGGGAGGGGCTGAGGCGCGGCTGGCCCTGCACAGCCCGGACGGCGACCAGGGCTTTCCGGGTGCCCTCGACGTGACCCTGCGCATCTCGGTCCATGAGCACCGGATCACCTTCGACCATGAGGCCCGGACCACGGCCCCGACGCCGGTCAGCCTGACCAGCCACGGCTATTTCAACCTGGCCGGCGCGGAGGCAGGCAGCCTGGCGGATCACTGGCTGACCGTGTGCGCCGAGCTGTTTCTGCCGATCCGGCCGGACAGCCTGCCCACGGGCGCGCTCATGCCGGTGGCCGGGACGCCCTTTGACTTCCGCACCCCCGTGCCGGTGTTGGACCGCATCGACGAGGACCATCCGCAGCTGCGCAACGGCCGGGGCTATGATCACTGCTTCCGGCTGCGGGAGAAGAGGGGCGGTCCGGCCCTTGCGGCGGTGCTGGAGCACCGTCCCAGCGGGCGGTGCCTGCGGGTGGCCACCACCGAGCCCGGCCTGCAGCTCTATACCGGCAACGTCCTCGACGGACGGCCCCACGGCCCCCGGAGCGGCCTGTGCCTCGAGGCCCAGGCGCTGCCGGACAGCCCGAACCAGCCGTCCTTTCCGTCGTCCATCCTGCGCCCGGGCGAGGTGTGGCGCAGCACGACCGTGCTCGACTTCCGGCCTGCGGACGCGTAGGAGCCTTCCACCCGCCGGACCGTCCTGTTCTGGATTGATGATGACCGACTTCCCCGAGATCGCCGCCGCCAACCCCGCCTTCTTCGTGGAGCGGGTGCTCAGTGTCCACCACTGGACCGACCGCCTGTTCAGCTTCACCATGACCCGCCCGGCGAGCTTCCGCTTCCGCTCGGGGGAGTTCGTGATGATCGGCCTGCCGTCGGAGCCCGGCGGCCCCCGCCCGGTCATGCGGGCCTATTCCATCGCCAGCCCGCACTTCGCCGAGGAACTGGAGTTCTTCTCCATCAAGGTGCCGGACGGCCCGCTGACCTCCCGCCTGCAGAGGATCCAGCCCGGCGACCCGATCCTGATGGGACGCAAGCCCACGGGAACCCTGGTGCTGGACGCCCTGACGCCCGGCAAGCGGCTGTTCCTGTTCAGCACCGGCACGGGCCTCGCTCCCTTCCTCAGCGTCGCCCGCGATCCGGACGCCTATGAGCGCTACGAGAAGGTGGTCGTGGTGCACGGAGTGCGGCAGGTGTCGGAACTGGCCTATCGCGACCTCTGGACCCGGGAGATCTTCGAGGATGAACTGGTGGGCGAGCAGGCCCGCAGGCAGCTGGTCTACTACCCCACCGTGACCCGGGAACCCTTCGAGCGGCAGGGGCGCATTCCCGACCTGATGGCATCGGGCAAGATGTTCGCCGATCTGGGTCTGCCCGCCACCGGCTTCGATCCGGCGGTGGACCGGGCGATGATGTGCGGCTCCATGGCGATGATCAAGGACGTGGCCAAGGCGCTGGAGGGCTACGGTCTGACCGAGGGTTCGAACGCCGATCCGGGAGACTACGTGCTCGAGCGGGCCTTCGTCGGCTAGCCCCCTGCGGGGGGCGACCCTTGAGGATCCGGCTCAGAGTTTCAGCCAGTTGGCCGGGTTCACCGGCTGGGCCCCTCGGCGGATCTCCAGGAGCAGTTCCGGCCCGCTGACCTGGGGCATCTGTCCCACGGGCTCGCCGGACACCAGCTGGCTGCCGGTGGTGGCGGTCACCCGGTCGAGTCCAGCCAGGACGAGGCGGAATTCGCCCTTCAGCCGCACGATCACCACCAGTCCGGCCCCCTTGATCGGACCGGCATAGTCGACGACGCCGTCCGCCGGACTCAGCACAGTGGCGGCGGCCGCTGTCCGCCAGGCGACGCCGGTGCTGCGCCGACGGTCTTCCCCCGCCCGCTGGATCGCACCCCCGAAGCGCCGGACGACCTTGCCGTGCACGGGGGACTCCAGCCGCAGGTCCGTGATGGCCTCCAGCGAGCCCCGACTGGCCGCGGCGGGAGGGTCGATATGCGAGAGATTGCCCACCAGTTCGTCGGTGGAGGCCGCGTGTGCGGCCGCCGCGGCCGCCCGTTGCGTGGCGTCCGGATCGCCACGGACCTCCAGGGTGGACTTGGCGGCGACCAGCTGGTCGATCCGCGCCCGCCGCTCGGCATCCGCGCTCTCGGCGCTGAGCAGGGCAGCGCCGGCCACGGCGGCGTCCCGACGGATGCGGTTCAGCTCGTTGGCCTCGTCCACATAGGTGCGGCGGCGGGCCTCCAGCTCCGGCAGGACCGCCCGGATCAGGATGGCTGCGCGGACCGCATCCCGGGCGGAGCGGGGATTCACGAGCAGGGAGGGGGGCGGGTCCCGCCGGAACATCTGCAGGGCGCCCAGCATCTGCACCAGGCTGTCCCGGTTGGTCCCCATCCGCCGGTCCAGGTCCGCCTGCCGGGCATTGAGTTCCATCAACCGCTCGCGCCAGGCGTCAGATGACTTGTCGCCGGCCCGCTGTGCCCGACCGAGGCGGACCAGTTCCTGACGCAGGCGTTCCAGCTTCTGCGATCCGGTCCGGGCCCCGGGTGAAGGGGCGTCTGACGCCGGGCCCTGGGCCTGGGCCCACGGGCGGTCCGGCGCGGCAAGCGCGAGCGTGGCCATCAGCAGGAGGGGGATCAGGGCGCGCATCAGGGCCCACCCGTGCCATGGTTCGCCGCCCCCGCCAACGGGATCAGTCCCTGTGATAGGGCGTTCCGGCGGCGATGCTGAACGCGCGGTAGATCTGCTCGGCCAGCATCACCCGGGCGAGGGCATGGGGCCAGGTCTGGGGGCCAAAGGCCAGACGTGATCGGGCGGCGGACTTCACCGCTTCGGACAGGCCGTCGGCCCCGCCGATGACGAAGGCCACCCGCCGCTCACCCATGTCCCGGAGGCGGGTGAGGCGCTCGGCGAACGCGCGGGAGGTAAAGGTCTCCCCGTGCTCGTCGCAGGCGATCAGATGGGTTCCATCCCCGCAGGCGGCCATGAGGGCGTCGCCCTCCGCCAGCTTGCCGGGCTTGCGGCTCTCCACCTCGAGGATGTCGACCGGACCCAGCGCCAGGGACCGGCCCTGCACCGTGGCCCGGGCGGCATAGTCCCGCGCCAGATCGGCTTCCACCGATCGGCCGAGGCGGTGTACGGCAAGGATATCGACCCGCATCTGGTCAGCCGATCAGGTGTCGGCACTCTCGACATGGCTGCCGGCATCCGCCGGGCGGGGTGCCGCGCCGGGGGTCTCCAGCGACCAGATCTGCTCGATCCGGTAGAAGGCTCGCACCTCGGGACGGAACAGGTGGATGATCACGTCGCCCGCGTCGATCAGCACCCAGTCCGCCTGGGGCATGCCTTCCATGTGCGCCTTGCCATGTCCGGCGTCCTTGAGGGCGCGGGCCAGATGGTCGGCGATGGCGGCCACGTGCCGCTGCGAGCGGCCGGAGGCAACCACCACATAGTCGGCGATCGGGCTCTTGCCGCGGAGGTCGATGACCACCGTGTCCTGGGCCTGGTCGTCGTCCAGCTTTCCCTCGATCAGGGCGAGCAGGGCTTCGGGATCGCCGCCGAAGGCCGTGAACTCCTCGAAGTCGCTGGCAGGCTGCGGCCCGCTGACGCCACCGGTGGCGGAGTCCGAGGTATCGGTATCGAGGGCGGACAGCTCGGCGTCATTGGCGTCCAGGGACGGGACAAAGGCGTCCTCGCCGGTCAGTTCCGGCTTGGGATCAGAAGACAGTGGATGTGCTCCATCGGGCGGGGATTGTCAGGATTGACCGGCTCCCTAGCACATCGGGCGGCAAACAGCCAGTTTAGCGGCAGCGACCCCTTCGCAGGGGCGGCCGATCCGTCCTAAGAGAAGGGCCATGGTCCCGCCCCCCGAACAGACAATCCCGGCCTCCGCCGCCCCCGTCCCGCCCGTGGTCATCCTCGACCAGCCGCAGCTGGCGGAAAATATCGGCGCGGCGGCCCGGGTGATGGCCAATTTCGGCCTGACAGAGCTGCGTCTCGTCAATCCGCGGGACGGCTGGCCGCAGGACCGCGCCTGGGCCTCGGCCTCTGGGGCGGACTGGGTGCTGGATGACGCACGGGTCTATCCCACCGTCGCGGCGGCCATGGCGGACCTCACGCTCGTCCATGCCACCACCGCGCGCCCTCGGGAAACCCAGCTGCCGGTCCTCAATCCGCGCCAGTCCTCTGCCGCCCTGCGCCAGGCCGAGGGAGAGGGTCAGCGGATCGGCCTGCTGTTCGGGGCGGAGCGGGCGGGTCTGGAAACCGCTGACATCGCCCTGTGCCATGCCATTGTCACCCTGCCCGTGGACATGCGCCACCGGTCCCTGAACCTGGCCCAGGCCGTGGCGATCAACGCCTATGAGTGGCGGATGACGGTGGATGACGGCCCGACACCGATCTTCCGCGACAATCCACCCCCGGCCACCGGGGAGGCCATGCTCGGCCTGTTCGAGCAGCTGGAAACGGAGCTGGAGGCCGCCGGCTTCTTCCACCCGCCGGAAAAGACCCCGGCCATGGTCCGCAACCTGCGTGTGGCGCTTGGCCGCGCCCGCTTCTCGGAACAGGAGGTGAAGACCTTCCGTGGCGTGATCACCGCCCTGGTCCGCGGACGGGGCCGGACGCTGGCCCGCCTCGCCGCCCGGGTGCAGGACCGGGACAAGCCCTGACGACCCCCTTGCCGGACCCGCGGGAAGGCGTACCTTTCCGGCGGCAGTGACAGGACCGGAGGCAGGGATCATGGCCAGCGTCGAGGAGACCGTCGCCAGCTTCGAGCGCAACATTGCCGCCCAGACCGGACGCACCGTGGCGGCCTGGGTCGAGGTGCTACGCGGCCAGGGTCTGGACAAGCACGGACAGATGGTGGCCTGGCTGAAGGCCGAGCATGGCCTCGGCCACGGTTACGCCAACCACCTGGCCAAGCGGGCGCTGGAAGCTGCGGCTCCCCGGGACGCGGATGACCCCGTCGCCCACCTGTTCGGCGACGACAAGGCGGCGCTTTGCCCGCTTTACGATCAGGTGATCGCCTCCGCCCGGTCCCTCGGCCCGGACGTGGAGGTCGCACCGAAGAAGCTGAATGTCAGTCTCCGCCGCCGCCGGCAGTTCGCGCTGGTCCAGCCCTCGACCCGCACGCGCCTGGATCTCGGCCTCAACCTGCCGGGGGTGGCCCCGGCCGGGCGGCTGGAAGCCTCGGGGAGCTTCAACGCCATGGTGTCCCACCGGGTGAAGCTGGCCGGACCGGATGACCTTGATGGCGAGGTGCTGGGCTGGCTCCGCGCCGCCTACGACGCTGCGGGCTGACCGGGACAGGGCTCCTGGCGCAGATGGCGCTCCGTCTGGGCCGGGAAGCGGGCGAGGGCGGCGGCAGGCCGGACCGGACGCCGGACCAGCTCTCCCGCGCAGTTGGGGCAGGTGCTCCCCAGCCGGTCCACGGCACAAGCCGGACAGAAGGTGCATTCGAAGGTGCAGATGTAGGCGATCGCCGCCGCCGGCAGGTCCGCGTCGCAGCACTCGCAGTTGGGTCGCAGACTGAGCATGGCTCGCCTCCCCTGCACCTTATCGAGACCGATCGGTCGTGGAAATCATTTGACCGGCTGGGCTTCCGGGCTGGTCCAGGCCCAGGACGCGATCTTCCAGCCGGTCCGCGTCTTGACCAGGGCAAAGGTGATGGTGCCCGTCTCCCGCATCATCTGGCCCTTCTGCTTGAAGCTGTAGGTGCAGGGGGTGAAGACATAGGCGTGGTCACCCGCCACGGACTCGCGGATCGGATCGCCGAAGAAGACCGAGCCGTCGGTCTTGCCCTCTTCCGCCTCGTTCTTCGTCAGCTGGGCGACCCACCGGTCGAACGATTTGGGTCCGGACCAGATAAACGGATGCGTCTCGTCGATGATTGTCGGCTGGGCCACATGCGCGGCCTTGACGGACTTGATATCGCCCGAGTTGAAACCGTCCATCATCTGGCGAATGGGCTTCTCGACGGCCGCATCGCCAGCATGCGCAACGCCAGTGAACAGGACTCCGGCAGCCAGAGACAGCATTGCGAGCGTCTTCATGAACTCGTTCCTCCCGAGGGGCCTTGTTAACCATAGCCGAATTCTGCCGATTGGCCAGAAGACGGCGTCAGCTGAAGTTCTTGAGCTCCGGCCAGAGTTTGCCGATGTCGACCCTGAGGCCGCGGCAGAAGACGATGGCCTTGCCGTTTTCATAGCTCATCGCGTCCGGCGAGGCGGTGTGCCCCAGGACGGTCGTCTGCTGGCAATAGGGTGCCAGACGCTCCGGTTCGTTCTGCACCACAAGCAGGTTGACCGGGGCCTGCCCTCGGAGTCCCCAGAGGTAGTACTGGTTGTGACCACTCAGCGGGGGCGGCAGCTCACCCGGGGTGCCGTAGATCTCGAGGGCCGCGGCTTCACCGTAGTTGTCGACCTTGATGGAGGTTTGCCTCCGGTCCGATGCGGGTATCCGGCGCCAGGCGGCGCTGACCTGGAATGTGAAGTCGTGCCACCCCAGTTGATCGGCGAAGACCTGGGGTAAAGGTGTCCCCTCGAAGCTCTTTTCCTGCCGTTGGGGTGCCATGGGCAGCGCGCGGACATAGGCCCGGAGCTGGGGGACGTTGAGGACCGGCAGTGCCAGGGGGGAGACGAGGACCGAAAAGGCGACGGCGGCCAAGGCACCGGCCGTCGCAACCGCGCGTCCGGCGGTCCCGCTCAGCCGTCGGGTGAGGGCCACGGCGCCGAGCACGAACATCACCGGATAGCTCGCCGCCAGATAATAGTCCTTGCCGTGGGTCGCGATCACCAGGGTCGCACAGGTGAAGAAGGCCACGGACAGGAAACGGTACGGGCGCAGGCTGTCCGAGAGGAAGGGCACGATCACGCCGGTGAGCCACACCGGTGCCAGCAGCGGGTTCATCACCAGGACCTGGTTCAGGAGGAAGGCGGGGATCGGAATCTCGGCATTCTTGTCCCGTGCCGCTGCGGCCAGCTGGAGGAACGGGACGCCGTTCAAGGCCTGCCACGCCACCGACGGAGCCGCGATCAGGGCCGCGAGTGCCAGACCCCACCAGACCTGTCTCCGGCCAAGCAGCCTCCGCTCCGGCGTCAGGGCGAGCCCGACGGCCAGACTGACGGCCCAGAAGACCAGCGAATCTTTGATCTCCAGGTCGATGCCGGCGATGACGCCGCCCAGCCACAGGCTCAGTGGATCGCCGGTCTTGACCGCCCGGGCCAGACACCAGGCGATGGCGGTCCAGGCCAGCGGGTCGAACGTCGTCGTGTTGAGGGTCGCGCCCAGCCCCATCAACATCGGCGAGAGGGTGACGGCCAGAGCGGCACAGATGCCGGCGAGGGTGCCGCCCCCCAGCAGGCGCGCGAACCGCACCGCCAGCCAGGCGAGGCCGCCCGCGGCCAGGGCACCGGGCAGTCGCAGCATCCAGACGCTGTGTCCCAGGGCGAAGGTCCCCGCCGCCAGCAGCGGCACGATCGGCGGCTGGTCGGCATATCCGAAGGCCGGGTGACGACCGCAGACGATGAAGTAGAGCTCGTCCCGGAAGACGTCGTAGCGCCCGGCTACCAGGGTGTGCAGGCAAAGGGCGGCTGCCGCGAAGCCCCAAGCAAGGCCATCCCTGTGCCAGTCCGGCTCCGGTTCCCGTGAACGGGACGGCGCGCGGCCTGCCGTCATTCGCTCGAAGACGTCTGTCATTGTCATTGACCTGCAGCCCCCTTGGTCGTCCTAGGTGGCGGTCCCCGATGCCCGGAGTCAAACCCGGCGTAACCGGGCTGCGGAACGGGCTCGGCTTGACTCTGCCGCGTCCCGACGTCATACACCGCCCTTCGCCGTTTCCGGGCACCTCTGGTGTCCGGGCGGGCGAAGCCATGACGGGTGATCCGAACGCCGCCGTTGCAATCGCCTTCCCATAGAGGGGAGGCCGGCCTGGGTCGAACTGGAAAGTACCACAATGTCCAAGCGCCACTCGGCGAAATACAAGATTGACCGCCGCATGGGGGAGAACCTCTGGGGTCGCCCCAAGTCTCCGGTCAATCAGCGCTCCTACGGCCCCGGCCAGCACGGTCAGCGCCGCAAGTCCAAGGTGTCCGACTTCGGCCTGCAGCTCCGCGCCAAGCAGAAGCTGAAGGGCTACTACGGCAACATCACCGAAAAGCAGTTCCGCCGGATCTATGACGAGGCCGCCCGCCGCAAGGGCAACGCTTCGGAGAACCTGATCGCCCTGCTGGAAAGCCGCCTCGACGCCGTCGTGTACCGCGCCAAGTGGGTGCCGACCCCGTTCGCCGCCCGCCAGTTCGTCAATCACGGCCACGTGCTGGTGAACGGCAAGCGCGTCAACATCGCCTCCTACACCGTCAAGCCGGGCGATGTGATCGCCGTGCGCGAGCGTTCGCGCAACATGGCCCTGGTGCTGGAAAGCCTGCAGTCGCCCGAGCGCGACGTGCCGGACTATTACGAAGTTGACGGCAAGGGCATGGAAGTGAAGTTTGTCCGCGCCCCGGAACTGTCCGATGTGCCGTTCGCGGTGAAGATGGAACCGAACCTGGTCGTCGAATATTATTCGAGCTGATCCCGGCCGCGGCAACTCGCCGCACCGGTCTGCAGACATGGAAAGGCCCCGGGGAACCCTCCGGGGCCTTTCTTCATGATGGTTCCGGCACGTTCGCGGCTAGTGGCGCAACAGCTGGATGCCGCCATAGGCGATCAGGCCGATCACGCCCCACAGACCGGCGGATAGGACGATCACGAAGGCCAGGGTGCGACGGGGGCTCCACCGCTCCTCCGCGGAGGTGACGGGCAGGGCCGACGCACTGCGGATGGCCCGCCCTCGCGGGGTGGCGCGGGTCCCGACCCGACCGCGGCGACCAAAGGTCGGGTGGACGCGCGAAGACATGGCCATGGATCTTGTTCCCCGATGCGATTGCTTGTCGGAGGGGATCATAGCCAGCCTCACGGCTGGAAATACCGGAAATGCGACCTGAACGCGAAAATCGTCGTTAATATCACTCGCACTAACGTTTGTGTGATGTGGGCTGACGATCAGGCGTCCGCGAGCAGGCCCTTCTGCACCAGCAAGGGCTTCAGCTCCCCGCTCTGGAACATCTCGCGCACGATGTCCGAGCCGCCGACGAACTCGCCTGCAACATAGAGTTGCGGAATGGTCGGCCAGTCGGAGAAGGCCTTCACGCCCTGGCGCAGGGCCTCGTCCTGGAGCACATCGACGCCGACGAAGTCCACGCCGAGATGGTCCAGCACCTGGACCACGAGGGACGAGAAGCCGCACCGGGGCTGGTCCGGCACGCCCTTCATGAACAGGACGACCGGATGCTCGGCAATCGTCTTGGAGATGAAGGCGTGAACGGCCGCCTCGGGGCTTTCGTTGACTGCGTCTGACACCTTGATCTCCTTGGTCGCCGGGACCGACCCGGGCTTGGGGGCGCGTCGGGCGTCCCACGACACAGACCTAGAGCCGCAAACGGACGGTTTCAAGGCCTGCGTCCCGGCCTAGTCGAGATCGGACACCCGGGCCAGTTCGATCTGGGCGGGAACGCCGGCCGGCAGCTCTCGTTCCACCACACCGGCCAGGTGGGTGATTGTCTCGGCGGAATCGGCGGAAATCTGGATGGTGCAGAGGGAGGGCTCGGTCAGGGCATAGGCGAGGCAGATCTGGTCTGCATCCCATTCCCGGATGCGGTCGAGGAAGTGGTAGGGTGCCGGCCGCTCCGGCTGGGCCTGCACCGACCGGGCCAGGCCCAGGCCAAAGCCGAGGAGCCCCGACCGCCGGGGTGCCTCCGCCGCAGGTGTCGCCAGGGACGCGCGGACCTCGGCAGGATAATAGTTGTAGCCGAGCACGGTCAGACCGCCATGGACGGCGGTGCGCATGCGCGAGCGCGTGATCCAGCTGGCTCGCAGGTTGTAGGGCGCGGCATAGATGTCCACGGCGGCATCGGCCAGCAGCTTGTCGACGGCCTCGCTGTCTCCCCGGATGCCGACGAAGCGCAGCCGCCGGGCCTGACGTGCCGCTTCGATGGTGGCGCGAAACGCCGGGTCGAACTCGCCGGGCTGCGGGTCCTCGATCATCAGATAGTCGATCCAGCGAAGCCCGGACGCGCGCAGGGCTTCCTGAAGCAGGCGGATGACCGTGCCACGATCCAGAAGGCGCTGCCCTTTGTCTGAGTCTAGGGGCACCCGAAGCCCCACGAGGACCATCCGGCGCTCCAGGGTCGAGGTGGCCTGGCCGATGGCGTAGAGGGCGTCGAGGTCATCGACCCGGGCCTCGTAGCAATTCACGCCCGCCTCAAGGGCGCTGACGACCAGGGTGTTCAGGTCCCCCGGGCGCAGGTCTGCGGCGTCCAGCGACAGGGAAAGCGCTGAAATGGCCTGTCCGCTCTCGCTGAAGGAGCGATACCGCAAGGGTCAGTCCCCCGGCGGCGACGCCGTCTCCAGCGCCAGGGCGTGCAGCTCTCCCCCCATCCGGCCTTTCAGGGCGGCGTAGACCAGTTGATGCTGACGGACGCGGGAGAGGCCGGAAAAGCGCCCGGACACGATGCGGGCGCGATAATGGTCGCCGTCGCCTGCGAGATCCACGATCTCGATCTCCGCATCCGGAAAGGCGGCGCGAAGCAGGGACTCCAGATCATTCGCGCGCATCGGCAAGGCAACGGTCTCCAACAACACGATCGGCGTCCGGCCGGATGGCATCGTGTACGCTGATTTGCGGGCTTTTAACGTAGGCTGTCACCCATCAAGAGTGGAATTGTTATCAATTTCAGGTTCGAGGGTATGAAATCGCGTGTAATCGATCACGCGATGCCCATCCGCTCCGACGGTCAGGATGTCTGCAAGCCTCCGGTTCCAGGCAATGTCCGCGGGCATGTAGGAATGGCGCGCATGGATTCGCTGGGCGAACGTCTCGTCCACGCCGCCGACGATGACCAGGATCTCCCCCTTGTCCTCCGTCAGACTTTCCGGCGTCGCGCCGTGCAGGGGCGAGGTCTCGTCGATCACATGCAGGATCATCCAGGTCAGGGCAAACAGCGGCGACCGTGACCGGACGACCTTGAGGTCGAGCATGCGGCGGACCCGCATCCCCTCCTGGGTCACGACCTGCCGGGCAAGGCTGACCGTCACTTCCGCATCCAGGATCTGGTTGGCGCGCTCGTTGGCGCAGCGGAAGATCAGGGTCGGCTGGCCCTCGAACTGGCTGATGGTCGCCCACTGCGAGAACAGGACCCGGGCCGTGGGGCGCGAGACGCGGGCGAAGATGATGCCGGTCAGCACCGCCACGGCCCCCAGTCCGACGAAGCTTTCCACGGTCACCAGCAGGTTGGTGTAGAGGTCCGCGGGGGCCATTCCGCCATAGCCGATGGTACCGAAGGTCTGCACGCTGAAGAAGAAGGCGTCGGCCAGGGCCGCCAGCCCGTCGGTCAGACCGGCCGAGGATTTCAAGGCCCCGCCGGCGACACCGGCCCGGTCCACCCAGAACAGGAGGGCGAAGATCCCGTTGATGGCCAGATAGGTGATGGCCGACAGGGTCAGGAACCGGGTCCAGGAGGCCGTCAGCAGCTGGTGATACAGATCGTCGATGCCGGCCCGGCGACGACCGATGATCTCGATCGGGTTTGACCGCGCGTTCCGGTCGGACGGCCGGGCGATGGTGACATATTCTGACCGACGGTGAAGCTGTGCCTTGGCGCGGGAGGGCCGGCCGGACCGTGGCGGGTGAGGCGCGTCGGCCCCCTCAGGCGCGGGATCGGGGCTGGAGGCGGCGGCGGTCATGCGGGGCGCGGTCCGTGAGGTTGAGACGCGTGTCTTAGCAGATCATGGCGCCTTGGCGCAGGTTTGCGGAAACATTCCGCCGACGCGCGGCGGCGTTTGCGAAAAGGCGCCGATTCCGCTAACCTGTCGGTTCTGATTTTGAGTGGCCGGCGACCACGGATTCTGCGCGCGCTAGATGGAATATCCGCGCGCGCTTTTTCGTTCCGGGATCCCCGCCGCTGTCCGGAGTGATGAATGACCCGCCGCAAGAAGCTTTATGAAGGCAAGGCCAAGATCCTTTACGAAGGACCGGAGCCGGGCACCCTGATCCAGTATTTCAAGGACGACACCACGGCCTTCGATGCCACCAAGAAGGCGGTGCTCGAGGGCAAGGGCGTCATCAACAACCGGATCAGCGAGTTCATCATGACCCGCCTGGCCGGCATCGGCGTGCAGAATCACCTGATCAAGCGCCTGAACCTGCGGGAGCAGCTGATCCGGGAGGTGGAGATCATCCCCCTGGAGGTGGTCTGCCGCAACATCGCCGCCGGCTCGATCTCCACGCGCCTCGGCATTCCGGAGGGGACCCCCCTGCCGCGGTCGATCATCGAGTTCTTCTACAAGAAGGACGAGCTGCACGACCCGCTGGTGACCGAGGAACATATCACCGCCTTCAACTGGGCTGCGACCCAGGAGATCGATGACATCCTGGCCATGACGCTCCGGGTGAACGACTTCCTCACCGGCATGTTCTCCGCCGTCGGCATCACGCTGGTGGACTTCAAGATCGAGTATGGCCGGATCTACGAGGGTGACTTCAGCCGTGTGATCCTGGCCGACGAGATCAGCCCCGACAGCTGCCGCCTGTGGGACTCCACCACCAACGAGAAGCTGGACAAGGACCGGTTCCGCCGGGACCTGGGCAATGTGATCGAAAGCTATACCGAGGTGGCCCGCCGCCTCGGCATCATGAAGGAAATGCCCACGGTCATCCAGGGCGGCATCACCGGAGGCGTCTCGTGAAGGTCCGTGTCGAAGTGTTCCTGAAGCCCGGCGTTCTGGACGTGCAGGGCAAGGCCATCGAGGCGGCCCTGGGCGGCCTGGGTTTCGGCGGCGTGTCGGACGTCCGGGTCGGGCGGATCATCACCCTCGACATCGCCGGCGACGACAGGGCGAAGGCCGAGGCCGAGGCGAAGTCCATGGCGGACCGGCTTCTCGCCAATGCCGTGATCGAAAGCTACAAGGTGGAGGTGGCCTGATGGCCGGTCCGGGCTTTCACCTGGCCCAGATCAACATCGCCGCCTTCCAGACCCCGCCCGAGGATCCGGCCAATTCGGCCTTCTTCGACGCCCTCGACCGGATCAATGCCCTGGCCGATGCCGCGCAGGGCTTTGTCTGGCGGATGCTGGGGGACGGGACCAACGATGCCACCGGCATCCGCGCCTATCCCGACCCGCGGATCCTGATCAACATGTCCGTCTGGACAGGGTTGTCCGAACTGGGGGCCTTCGTCTATCGCAGCGGTCATCTGGAGGTGATGCGCCGCCGCCACCAGTGGTTCGACAGCCTGCCGGCCTACATGGCGCTGTGGTGGGTTCCCGCCGGATCGATTCCCTCGGTGGAGGAGGGCAAGGACCGCCTCGACCGTCTCGCCCGCCTCGGCCCGACGGCAGAGGCGTTCACCTTCCGCCAGCCCTTCACGCCTGACGGTGCCCCCGTCGCCATCGCCTAGCCCCCGCAGGACCCGCCATGAAATCCGCCGTCATCGTCTTCCCCGGTTCCAACTGCGATCGGGACTGTGCCGTGGCCATCGAGCGCTCCACCGGATCGCCGGCCCAGATGGTCTGGCACACCGAGACGAAGCTGGACGACGGGCTGGACATGGTCGTGCTGCCCGGCGGCTTCTCCTATGGGGACTATCTGCGCTGCGGGGCCATGGCCTCCCTGTCTCCGGTGATGGCCGAGGTCAAGCGACTGGCGGACCGGGGCGTGGCCATTGTCGGCATCTGCAACGGCTTCCAGGTCCTGTGCGAGGCGGGAATGCTGCCTGGTGCCCTGTTGCGCAATGCCGGGCTGAAATATGTGTGCAAGGCCGTGACCCTCGACATCGTCAATGGTCAGACCCGCTTCACCAGCGCCTATGGGCAGCAGCGGGAGGCGGTGATGACCGTCGGCAATGGCGAGGGCAACTACTTCGCCGACACCGAAACCCTCGACCGGCTCGAGGGCGAGGGCCGGGTGGTGTTCCGGTACCGGGACAATCCCAACGGCTCGTCCCGGGGAATTGCCGGGATCGTCAACGGCGCAGGCAATATCCTCGGCATCATGCCGCACCCCGACCGCGCCTTCGAGGTCGACCTGGGCTCCGCCGACGGCGCCAAGCTGTTCCAGAGCGTGGCGGGAAGCGCGCTGCAGCCCGCCTGAGGCAACGCCCCTCCCGCAGTCGGTCAGGACCGCTTCGACTGCCTCGCATTGTGGCTGTTGCGGAGGGCGATCTCGTCCAGGCCGGCAGTCTCGATGCGCAGGTCGGTTCGGGCCTGTTGCAGCCGGGCGAGTTCGGCCACGTGTTCCACCTTCTTCAGGGCCTCGTAGGCCTCGGCCAGGGCGTCGCGGGCCCCCTCCGCCTCCAGGGTGATCGCGGTCAGCTGGGCTTCCAGCCGGGCCCGGCGCAGCTTCCAAGCCTTCAGATAGTCCGGATGGCACCAGGCCACCGACGGATCGACGCTGGCCCGCAGCTTTTCCTCCTCCGCTTCAAGGTCGAGGGTGTCGATCGCCTGCTCGACGGCGTCCTGTCGGTCGAGGACCTCCTTCAGGCGCTTCTGCAGTTCGTCCACCTCGTAGGTGGAGATGCGGATCAGGGAGTCCGACCAGCTCATGCGTCACCTCCGCCATTCAGAAGCCGGTCGAGGACGGAGAAGGACTCGTCCAGCGGTGTCGCCTCGTCCTTCTGCTGGGTGAGAAAGGCCTCCAGCGCCGGATTGAGCGCGATGGCCCGGTCGATCTGCGGGTCCGAGCCCCGGCGATAGGCCCCGATGCGGATCAGCTCCTCCATGTTGGCGTAGGCGGCCAGGGTCTGGCGGGCACTGCGCACCACGTCCTGCTCGAAGGCCGTCTGGCAGCCGGGCATGGTCCGGCTGATGGACTTCAGCACGTTGATCGCCGGGAAGCGGCCCCGCTCGGCAATGGCCCGCTCCATGACGATGTGCCCGTCCAGGATCCCGCGCACGGCATCGGCAATGGGCTCGTTGTGGTCGTCCCCGTCCACCAGCACGGTGAACATGGCAGTGATCGGGGCCGCCGTCGTTCCATCGGCGCGGATCGGTCCCGGCCCGGCCCGCTCCAGCAGCTTGGGCAGTTCGGAGAAGACGGTGGGCGTATAGCCCTTGGTGGTGGGCGGTTCCCCGGCGGCCAGGCCGATCTCCCGCTGGGCCATGGCGAAGCGGGTGACGCTGTCCATCATGCACAGCACCTCCTGGTCCTGGTCCCGCAGATATTCGGCGATGGCCAGGGTGGCATAGGCGGCCTGGCGGCGGGTCAGGGCGGGCTCGTCGGAGGTGGCGACCACGACGACGGCGCGCTTCAGCCCCTCTTCTCCCAGTGTCTCCTCGATGAATTCGCGAACCTCGCGGCCCCGTTCGCCGATCAGGCCGACGACCACGGCGTCGCACTCCGCCTCCCGCGCCAGCATCGACAGGAGCACGGACTTGCCGACGCCGGAGCCGGCGAAGACCCCGAGGCGCTGGCCGCGGCAGCAGGTGGTGAACACGTCCATGGCCCGGACCTTCAGGTCCAGCCGCGCGCCGACCCGGCCCCGGGCGTGAGCGGCCGGGGGTGGGTTCCGCAACGGGTAGGGGACGGGCCCCTGCGGCAAGGGGCCCTTGCCGTCTATGGGCTCTCCGAAGGCATTCACGATCCGGCCTCGCCAGGCCAGGGTCGGACGCAGGGCACCGCCCTGGGGCAGGATGCGGATCTCCGCGCCGGGGGCCACGCCCTCCACCGCGCCGAAGGGCATCAGGAGCGCCCGGTTCTCCCGGAAGCCCACCACCTCGGCGGCGAGGGACGGGGCG
Source organism: uncultured Caulobacterales bacterium (assembly GCA_903874895.1). Taxonomy (GTDB): domain Bacteria; phylum Pseudomonadota; class Alphaproteobacteria; order Caulobacterales; family Caulobacteraceae; genus CAIMFV01. The sequence goes on along the minus strand of CAIQUG010000108.1, from coordinate 7,103 downwards.
TTGTGGCGATCGATATCCACCCGCGCCCCCACGGACAGGCGGGTCAACCCGCCCCGGGCCTCGATCAACAGACCATGCACGGCGGCCACCCGGCCGGACACCTGGACGGGATCGACCCTCTCAACAGCGGCGATCAGGCTACGCAATCAAAGGCTCCCCACGACGTCCGTCAGCTTCGTTGATGCGCGTTAACCCGGAGTGAAGGCGGCGGTAAGGAATCGAGAGCGGTACCGGGTCCGGGACGCCTGATTCACATCCCGGACCCGGCTGACCGCTACAGAACGCCCAGCATGCTCGCCACCAGCGGGTGACGGACGATGTCCACGTCCTTCAGGCGGACGACGGACACGTCATTGAGGGCCTCGAGCCGGTTGGCCACGTCCCCGAGGCCGGACACGCCGGGAAGCAGGTCCGACTGGTTCGGGTCGCCGGTGATGACCATGGTGGAGTGCCAGCCCAGCCGGGTCAGCAGCATCTTCAGCTGCACATAGGTGCAGTTCTGCGCCTCGTCGATCACGACGAAGGCGTTGTTCAGGGTGCGGCCGCGCATGAAGCCGACGGGGGCGATCTCGATCAGCCCCTCGGCCATCAGGGCCCGCACCCGCTTCATGGACAGCCGGTCGGAGAGGGCGTCATAGAGCGGCCGCAGATAGGGGGCCAGCTTGTCCTCCATCTCGCCGGGGAGGAAGCCGATGGACTCGCCGGCCTCCACCGCGGGGCGCGAGAGCACGATCCGCCCGACCCGGCCGGCCTCCAGGGCCTCCACCGCCTTGGCAATGGCCAGATAGGTCTTGCCCGTCCCGGCGGGGCCGAGGGCCAGGACCAGATTCTTCGCGTCGATGGCCTGGATCAGGGCCGTCTGGCCTTCGGATTTGGCCTTGATGGTCTTCATGTAGCCCTGTTCGCGCTCCGCCTCGGGCCCCTGGGCGCGCAGGGGCGACCAGCTGCGATCCACGGGCAGGCGCCGGACCTTCGACTCCTCCTCGAACTGCGCGCTGTTGAATTCGCCTTCACGCGCCATACGCTTCAGAGCACGTTTGGTCATTCGAACCTCCGAAATGGGACCTGGGGCCCCTGCTGGAAAAGGAGAGCGGTGCCGAGGGCAAAAAAAATCGGGCGAACCGAAAGCGGCGCGCCCGATGCAAAGGAGGTTGAAGTGACGCCGGAGCCGCGGCGCAACCCGGCGGTTGACCGCCGGCTGCGAACCTTGCTCCGATGGGCGGGCCAAAACGCCGCCGGTGGAAATCAAGCGTCACCCTGAACTCCGTTTCGATCCGCAGCGGGCCCGAAGGGGTCCATCCGAATCGCGACTACAGTTTGATGCTAGCTTGGTTTCCAATGTGTTAAAGCGAAGAGTTTGTTGAAAGGTCGTGCACGGATGAATTCAAATTCTCATGTCTATGATTTGGGCACCACGTCTCCGGACTTGCCTCCTGAAGGTGAATACTGGATTGCCCCAAATGCCGTCGTTCTCGGAAATGTCATATTGAAGAAGAATGCCAGCATCTGGTTCGGTGCGACGCTGAGAGGGGACAATGATCCCATCACGATCGGCGAAAACTCCAACATTCAGGACGGATCAGTACTGCACACGGACGTGGGCTCGCCCCTGACGATTGGTGCCAATGTCACGGTAGGGCACATGGTGATGCTGCACGGTTGTACCATCGGTGACAACTCGCTGATCGGCATCGGTTCGGTGATCCTCAATGGCGCGAAGATCGGCCGGAATTGCCTGATCGGTGCCAAGGCCCTCATCACCGAGGGCAAGGAGATCCCGGACAATTCCGTGGTCATGGGTGCGCCGGGCAAGATCGTTCGCACCATGGACGAGCATGGCGCGCAGATGCTCACCGCGTCGGCCCTGCACTATGTGGAGAACTGGAAGCGCTATGCGCGGGAGCTGCGTCCTCTGGCACGGCCCTGACCGGCGTCCCTAGAGCTTCGCGGCTCCCACCGCTGGTTCGGGGTTTTCGGCCAGGGCGTCGGCTTCCCAGGCGAGGAAAGCCGGGTCGGCGAGGAGGGTGGCCAGGTAGGCCGCTGCGGTCCCGTCATCTCCCTGTGCCGCCAGGTCGACGCCGTAGCTGCGGAACCGTGTCGCCACGGGGGTGTAGAAGGCGTCGGCAATGCTCCAGTCGCCGAACAGCCATGGCCCCCCGGTCCCGAACCGGCTCCGGCAATCCCGCCACAGGGCGACGATCCGCCGGACATCCGCCGTGGTGGCGTCATCGAGCGCGGCCGTGCGCCGCAGGGCCAGGTCCATCGGACAGGCATTGCGCAGGGCCTGGAAGCCGGCGTGCATCTCGGCGGTGACCGCCCGGGCCACGGCGCGGACGCCCGGATCGGCGGGCCAGAGCCCGGCGTCGGGGAACCGCTCCGCCAGATATTCGCTGATGGCCAGACTGTCCCACAGGGTCAGGTCCCCATCCTTCAGGGCCGGGACCTTGCCGCTGGGGGAAACCGCGCGGATCTCGTCCGCCGCGCCGTCCCAGCGCAGCCGGATCAGATGTTCCTCGAAGGGCTGGCCGGTCCGCTTCAGCACGAGCCACGGCCGCAGGGACCAGGTCGACCAGGATTTGGTGCCGATGATGAGTTGCATGCCGGGGCCTCCTGCGACGGAGCCATGGTCTAGACCGGCGTCGCGGCCGGGGGCAAGGGGCCAGCCGTGCCCGTGTTTCCCCAACGGTGCCATGCCCACTGGCGCATCGCGACCCCTTGACGCTACACTCCTCGCAACAAGACAAGAACCGGGTAGGGGAGCGTTCAGAGCATGGCCGGAAACGGATCGGGGACCGTTGAAAGTCCAACATATTCTGCGGGTTACAAGGCGCTGGTGCTGGTTCTTCTGCTGGCCACCTACACCTTCAACTTCATCGACCGCAGCATCATCAACATCATCGGCCAGGCCATCAAGGTTGACCTGAAGCTGACCGATACCCAGCTCGGGCTTCTCGGCGGGTTCTATTTCGCGATCCTCTACACCCTGCTGGGCATCCCCATCGCGCGGATCGCGGAGCGGACCAACCGGGTCTCGGTGATCTCCGTGTCCCTGGTCATCTGGTCGGCCTTCACCGCCCTGTGCGGTACGGCGGGCAGCTTCGCGACCCTGGCCGCCTACCGGTTCGGCGTCGGCTTCGGCGAGGCGGGCGGGTCGCCCCCGTCCCACTCCCTGATCAGCGACTATTTCCCGCCCAAGCAGCGGGCCACGGCCCTGTCCATCTATTCCGTCGGCATTCCCCTGGGCGGCATGATCGCGGCGGTGGCCGGGGGCTGGCTGACCGAGAACTTCAGCTGGCGGACGGCCTATCTGATCGTCGGCCTGCCGGGCATCCTGCTGGCGCTCCTGGTCCGGCTGGTCATCAAGGAGCCGCCCAGGGGGCATTCGGAAGCCAAGGCCGGAGACGCGGCCTATGTGAAGCCGCCCCTGTCCCTGGGGACCGAGCTGAGGGAGATGGGCGCGGTGGTCGCGGCGCTTTTCTTCAAATGGCCGGTGGTCAACATGATCCTCGGGGTGACGCTCGTATCCTTTGCCGGCTACGGGACGACCCAGTTCGCCCTCGTCTACGTGGTCCGGGCGTTTCACCTGAAGCTGTCCATGGTGGGGCTGGTCTTCGGGCTGATCGCCGGGGCCTCGACGATGATCGGGACGCTGGTGGGAGGCTTTCTCCCCGACCGGCTGGGGAAGCGCAACGCGATCTGGTATCCGCTGACCCCGGCCATCGGCCTGATGATCGCCACGCCGATCAGCCTCTTGATCTACAGCCAGACCACCTGGCAGATGATGGCGATGCTCTCGATCCTGCCGGGCATCTTCTCCTACACCTATCTCGCCCCGACCTTCGGCGTGGTGCAGAATTCCGTGGCACCGCACCGTCGGGCCACCGCGACGGCGGTGCTGTTCCTGTTCCTGAACCTCATTGCGCTGGGCGGCGGGCCGGTCTTCACCGGCTGGCTGATCGACCACATCGCCAACGCCAATTTCGGCCGTCCGCCGGCAGGGGACGTGGTCCAGTCGGTGCTGGGCGCGCTGCAGGGGCCGGACAGCACCCGGTTCACCCAGGCCTGTCCCGGCGGGGTGGCCCCCAAGGGTTCGGTTCCCGCCCTGGCCAAGGCCTGTGCCGGGACCCTGGTGGAAGCCACCCGGGAGGGCATCATGGTCACCTATCTTTTCGCCGCCTGGGGCAGCCTGCACTTCTTCCTCGCGACGCTGGGCATCGTGAAGCACATGCGCGAGCGGGCCGAGGCCCAGGCCTGAGGCCGGCACCTGCGCCGGAACGGGTGAATCCCCCCGTCCTTTGTGGTAGGGGCGGGGGATGAGCCTGCCGCCTGCCGCCCCGCCTGCCGCCCCGTCTGCCACGCTGTCTGCCGCCCCTGCCCCCGCTCCGTACGCGGGCGCGCGGCGGTTCAGCGTGGCCCCGATGATGGACTGGACGGACCGGCACTGCCGCGCCTTTCACCGCACCCTCACCCGCCGGGCCCTGCTCTATACGGAGATGGTCACGGCGCAGGCCGTGTTGCGGGGGGACCGGGACCATCTGCTGGGCTTCGACGGGGTGGAGCATCCGGTGGCCCTCCAGCTGGGCGGCTCGGACCCGGACCTGCTGGCCGAGGCGGCGCGGATCGGCGCGGACTACGGCTATGACGAGATCAACCTGAATGTGGGCTGCCCCTCCGACCGGGTGCAGTCCGGCCGCTTCGGCGCCTGCCTGATGCGCGAGCCGGCCCTGGTCGCCGAATGCGTGGCAGCCATGGGGGCGGCGGTCTCCGTCCCCGTGACGGTGAAATGCCGCATCGGGGTGGACGACCAGGACCCGGAGGAGAGCCTCTATACCCTCGTGGACGCCTGCGCGGCCGCCGGCGTCGACCAGTTCATCGTGCATGCGCGCAAGGCCTGGCTGCAGGGGCTGTCGCCGAAGGAGAACCGGGACATCCCCCCCCTGGACTATGCCCTGGTCCGGCGTCTGAAGGCCGATCGACCGGGTCTGGCCATCATGCTCAATGGCGGACTATCCGGCCTCGACCCGTGCGCGGCGGAGGCGGTCGGCCTTGACGGTGTGATGCTGGGCCGCGCAGCCTATCACGATCCGGGTCTGCTGGGGTCGGTGGATGCGCGCCTGTTCGGCTCGGACGACGGGCCCGTGAGCCCGGAGGCGGCAATCGAGGCCTATCGCCCCTACTTGGCCCGCCAACTGGCCGCCGGGACGTCCCTGGCGGCCATGAGCCGACACATGCTGGGCCTGTTCCAGGGTCGCCCCGGAGCCCGGGCCTGGCGCCGGATCATGACGGTGGAAGCCGTACGTCCGGGTGCGGGGCTCGACGTGCTGGACCGGGCGCTCGCGGCCCTGCGTCCGTCCCGACAGCCCGAGCCCGCCGGACTCGCCTAGGCCGCCAGCCGGTCGGCGGCCGTCTGGCCGAAGGCCAGGAACCGCTGGCGGATATCCCCCTCCGGCTCGCCGCAGCCCCGGGCCATCAGGTCGCGACAGACCCGTTCCACCGGATCGAGGGCACACTTCGGCTCGAGGCTCTGATGCACCACGTCCTGGGCGTAGGCGTCCAGGGCTGCGCCCGACAGCCCCAGCCGCTCCCCGGCCCACAGGCCGAGCAGGCGGTTGCGATAGGTGGCGACGGTGAAGGCCAGGTGTTCGCTGAAGGCAAAATGCGCTTCGAACGCGCGCTCGCGCTGTTCCAGAGTGTCCATTCCTCGGTCCCCCATCCCGTCGCTGGATCGCGACGTCTGTCTTTCCATGAGGCTGCGCCGGGGGAGCTTTGCGTCGTCCTAAGAAACGGGATGAATGAATCTTAATCTGCCCTGATATTGACGGCGTCAGGCCCCCCGGCCACCCTGACGCCGGAACCCGGGGGATATCCATGTCAGACCTGACCACCCAGACCGCGGCCTTGCCGGCGGGCGACCTCACCTCTGTCAGCGGCTGGGGACGACGGATGTTGTCCGTGGCCCAGGCCTTCGGATTCTTCGCCGCCGCCGTGCTGGTGGGCGGACTGATCGACATCGGCCTGATGTCGGCCCTGCACGTCAAACCCGACGGGGCGGGGCCGACCCTGCCGGTGATGCTGGGGCTGGAGGTCAGCCAGTGGGTCGGTGTGGTGGCCGCCACCCTGATGGCCGTCGCCGCGTTCAAGATCAGTGTCCGGGATGCCGGTTATGACGGCGAGGGTGCCGTGCGGGGGCTGGTGCTGGGCGGTGTCCTTGGGTTCGTGCTGCTGTCAGCCATCATCGGCGTCCTTTACGCCACCGGCTTCATCCACTTTGCGCCCCTGAGCTTCGAGGGCACCACCGGCCTGATGTGGCTGGCGGGGTTCTCCGCCCTGTTCCTGCTTGTGGCACTGGTGGAGGAGGGGCTGATCCGTGGTCCGCTGCTGGCCCTCATCGCCCGGGCCGGAGGCTTCTGGCCGGCGGCGATCGTCACCAGCCTGCTGTTCCTGGCCCTGCACCTGGGCAACAAGGGCGAGACGGTCATCGGCATCGCCAATGTCGGCCTGGTGGGCCTGGCCCTGGCCTGGATCCGCTACCGTACCGGCAATCTGTGGCTGGCCATCGGCTATCACGCCACCTGGGATTTCGCGCAGAGCTATGTGTTCGGCGTGCCGGACAGCGGCCTGATGATCAAGGGCTCCCTCACGGTGGCCACCCTGGGTGCCGGTCCGGAGTGGCTGACCGGCGGGACGGCGGGACCGGAGGGCGGCCTGCTGTGCAGCCTGGTCGTGGTCCTTCTGATGCTGGCGGTGGACCGCCTCTGGCCGCGGAAGTCGGCCTGAACAAGGACGACCCCGCGGCAGACGTGGTTCAGACCGGCGCGTTCATGAAGGCAGGCATCCAGCCCTCGTGGGTCGCGCGCAGGTCGTCCAGATCGATGGCCACGATCTCGCCCGCCGGACCGCGGAGTGCCAGTTCGCAGCCCCCCGCCTCGCCGATCACCTCGTAGGGCACGCCCGCCGTGGCGCAGGCCTCGTCCAGGACGTCCAGCTGCGCCGGGTCAAGAGCCAGCAGATAGCGGGCCTGGTCCTCGCCGAAATAGAAGGCATGGTCGGCGATCGCCGTGGGATTGGACAGGCCGATCCCGACGCCGGAGGCCAGTGCCATC
>CAIQUG010000107.1 GCA_903874895.1 uncultured Caulobacterales bacterium | reverse complement strand
GTAAGCGGAGCTCCGAGGTCACCTTCCTTGGGTGATGGTGCTGGGTGAGGATGTGCGATCTGTGGCCTTGGTCGGGATCGGCACATGTCTAGTTTTGACCCTACGCTTGAGCTTAAGCCGACCGTTGTGCGGCGGCTGGAGGTGATTACGGGCTTTGGCGGTCGCCGGAGCTGGCCACCTGAGGTCAAGGGCGAGATCATGCTGGAGGCGCTGTCGCCGGGAGCGGTGATCTCGGATGTGGCGCGCCGTCATGGCGTTCGTCCGCAGCAGTTGTTCGGCTGGCTTCGGGAGGCGCGCAAAGAGGCCACGGGTGGCCCGGGCTTCGTCCCGGTCGTCGTCGAGGCTGGGGATGATCCGCCATCTGTTGCCGCGCCTGTGCCGTCGCGCAGGAAGCGCGCCAAGCGCTCGGGCGATGCCGCCATCGAGGTTGAGATCGACGGGGTCAGGGTGCGGATCGGCCGCGGCGCGGAGGCGAGAACGGTGGCTGTGGTCATCCAGGCCTTGAAGGCGGGACGGTGATCCCGGGCTCTGGGCCGCCCGCGGGCGTGAAGGTGGTGGTGGCGACCAAGCCGGTGGACTTCCGCCGGGGGATGGATGGCCTTGCGCGATCGGTGAAGGAGGAGCTTCGGGCAGATCCCTTCTGTGGCGTTGTTTATGTGTTCCGTGCCAAGCGGGCGGACCGGATCAAGCTGCTGTACTGGGATGGGTCTGGCTTGGTGCTTTACGCCAAGCGCCTGGAACAGGGCGCCTTCCAGTGGCCGAAGATCACCGACGGCGTGATGCGGATGACGGCGGTGCAGCTGGCGGCGCTGGTGGCGGGAATGGAATGGACCCGGGTGGTATCGCCGCGGCGGACACAGACGCCCAAGGAGGTCTCGTGAGCCTGCGACAAGTTGACTCAGGCGGCACGCGGGGGCGCCTCAAAGGCCTTGGAATATGGTCTACTTGGCCTCGTGGAAACGCCGCACGACATGGGCGCGGAGGCCGTCTGGAAACTGCTCCTGGCAGAGCGGGCGCGACATGCCGTCGAGCTTGAGGAACGTGACCGCAAGCTGGCCGCGCAGGACGACGCCCGGGCGTCTGATCATGAACTGATCGAACGGCTGACCCGGATCATCCGGGATCTGCAGCGTGCGACGTTCGGCGCGCGGTCTGAGAAGATGGATCCCGACCAGCTGGCGCTTGCGCTTGAAGACCTTGAACAGGAACTGGCCGGCGCTGAGGTGCGTCTGGCGACGCCGGCGCAGAAGGCGGCGACGGCGGCTAAGCGTCGGGCCAATCGCGGGTCTCTTCCGGCGCACCTGCCGCGGGTGGAGCAGGTGATCGACATCGAGGACAAGACCTGCCCGTGTTGCGCGGGCGCCTTGCACCGGATCGGCGAAGACGTGGCTGAACGGCTGGACGTGATCCCGGCCACGTTCCGGGCCCTGGTGATCCGCCGCCCCAAATACGGCTGCCGGTCTTGCGAAGAGGTGGTGGTCCAGGCGCCGGCGCCGGCCCGTCTGATCGAGGGTGGTCTTCCGACGGAGGCGACCATCGCCCACGTGGTGGTGGCCAAATACGCCGATCATTGCCCGCTCTATCGTCAGGCCCAGATTTACGCCCGCCGGGGCGTGGTCCTGGATCGCTCGACCCTGGCCCACTGGACGGGCTCGGCGGCGGAGCTGCTGAGGCCGCTGCACGGGCGGCTTCTTGAACGACTGAAGGCCTCGACAAAGCTGTTCGCCGACGAGACCCGGGCGCCGGTGCTTGATCCCGGCCGGGGCCGCACCAAGCTTGGACAGCTCTGGGCCTATGCCCGTGACGACCGACCCTGGGGCGGGCCTGAGCCGCCTGGGGTGGCGTTCGTCTACGCCAATGACCGGGCGACCTCTTCGCCGGCGAGCCACCTGGCGGGCTATTGCGGCGTGCTGCAGACGGACGGCTATGGCGCTTACAAGAAGCTTGAGAAGGCTGGCGATGTAGAGCTCGCGTTCTGTTGGGTCCACACGCGCCGCTACTTCGTCAAACTGCTGGACAAGGCCCCTGCCAAGACGCCGATCGCAGCGGAGATGATCGCCCGCGTCCAGAAGCTCTACGCCATCGAGGAGGAAATCCGCGGCAGGTCATCGGACGAGCGTTGCGCGGTTCGTCGAGAGCAAAGCGCGCCGATCCTTGCAGCTATGAAGCCGTGGCTCGAAGCCCGCCTCGAGCTGATCAGCCAGAAGAGCGATCTTGCCACGGCGATCCGTTACGTCCTGACCCACTGGCAGGGCCTCACCCGGTTCCTGGATGACGGTCGCATCGAGATGGACACCAACACGGTGGAGCGGGCGATCCGGCCTCTGGCCCTGACCCGCAAGAACAGCCTGTTCGCGGGCTCCGAGGGCGGTGCTGAACACTGGGCGATCCTGGCGTCGCTGATAGAGACCTGCAAGCTCAACGGGGTCGAGCCCCAAGGCTATATCGAGGACGTCATCACCAGGCTGGTCAACGGACATCTGCAAAGCCGCATCGATGAGTTGTTGCCCTGGGCCTATGCGCCGAAGGCCATCTCCGAAGCCGCCTGATCAGCGGC
>CAIQUG010000106.1 GCA_903874895.1 uncultured Caulobacterales bacterium | reverse complement strand
CCGCCTTCTGGAAGAGGTTCTTCAGCGCGCCGGAGATGTCTCCGTCGGTGTTGACCTGGAAATAGAGTCCGGGGGATGCGCAGTTCTGTGCGGTGGTGGCGATGCTGCTCTGGATCGGCGCGATATAGGTGTTGTACCAGCCGTTGGTCGGCAGGGGATTGTAGGTCAGGTAGAGGAAGGCGATGCGGATGCCGCGATCCTTGATCGTCTTGCAGAAGTTGGTGTGGGTGTTGATCGGGCCGTAGTTCCGGTTGCCGTTGTAGATGTAGTCCTCCACCCCGTCGGACACGATGAACATCACCTCTTCCGGCGTGTCGCCGGCATTGCCGGTCCCGGTACCGGGATTGGGCATGGCACTGTTCATCTGCTGCAGGCCCATGTCGAGATAGGAGTCCTCGTCACTGTTGCAGTTGCTGACGGTCAGGCAGTTGTTGTTGTAGACGGTGACGGCCTGCAGCGTGCCGGCCGCCGTCTTGGCCGCCGTGAAGTTGCTGGTCAGCGGGCTCAGCTGGGTGAAGTTGTAGTCGATGGTGTAGAGCGCGACCCGATAGCTCGTGTAGTTCTGTGCCGCCGTCACCGGGGCGAGGGTCATCAGGTCCTGGACCGCCGAATTGACCAGGTCGATCCGCAGGGTCACGCCGAGATTGCGGGCCAGCTGGTAATTGTCGATCCCCCCCGGATTGCCGAGATTGTCCGACGCGGGATTGGTCTCGTGGCAGGCAAAGGCGCAGCCGCCCTGGCTGGCGGTGTGCGAGACCATGGTCGCGATCCCCGACGTCGTGGCGGCGATGGCCATGGAGGGCGAGGTGTCGAGGAGCATGTAGAAGTCGATCTTGGGGGACACCGACGACTTGGCCGACGACGATCCGTTGACCGGCAGGGTGTTCACGCCCAGCAGGGCGCTGAACACGGTGGAGGACGCCGCGGCGAAGTTCACCGTGGCCACCCGGGTGACATTGGTCCCGTTCGTCGTGTCGTTCACGGTGACGGTGATGTCGCTGGAATTGTAGGTCACGTTGGGCACGGTGGCGACGCCGGAGCGCAGCACCGCCAGCGCCGCCGCCTGGGCCGTGGCGGTGGTCTGGTTCATCATGGTCGGCGTGACGGCGGCCAGGGCGGCGGTGTCGGCAATGCCGTTCAGCCGGTCCTGCCGGGTCCGGGCCAGGGTGTAGTCGGTGCTCATGCCCACGGCCAGGACCAGCGGCGCCAGAAGCACCGCCACGGTCACGGCAACATTGCCTCGCGAATTGGGCAGCAGGCGGCGCACCACCTGGGGCAGACGTCCGAAGGATTTCAGCGACGGCTTCATGACCACCTCTAGCCTGTGTAGGGGATCGACGGGGAATTCCGCGGGATGATGTAGATGCTCGACGTCATGGGCACCGTGCCGATGAAGGCGGAGCCGACGGTGGGCGTGTAGTTGTAGGTCGTCTGGACGAGGATGTAGTTCGAGCTGGGGGCCGCCAGGCCGGATGGCATGGTCAGGGCGCTGCCGACGGCCAGGGCGGTGGCCCCGTTGTAGCTCTGGCTCCAGGTCACCGTGGCGGCGCTGTTCACGTCCGTGGTCACTTCCGACAGGACGATCTGCAGGTTCGACGTGGCGTAGGGGGCCATGATCTGCGAGGTCGCGGCGAACACGGATGCCACGTCCGCGGCGGCCATGGTCGGATACTGCGCCGTCACATTGGCCACCTCGACGGTGGTGTCGGTGAGCTTGCGATAGGTGGCGGTCATGTTGCAGACCTCGAAGCCGCCGAAGTACAGGGCCACCAGCATCGGGAAGATGAGGGCGAACTCCACCAGGGCGACGCCGCGGTGGTCGTGCCGGAAGCGGGGGATGAGGCTGGCCGTGCGAGGCCGGCTCATTGGTAGGGCTCGTTCTTGTAGACAGCCGTGGCCACCAGCAGGTGTCCGCCGTCCGGCTGGTTGTTCAGTCCCAGTCCCAGCATCTGGCCGAAGATCGGCCAGTCATACATGACCCGGACGATGACGATGTCCCCCGGATTGCCGGGGCTGTACGACCAGGCGTTGGTCACCTGGCCGGAGTTGTTGTAGGTCACCGTGATCGGGCTGGTGTTGATGGCGGCGAAGTTGGAGGCGGACTGCACGTCCACCAGCATGTTGTTGCAGTTGAACGCCGTGGAGGCGTTGGTGCAGATCAGCTGCTTGAACTGGGCCTGGGTCATGCCCGAGGTCTGGGCCGCCCCGGTCATCAGTTGCCGGGCCGAGGTCTGGGCCGCCGACTGGAGCGCCTGGTCGAAGAAGAAGATGATCGAGGTCTGCAGCATGGCCAGGACCACCGCGATCAGGGGGGCGGAGACCAGGGCGAACTCCACGGCCGTCGCGCCCCGGGGATCGGACGGGAAATATCCAAGAAATCTTCTCAGATAGTTCGCCACTTCAGTCTGCCCGTCCATTCATTTGCGGCACTGTTGTCCAGACTTCCCAAATCGGACGAATTTGGGGGTCGGATACAGATTTTCCGTTGGTTTTAGCCAAATTGATACTTGAGTGTTGCCCACAAGATGGCTGAAATGGCTTAATGCGCGGTTGTTAGACAAAGTTACCACGCTGTTTATATTGGTTGCGCCGCCCCCGGCGACGCTGCCCGGGGATGTCCCGTTCTGGAGGGGCGGTCCGCCCTCGGTGGGCAAAGGCTGGCGGCCGAAGGCGCGACGGGGTTGCAGGATCCCGTGGGAAATGCAGGATCCCGCGCGCTGTTTCGAGATCTCCACCCCTGGCAGGAGAGTCTGAGCGCGGCGAATTTGTCACAGGCACCGACCGGATGCTCGCCTTTGTCAAACTGTCGCAAATCCTGTCGAAAACTGTCACGGCCCCACGGTATCCGGCTTGCAAGTCTGCTCGGGGAAGCCCGGGGCCATAAGGGGAATTCCTGAAATGAACACCAAGTTGAACATCTGGGCCGGCGTCGCGATGGGCGCAGTCCTCGCGCTCGCGACCGGTATCAGCGCCGAAGCGGCGACCACCAAGCACGTCGTCCAGAAGGTGGCCCCGGCCGCCCCGGCCGTTACTGCCGCCGATGTCGACGCCCTGCGCGCCGAGATCGCCGCCCTGAAGGCCAAGCTGGACGACGTCAGCGCCGCCCAGGCCAAGGTGACCGCCGACTCCGAAGCGGTCGAGGCCACCACGGATGCCCTGGCGAACTCCATCGTCGCCCAGTCCAACTCGATCAACACCATGCCGGCCGCCATCGAGAAGTCGACCCTGGCCGCCCT
>CAIQUG010000105.1 GCA_903874895.1 uncultured Caulobacterales bacterium | reverse complement strand
TCAGGCTGGGGATCAGCAGGGCCGAGGGCCGCGCCCCCACATGGGGTCGCAGCAGATGGGGCATGATCAGTCCGACGAAGCCGATCACCCCGCTGACCGCGACACTGGCGCCCGCGGACAGGGCCACGGCCACGATCAGCAGAGCCCTGAGCCGCGGCAGGGACACGCCGAGGCCGGCGGCCGCGGCATCCCCCAGGGTCAGGGCATCCAGCGCCCGGCCGGTCAGGACCATCAGACCGCAGCCGGCGAGGATGAAGGGCGCGGCGAGCTTGACCTCCTCCAGGCTGCGGTCGGTGAGGCTGCCCATCAGCCAGTTGACGATCTCCGCCTGGGCCCAGGGACCGGGGGCGAGACTGAGGGCGAGCGCCGTGGCCGCTCCACCCAGGGTGTTCAGCAGCACACCGGCGAGGATGAAGGTGGTGGCGCTCTCGCTCCAGCCCGCCAGCGCCATGAGCAGGCCGCCGCCCAGGGCCGCGCCCAGGGCCGCGCTCACCGGCAGGGCCCAGGGCGTGGCCGTGGTCGTCCATCCGAAGTAGAGGGCGATGACCGCCCCGGCGCTGGCCATGGACGACACGCCCAGTACTCCGGGATCGGCGAGGGCGTTGCGGGAATATCCCTGCAGCGCGGCACCGGACAGGCCCATGGCACCCCCGACGAGGATGGCCAGCAGCACCCGGGGCAGCCGCAGCTGGGTCAGGATGATGAATCGCGGATCGTCCGGATGGGCCAGCACGGACAGGGGCGTCGCCACCGGCCCGGCCCAGAGGGAGGCCGCCGCCAGCGCCGCCAGGCCGGCCAGCAGCATCTGCTCCAGCCGGGTCATGCCGCCCTCTCCGTCACCCGCCGGTGGATGGCGGCCAGCCGCGGTGCGGTCTGCAGCAGGACCGGACCGCCGCACAGCAGCAGCCCCTCCGGAAACGGCTCGAGGCGCATCCGGCCGGCCAGCTGCATCAGAGCCGGATGACGCAGGACCCGTTCCCCCCAGGCGGGGGCACCGGGACGGGGTATGCCCGCCAGCAGCACGTCCGGCGGGTCGGCCACCACCCGCTCCAGCGCCAGGTCGCCAAAACCGCTCAGACCATAGGTCTGCGCCATGTTGCGGAACCCGGTCCGGCGCAGCATGTCGTCGATCAGGGTGCCGGTGCCTGCCACGAAGCCCGCATTCTGGAACACCAGCGCCCGCGGGCCGGAGGACGTGGCCCCCGCGGGAACGGCCCGGTCGAGGGCCGTGCGGATTCGCGCCGTCAGGTCGCGGCCCCGGTCGGGATGGCCGATGGCGTCGGCCACGTCCTGCACCTGGGCGAGGCTGTCCTCCACCGTCAGCTGCGGCGCGACCTCCAGCAGGCGGACGCCCGCCCGGCGCAGGCTCTCCAGGGTCGGGCGGGCGGTGTAGTGGCTGACCACCACCAGGTCCGGGCGAAGGGCCAGAAGGGCCTCGGCATTGTCGCCGACGGAGGGATAGGGCGAGGCGGCGGCGGCCACGGTGGACACCTCCGCTTCATGCGCCAGCCGACTGAGACCGGCGATCCGGCCGGGGTCGGCAATCCGCAGCAGGATGGCGTCAACGCAGGGAAACAGGGACACGATCCGAAGCGGTAGCCCGACACCCGGCCGGGACACCGAGGCGGACCGCGCGGGGAGGGTCCTGCCCAGGCACAGCGCTGCGGCTCCGCCCCCCGCCATGCCTCGCCGCGAGATCACCGGACCGCTCACCGCAACGCCTCCCCGCGTCGACCGCTCAATACCGCGCCCGGACACCCAGATAGGCGGCACGGCCGACGGACCCGTACTGATAGGCGGTCTGGTAGGCCTGGTCGAACAGGTTCTCGATGCGTCCATAGAGGCTGATGCCGGGGCGCAGCGGGACCTCGCCCCGCAGGTCTGCCAGGGCATAGGCCTTCAGCACGCGCCCGTTGGCCAGATCGTCGAAACTGCGCCCGGACCAGCGCACGGCCGCCGACAGGGTCGCGCCCCTGGCCACCCGCCAGCTGGCTTCGGCAAAGGCCGTGTCCCGGGGGCGCCTCGGGAGCGCCTTGCCGTCATTGGCCCCTTGGCTACGGTTC
>CAIQUG010000104.1 GCA_903874895.1 uncultured Caulobacterales bacterium | reverse complement strand
GTTCTGCCAGTTTCGATCACAGGGGCATATCGACCTGTGGCGGGCCGCAGGTCCGGAACGTCGGGAATATTCCTGGTACAGCACCCGCGGCAACGGCTTCAGGCTGGACCACGCGTTCGCCCGCATAGACGGTCTGGCCGTCACTGCCGCAGTCTATGACCATGACGTTCGCACGTCAGGGCTGTCGGATCATTCCGCGCTTGTCATGGACCTGACGGTGCCCGGATGACCAGCGTGGCGTCGATCGGAATGTGCTCGGTCCTCGCGGCTCCAGCCACGCTGCCAACAGCCTGATGTAGTTGGCGATCTTCGGATTCGTGCCCCTGAACTCCGGGCCGCCCCGGCCGATCCTACGGCCACGGGCTTGGCGGTTCCCGAGCACAGTTTCTGAGCCCCGTGGGCCCGCCCTGACAGCTAAATCAACCGTCATGGGCAGGCTCGTCCGTCTCTAGGATGGTATGCCGCTACGGTCACACACCGCGTTTGACATTGCTTCAAACCTATTCCGTCCATAGCATCGCCTCCACGAGACGCGGCGGGGGCAACTGGTCATGAATGAGGAAGCATTCGGGGGTATTGTTAGCTTTTTCGTGATCAGTGTCATTTGCGTATTATTTTGGGGAAATTCAACGCGTTGGTCCTTTTCTGATGATCGCGTTTATATGATTGTCGCTTGTGACGGAGAACTTGATGCTAATCATATCTGCGCATCTAGCGGGTGGAGTTCATATCTCCCTATCCATGTGCAATTGAACAAGTCGGCCCAATCGGTCCTGTTTTTTGCTGCAAACTCTAATAAATCTGCCACCAGCACTATCCTGAAAGATTGCGCAATAATCGATAATGACAATTGGAAATGTAATAATGAATTTAATATGTCGGTCAGTGATGGCCGACTCTCTATTATTTCGACCCAAAATCTCGGAATTCCATATGGAATAAATTTTTACTCCACGACGTTTTATTCTAGTTTAACCGGCTTCTCCCCCGCCGCCCCGGCCGCCAGGAACCCCTAGCCGCCAGGGCCGCGTCATCCTCCCGCCGAACCTGGTCTCAGGCCGTTGCCGGCGGTCTCGCGGGCGCCTCGGGCACCTCGCGTATGTCCAGGGCCCAGGGCATTGCGGACCGGCAGAACCCCTGAACCATCGGCGGCAGGTCGGCGCGCTGGGTCACGCACCCGATCCGCAGGAACACATGATCCGGGTCGTCTGCCCGGTGCGAGAACAGGGATGTCCCGCAGACCCCGCAGAAGTTCGTGACCACCGCCCGGCCGCTGTCGCCCACCTTCCGGTAAGGCGTCGGCGATCCGTCCAGGTGAATGCGGCTCGCCATCACGGGAACGTTCACCCGGTAGGGGGCGCCCGATATCGTCTGGCAGTCCGTGCAATGGCAGATCACCACCCGGGCCGGATCAATGTCGGCCTCGAAGCTGATGCCGCCGCAATGGCATTTGCCGTCAATTCGCATGGCCTCCACCGCCGTCCTTACCCCGCCGTCTTCTCCATCAGGCGGACATAGAAGCTGACCATGGCCGAGAGGTTGGTCAGGGACAGGTGCTCGTTGGCGCCGTGGATCATCTCGATGTCGCGGCTCTCCAGGGTGATCGGCTGGAAGCGATAGACGTCGGTCGCTATGTCCGTCATGCGCTTGCTGTCCGTTCCGGCGGTCACAAGGCCAGGCGCGGCCGGCGCATGGCCGGCGTCCGCCGCCAGGGCCGCGATCACCCTGTAGCTGTTCGAGGTGGTGGAGGAGACCGGGGAGGGGTTGTGCACATTGTCCGGCCGGTCATAGGCGACCTCGACCGGCAGGGCTCCCACCGCGCTGCGCGCCCGGTCCAGCACCATCTGCGCCGTGTCGCCGGGAGCGATCCGGTAGTTGATCCGGGCGATGGCGACCGCCGGCAGCGCATTTTCCTTCGGACTGCCCTGCAGCATGGTGGGCGCGGTGGTGGTGTGCAGCATGGCTGCGCCCTGGTCCGATGCGGCGATCTTCGCCGCCAGCAGGGGGGCGAACAGCCAGTCATTGGCGATGGCCAGACGGGTCATGAAGGGGGCGCCGGGCGCGAGCGCCTGCAGCATGCCCACCATCGGCCCGGCATACTTCACCGGGAAGCCGTGGTCGTTGATGGCGATCACCGCCCGCGACAGGGTCACGGCGGCGGTGTCCTTTGGCGGCGCCGATGAATGCCCGCCGGCGGAGCGGGCCGTCACCCGCAGCGTCACAAAGCCCTTCTCGGCGATGCCGATGATGGCGACGGGGGAACCCGTGGCGGGATTGTCCTTCACCACCAGCATGCCTTCGTCGAGGGCGAACTGGGCGTGGACGCCCCGCGATTTCAGGAGGGCGGCGACGGCCGCGGCGCCCTTGCCGCCGACCTCCTCGTCCGGCCCGGATTCGATGTAGATGGTGCGCTTCGGGCGGAAGCCCCGGGCGGCCAGGTATTCGGCCGCCTCCATGAGACTGACGAGGCTGCCCTTGTCGTCGATCGACCCGCGGCCCCACACGGCCCCGTCCTTTACCTCGCCGCCAAACGGGGCGGCCTTCCACAGATTTAGCGTCTCCTCGGCCACGGGCACGACATCCTGGTGCGCCATCAGGATGATGGGCGGCAGGGACGGGTCCGACCCGGTCCAGCTGTAGAGCAACGCCCCGTTCGGCAGGATCTCGCGCTTCGCCGCGGCGTGGAAGCCGGGATAGGTGACGGCCAGCCAGGCATGCAGATCCTCCCACGCCTTGGGGTCGTTATCCGTCGCCTCCTGATGCGAGACGGTACGGATGCGAATCGCCTCGCCCAGGTGGCGGGCGGCGGTGGGCAGATCCACCGCGGGCGGCGGCGGCAG
>CAIQUG010000103.1 GCA_903874895.1 uncultured Caulobacterales bacterium | reverse complement strand
CCCCGACAACAAGTTTAAAAAGTCTGAATCATTCTTGCGTTTCACCGGGCTCTCACGGCAGTCTCCGCCCGGTCTGGCGTTCCGTTTTCCCGTGCGCTCCGCCGACCGGCGAACCGGTCCGGAAGCGTGCAAACAGTCTGAGTAAAGGGTCGATGCTGTCTCGCACCTCCCCTCCCGGCCGGTCCCGGCTCCTGTCCACGCTGTTCACGGTCGCAGCGATCGTGAGCGCGGCCGCCATCGGTGGCACCGCGGCCTGGATGCTGCCCGCCGGCCCGGACCCGAGGCCGGTGGCACCGCCGGTCCCGTCCGCGTCGGAACTCGCTGGCCTTCAGCACGCCGGCTTCCGCCCCGCGGACCATGCCCCGATGGCGATAACCGGAGAGATCAAGCCCGGCGACACCTTTGCCGGAGCGCTGCAACGCCTCGGAGCGCCGAGGGACGAGGCCCAGGCTGCCGTGGCGGCCCTGGCGGGGGCCATGGACATCCAGCACCTGAAGGCCGGCATGACCTTCACCGCGGATCTGGCCCCGCCGCAGGGCGCGACATCGGGTCATCTGACCGGACTGTCTCTGCGGGCAGGACCGGCCCGGGCACTCAGCCTGGCACGGGTCCCGGACGGCGGGTTCCGTCTGCGCAGCTTCGAGGAAAAGGTGACGGCGCAAACCACCGTCGCCGCGGGTCCGATCAGCGGGTCACTCTATGTCGCCGCCGTTCGGGCCGGGGCCGACGCGCGGATCGTGGCCGACGCGGCCCGTCTGTTCTCCCACAAGATCGACTTCAGCCGGGACCTGCATCCGGAGGATCACTTCCGCCTGGTGTTCGACCGCAAGGTCACGGAAAGCGGCCGTACCGTCGAGACCGGCGGCCTGCTGTTCGCGGAACTGGAAAGCAAGGGCAAGACCAGCCGGTTCTATCGCTTCCACCGGGAGGGCCGCGACCAGTATTTCGACGAAACTGGGAAGAATATCAAAGGCTTCCTCCTTCGGACGCCGGTGGATGCCGTGCGGATCACGTCCGGCTTCGGCATGCGGTTTCACCCGGTCCTGGGCTACACCCGCATGCATCAGGGGATTGATTTCGGTGCCTCCACCGGGACGCCGGTCTATGCGGCCGGCGACGGAGTGGTGGATGAGATCAAGTGGGCCAACGGCTATGGCCACTGGCTGAAGCTGCGCCACGCCGCGGGCTGGGCCACCGGCTATGGCCACCTGTCCGCCTATGCCCGGGGCCTGAGGGTGGGCCAGCACGTGGCCCAGGGCCAGGTCATCGCCTATGTGGGGATGACCGGCATCGCCACGGGCCCGCACCTCCACTACGAGGTGATGAACCGCACCCAGAAGCTCGACCCCAAGGGGGCCAAGGTGCCGCAGGGGGCGATCCTGGCGGGCCGGGAGCTGGCCGCCTTCCGGGCGGAGAAGGCCCACCTGGATGCCCTGATCGCCCAGGCCGCCCGCCGCGCGGACGGTTCGGTGGAGACGGCCCGGGCCGGACCGCAGGGCCTTGTCCGGTCCGGCGGCGGCCTCTGACGGGAAGCGGGTGGCAAACCGCCGCCCACGGCGCTAGATTCCTGTCATGAACGCTTCACCCCACACCGCCCGCCGCGCCCTCTATCCAGAGACCGAGCCGTTCGCCACTGGCTGGATCGCCGCCGACAGCGGGCACGAGATCTATTACGAGGAGTGCGGGGCCCCGGACGGGAAGCCCTGCGTCATCCTGCACGGCGGGCCTGGGGGGGCCATCAACCCCACCATGCGGCGGTTCTTCGACCCGTCCCGCTGGCGGATGACGCTGTTCGACCAGCGGGGTTGCGGCCTCTCCCGTCCCAACGCCAGTCTCGAGAACAATACCACCTGGTCCCTGATCGAGGATATCGAGCGCCTGCGGATCAAGGCGGGTGTGGAGCGCTGGACCGTGTTCGGCGGATCCTGGGGCTCGACCCTCGCCCTCGCCTACGCTGCCACCCATCCGGAGCGTGTCTCTGCTCTGGTGCTGCGGGGCGTCTTCCTGCTGACCCGCCGGGAACTGGGCTGGTTCTACCAGGACGGGGCGAGCATGCTGTTCCCGGATGCCTGGGAGCGATTCCTGGCCCCCATTCCGGAGGCGGAGCGCGGGGACCTGATGGGGGCCTATCACCGCCGCCTCACCCATCCCGACCGGGCCGTCCAGGCGGAAGCCGCCACGGCCTGGAGCCAGTGGGAAGGGGATACCATCTCCATCCGCGGGCCGGACGGGCGGCCGTCGAAATTCGGCGAAGTGGATTTCGCCATCGCCTTTGCCCGCATCGAGAACCACTTCTTCAGCCACCATGGCTTCCTGCCTCACGACGGCTGGCTGCTGGACCAGGTGGAGCGGATCCGCGACATTCCCGGCTGGATCGTGCAAGGCCGGTTCGATGTGGTGACGCCGATGGACGCGGCGTGGAAGCTGAAGAAGGCGTGGCCCGAGGCCCGGCTGGACGTGATTCCTGACGCGGGCCACGCCTCCACCGAGCCCGGGATCATCGACGCCCTGGTCCGGGCCACGGACGCGGCCCTCGCTGTGTAGGGGCTGGCGGTCCCGCGTCACGCAGCGGCGCACCGCGGCGTTCCGACGATGCGACCGGACGCATGGACGAACCATTGCAGCCCCCGGGCGAACCGCTAAACTCCGACGGCGGGATAAGGGGTGGTCATGGAAATTCACAAGCCGAAGGCTGCGCACTCGGTGCGGGAGTTTCTGGTTGAGATCGGGACCATCACCTGCGGCATCCTGATCGCACTTGGCCTCGAGCAGGCGGTCGAACAGGTTCATTGGCACCATGAAGTCGAGACCGAGCGCGCAGCGCTGCAAGACGAAGCCCGGCAGAGCGTCACGACGGCGGCTTACCGCGTCGCCCTGGATCCCTGCATCGAGCGGCGTCTGGCGGAAATCGAAGTAAGCTTCCGGCGCCAGGCGAAGGGGCAGCCGAGCGGATTCCGTCAGCCCGTGACCAAGCCACCCTCATGGAGCGCCAGCCAGGGGAGCTGGGAAATCGCCCTGAGCGGTCAGGCGCTGGCGCACATGCCCCACACGGAAAAACTCGTGTTCAGTGACGCCTTCGATACCTACACAGCCTTCCATCACTTGCGGACGGAGGAAGATTCGATCTGGCGCAATCTCAGCCTGATCAACCATCCGGAGATTCTTTCCCCCGGCGACTGGGTCGAACTTCATCAGGCCTACGGCCAGGCGCTCGGGATGAATGAGCGGATGAAGACCATGACCAAGTACATTCTCGAGCAGGTGAACCTCGGCCAACGTCCCGAAGCATTCCAGTCCCTCGATGCGGGCCGGCTCCGGGCATTTTGCACGTCGCTCTATTGAGGCCGCCCGGCCGCGGCCGCGGTCCGGGCGGGCGGCGTCAGAGCAGGCGGATCATCATCCGGGTCGCGGTGGGGTCACGCCGGGCATGGCTGCGCCGCTGACGGATCTCGCCGGTGTAGAGGAAGCCCAGCTTTTCCAGAACCCGGCCGGAGGCCGCATTGTCGGCGAAGTGTCCGGAGGACACCACCCGATCACCGCGGATCCGGTAGGCCCAGTCCAGCAGGGCATTTGCCGCCTCCGTGGCAATCCCCTGGCCCCAGAAGTTGCGGCCCAGCCAGTAGCCGATCTCGCTCCAGGGTTCGTCCCGGCGGTGCAGACCGACCATCCCGGCCGGCCCCAGCGACTTGTGCTCGACCAGCAGCGGCAGGTCGACATCGGGGTCAGTCAGATTGACCATGGCGATGAAGGCCGCCCCATGGTGGATGGAATAGGGGTGGGGCACGCCGGTGGTGTTGCGGGCGATCTCCACGTCATTCGCCAGATAGACGATGTCCTCCACGTCCCGGTCCAGCGGCGTGCGCAGCCGCAGGCGGGGGGTCTCGATCTCGATCCTCGGCCTGTCCTTCACCACCCTCGTTCCCCAATGCTGTCCGGCGGGCCGGTCCCTGCGGACGGCGGCCTGGTCTGCGGGGGAATGCAAAACGGGGAGCCCGGCTATCCGGACTCCCCGCAGGTGCGTCATGATCCGGATCCGGGCATCTGGGCCCTGGCGATCCGAACGTTTCGGTCGGAGCGCCTATTCGGCGGCTTCCGCCACCGCCATCGGCTCGATGTTCACATAGGTGCGGTTGTTCCGCTTGGTCGTGAACTTCACGGCACCGTGGGCGAGGGCGAACAGGGTATGGTCACGACCCATGCCGCAGTTGACGCCCGGCCAGAAGGTCGTGCCGCGCTGACGCACGAGGATGTTGCCGGCCAGCACGCGCTCGCCGCCATACTTCTTCACGCCAAGACGCTTGGACTGGGAATCGCGACCGTTGCGCGAGGAGCCGCCTGATTTCTTGTGAGCCATGGTGCTCTCCTACTCTCGACTTCGACCGATCAGGCTTCGGAGCCCGCGTCGCCTTCCGGCGCAGCGTCGCTCTTGGCCTTCTTGGCGCGGGTTTTCTTCGGGGCTTCGGCAGCGGCCTCCACCACGGGGGCGGGGGCAGGAGCCGCTTCCACCACCGAGGCGGCTTCGACGCGCGGAGCCAGGCCGCGAGCGCGGGCGTCCAGCACCAGCTTCGGGGTCAGGTCGACAACGCCGTCCCACTTGGCCGTGTGCGCGCCGGCTTCGAGGCCGGTGACGCGCAGGACGGTTTCGAACTGGCGATGGCCGCGGGTCCGGCGATAGCCCTGACGGCGGATCTTCTTGAAGATCTTCACCTTCTCGCCCTTGCGGGTCTCGATCAGGGTCGCCGTCACGACGGCACCGTCCACGGTGGGGGCACCGACGAGGACGTCGCCGCCCTCACCGCCGACCATCAGCACCTGGTCGAACGCCACCTGGGCACCGACATCACCGTCGAGCTTCTCAACGACGAGCAGGTCGCCCGGCTGCACCCGGTACTGTTTGCCGCCGGTCTTGATCACCGCGTACATGGGCTTGACGCCTTCCAGAATTGGCGGACCGGCCGGTTCACCGGTGCGGTCGCGAGCAAGAAATGATAACGCCCGCGAGAACCCCGCGGGCGAGAGCGGCGGACTATACTCAGTCAGGCCTGTGAGTCAACGCACCACGGCCGGGAATGCGGTGTCGCCGGCCGCCCCTAGTGGGTCAGATGGCGAATGAGCCGGCAGCCGACGAGGGCCGCGACGAAGACGCCGGACCAGGACACGGCGAGGATGCCGATGAGCAGGCTGATGCGGACCGCGCCCGGATACTTCTGGCCGATCGCATCGTGCAGGTCCAGGTCGGAACCAAAGCGCACAGGCCGATCCAGCTGGGGAGGATAGATTTGCGCCAAAGGTCAACCTCTCAAACGAAAAATTTGTCGCCCGCAGATTAAATGCCACAATCCATGGCAATGCACCCCCAAAACAACCGATTGGGGGCGGAGTCGCGGCGCAAATGTGACATTTGTTCAGGTTGACGCAGGGGCAGCTTCGTCAGCAAGCCCCTGTGTTGTCAGGGACCGTACCGATCAGGTCTCCAGATCGAGGGAATAGCCGGCGGAGCGAACCGTCCGGATCGGATCCGATTCTTCGCTGAGATTGAGGGCCTTTCGCAGACGGCCGATGTGCACGTCCACGGTGCGGGCTTCCACGTACACGTCGGACCCCCAAACGGCGTCGAGCAGCTGCTCGCGGCTGAAGACCCGCCCGGGATGCTGCATGAGGTAGTCCAGAAGCCGGAATTCCGTGGGCCCCAGATGCACCTCCCGACCTTCGCGCTTCACCCGATGCGCCACCCGGTCGATGACGATGTCTCCGTGCCGGATGCGGTCCTCGGACAGGCCGGGCCGGATGCGGCGGAGCACGGCCCGGATGCGGGCGGTGAGTTCGGTCATGGAGAAGGGCTTGGTGATGTAATCGTCGGCACCGGTGTCCAGTCCGCGGATCCGGTCGCTTTCCTCGCCCCGGGCGGTCAGCATGATGATCGGCACGTTGCGGGTTTCCGCCCGGGTCCTCAGGCGGCGGCACACTTCGATCCCGGAGACCTTGGGCAGCATCCAGTCCAGCACGATCAGGTCCGGCAGGCGCTCGTCCACCAGCATCAGGCCCTCTTCGCCATCCGTGGCGACGGTGACCTTGTAGCCTTCCTTTTCCAGATTGTAGGACAGAAGGGTCGAGAGGGCGTCCTCGTCCTCGACCACCAGGATATAGGGAATCATTGATCGTCTCCGGGGGAATTCTCACCGTCGGCGCCGTGCCAGCGGGGCCGCTGACCATCGACGTCCTCACCGGTGATTTCGTAGTGCAGGATCTCGGCAATGTTCGTGGCGTGGTCGCCGACCCGCTCCAGGTTCTTGCCGATGAACAGCAGGTGCGCGCACGAGCTGATCGTGCGGGGGTCGCTCATCATGTAGGTGAGCAGTTCCCGGAACAGGGCGTTGTAGTGCTCGTCCACGTCCTCGTCCGCACGCCAGACGGCCAGGCCCCGTTCGATCTCGGAGCTGGTATAGGCGTCCAGCGCTTCCTTCAGATGGGCGACCACCAGCCGGCCCATCCGCTCCACGGCGCGAGTGAGGGGGGTGAGGGGCTCGGCCTCCGCCAGGACCAGCGCGCGCTTGGCGATGTTCTTGGCCTGATCGCCGGTCCGTTCCAGGTTCCACGCCATCTTCAGGGCGGCCACGGTGCGGCGAAGGTCCTGGGCCACCGGCTGGCGGAGCGCGATCATGCGGATCGCCTTGCGTTCGATGTCCCGCTGCAGTTCGTCGATCTTGGCATCCCGGCCGATGATGGACTGGGCCAGCTCCACGTCCCGACGAACGACGCACTCGATGGAATCCTCCACCTGCGCCTCGACCAGACCCCCCATGCGGGTGACCTCGGCCTTCAGCTGGGTCAGTTCGTCGCCGAAGAACTTGAGGGTGTGTTCACTCATGGCGTCACCTGCGGGGCTGGGCCCCTGAGATCAGGAGACCGGCGGTTTCACCCGCCCTATCGACGGGGCATGCCACAAAAGCACGCGTTTCATATGACGAATTTACGTCGGTTTTGTCACATCCTAAATCCCGGGCCGGAGCGCGGGAACGACGGTCCCGGATCCCGCGCCTGACCGGCCGGCCCCTCAGGCGCGACCCTGCCGGGCCGTGGCCACGGGGAGGGGCTCCCGGTCCTCGGGAAGGGTGGCGTCCGCCGCCGGGACGGGTGCCAGCGGGACGACGGCCTCTCGCGCCGCCTGCGGAAGATAGGCCACGAACATGGCCCCGCACTGCGGTGCGCTTTCCACCCACAGGCCGCCGCGATGGCGGTTGATGATGTGCTTGACGATGGCCAGGCCCAGTCCGGTGCCCGAACGCTCGCCACTCTTCTGGCCCTCGATCCGATAGAACCGTTCGGCGAGGCGGGGCAGATGCTGCCGCTGCATGCCGGGACCCTCATCGGTGACCCGGATCACGGAAAACAGTCCGTCCTCCGCCCGGTCCGGCGTCAGCAGGGACAGGCGCCCGCCGTCCGGGCCGGTCAGGCGCGGGCTGGTCGGGTCCGTCGCCGTCGCCGCCGCCAGGCTCTGGCCGGTCGTGACGGACAGGCGGACGCCGCCGCCGGGCGGGGAATATTTCAGGGCATTGTCCACGAGGTTCTGGATGACCTGGAGGATCTGGTCCCGGTCGCCGACGACAATGGCCTCGCCCCGGGGCGGCAGGTCGAGGTTGACCGATACCCGGCGCTCGGCGGCGATCAGGGCCAGCGCATCCGCCACATCGCTGGCGGCGGCCCCCAGATCACAGCGTCCGTCCGGACGGATGTGCTCGTTCAACTCGATCCGAGACAGGGACATCAGGTCGTCCACCAGGCGCGCCATGCGCTCAGCCTGGACGCTCATGATGCCCAGGAACCGGTCCCGGGCCTGTTCGTCGTCCCGGGCGTGTCCCCTCAGGGTCTCGATGAAGCCGGACAGGGAGGCCAGGGGCGTGCGCAGTTCGTGGCTGGCATTGGCCAGGAAGTCCGCCCGCATGCGTTCGTTCCGCCGGACATCGGTTTCGTCGCGCATCACCAGCACGCAGAAGCGCCGGGGCTCCCGCGCCGGCAGGGGGGCGGTCCACACGCGCCAGAACCGGTCCTGGGCCCCGCCGGTTTCAAAGCTGACGCTGCCGTTCAGGCCGCCGAACAGGCTTTCGTCCACGGCTTCCAGCACTTCCGGACGGCGGATGGCCGACAGCAGCAGCGCGCCATCCCGGGGGATGCGCAGCAGGGTCCGGGCCGCAGCATTGGCGAAGGTCAGCCGCTTGCCCACCAGATCGTCGGGTTCCTCGGCGGCAATGATCAGCAGCGGGTCCCGCAGGTTCTCCAGGGCATCCTCGAAGGGGGACCGGCCCAAGTCGGTTGTCGAGGCGGCCGGAGCGGACAGGCTGTCTGCAGCCCCCGGGTCATGGGGGCGCCCCCGCCAGGCCGCCCAGAGCCCGATGCCGGCCACGCAGACGGCGGTCAGGAGGGCCGGCTCGAGGCGGGCCAAGCCGGACACAGCCAGAAGGCCCAGTCCGGCCACGCCGGCGCCGGTCGCGATCATGACGCTGCTCCCCGACCCCGCCGCGGCGGAGGCCCTGGCCTCCGATCCTGTCGGAGGAGATGGAAAGGGGCCGATGGGCATGGCTCAAGGGATCCGAATCGTGGGGCGGCATGGCCGGGTCGGCCTTGATGCCGCCAACTCCGTGACGCTTTCTATCACAAACCGCCGCCGAGGCCCTCCGGCGCGATTTGTGACCGCGTTTTAAGCCCAGCTATAGGCTGCATCGGGACTTCTGGTTGGCGGTCCCTGCGCCGGGGCCCTAAGCAACAGGGGTACATATCGGTGCCGCTGCGGACACGGTCCCGTCGGCTGTCACCCGGGAGACAGACATGAACCGCATCCTGACGCGACGCGCCGCCCTGCTGGGTGTCTCTGCTGCGACCGCCGCCGCCGCCGGGAGCCGCGCCTTTGCCGGGCCCGCGCCGGTGACCCTGCTGAATGTCAGCTATGATCCGACCCGGGAGCTCTACAAGGCCTACAATCCGGTGTTTGCCGAGAACTGGCGCCGCCGCACAGGTCAGACCGTGACCATCGAGCAGAGCCACGGCGGTTCGGCCAAGCAGGCCCTATCCGTTCTCAACGGGCTGCAGGCGGACGTGGTGACCCTCGGGATCAGCGGCGACATCGACGAACTGGCGCAGAAGGGCCACCTGCTGGCCGAGACCTGGCAGTCCCGCCTGCCCAACCACGCCACGCCCTATCATTCGACCATCGTCTTCCTGGTGCGCGCCGGCAATCCGAAGAAGATCAGGACCTGGGCGGACCTTCTGCAGCCGGGACTGCAGATCATCACGCCGAACCCGAAGACCTCCTCCGGCGGGCGCTGGAACTATATCGCCGCCTGGATCTCGGCGCTGAAGGCCCCGGGCGGGTCGGAGGCCTCGGCGCGGGCCTATCTCGACAAGCTGTACAAGTCCGTTCCGGTGCTGGACTCCGGTGCGCGGGGGTCGACCACCACCTTCACCCAGCGGGGGGTGGGCGATGTGCTGCTGGCCTGGGAGAACGAGGCCTTTCTGGCCCAGGACGAACTGGGCCCCGGCAAGGTCGAGATCGTGACGCCGCCCCTGTCCGTCCTGGCGGAGCCGCCGGTGGCCTGGCTGGACACGGTCACCGCGCGGAAGCAGACCACCGCCGTGGCCAAGGCCTATCTCGAAGGCCTCTACAGCGAGCGCGGTCAGGAGATCATCGGCCAGAACCACTACCGGCCGCTGACCATCAAGGCGCAGGCCAGGTACGGGGCCCGGTACCCGAAGATCCCGCTTGTGAACGTCCGCGACTATGGCGGCTGGGCCAGGCTGCAGCCGCAGCATTTCGCCGACGGGGCCCTGTTCGACCAGCTCTACAAGCCGCCGAAATAGGCCCGGCCCGAGCGTCGCATCGGACTTGTGCTGGTGCGGAACGCAGTGGAAGCTCCGCGGCACACCACGCCACCATGGATTCGCTGATGAATCACGCCCCGAGGCCCTGCGGCCACCTGTCATGACCGACGATCGCGCGCCCGGTGTGTACGAGTTCTTCGCCGGTGGCGGCATGGCCCGCGCGGGCCTGGGTCCTGGGTGGCGCACCCTGTTCGCCAATGACATCGACCCGATGAAGGGGCGCGCCTATGCGGAGAACTGGGGCGCGGACGGCCTTGCGGTGGGGGATGTCCACGCCCTCGCGCCGCAGGATCTGCCCGGCCATGCGGTCCTGGCTTGGGCGTCGTCTCCCTGTCAGGACCTCAGCCTCGCCGGTCGCCGGAGCGGGTTGAGCGGAACCCGGTCCTCGGCCTTCTTCGGCTTCTGGCGGCTGATCGAGGGGCTCGACGCCGAAGGCCGCGCGCCGCCCCTGGTAGTGATCGAGAATGTCACCGGCCTGTTCTCCTCCAACGGGGGCGAGGATTTCGCCGTTCTCTGCGAGGTCCTGGCGGCCGCCGGCTATGTCTACGGGGCCGTCGAGCTGGATGCGGCGGACTTCACCCCCCAGTCCCGCCCCCGGATGTTCATGATCGCCAGCCGTCGGGAGGCCCCCGGCCTTGTGGACGCCGGCCCGTCCGAGCCGGTGCACAGCCGACGCCTGCGTGCGGCCCATGATCGCCTTCCGCCGGCGCTCAGGTCCGGCTGGCGGTGGTGGCGGCTGCCTGCCCCGCCCCGCTGCAACACGCGGCTGGCGGACCTGCTGGAGCCGGACGCGGCGGTCCCCTGGCGGTCCGCGGCCGAGACCGATCGCCTGCTGGCCCAGCTGGCCCCCCTGCAGCAGCTCCGCCTGGCGCAGATCACCGCGCGCACGGCCACGACGGCGGGGGAACGCGCCGTCGGTGCCCTGTTCCGCCGCACCCGGACCACGCCCGACGGCCGCGTCCAGCGGGCCGAGGTGCGGTTCGACGGCAGGGCCGGATGCCTGCGCACGTCCGGTGGCGGCTCCTCCCGCCAGTTCCTGCTGGTCATCGATGCCGGCCAGGTCCGGTCCCGGCACATGAGCGCACGGGAGGCGGCACGGCTGATGGGCCTGCCCGACAGCTACCGACTGCCGTCGGCCACCACCGCCGCCCTGCATCTGGTAGGTGACGGCGTGGCCGTTCCCGTGGTGCAGTGGCTGTCGGATCATCTGCTCCGCCCGCTGGCGACCGAGACAGTCAGCGACCGACCGCCTAGACTGTCGGCCAAACCGACCCCAACGCCAATCCGCAAGGTTCTCCCATGAGTGACACCGCCTTTGACGCCTCCGCCTATGCCCGCGCCGGTCGCGGCAAGATCTACGGCTCCATCCTCGATACCATCGGCGACACGCCGCTGGTGCGACTGCCGCGCCTCACGGCCGAGCTGAAGCCGGCGGGCGAGGTGCTGGCCAAGCTCGAGTTCTTCAATCCGATCTCCAGCGTGAAGGACCGGATCGGCGTCTCCATGATCGCGGCGCTGGAAGCCCGGGGCGTGCTGACGCCCGGTGCCACCATCGTCGAGCCCACCAGCGGCAACACAGGCATTGCGCTGGCGTTCGTCGCCGCGGCCAAGGGCTACAAGCTGATCCTGGTCATGCCCGAGAGCATGTCCATCGAGCGGCGCAAGATGCTGGCCCTGCTGGGTGCCCGGCTGGAGCTGACCAGTGCCGAGAAGGGCATGCGCGGGGCCGTCGCCCGGGCGCAGGAGCTGTTGGGCGAGATCCCCGGCGCGGTCATGCCGCAGCAGTTCGAGAACGGTGCCAATCCGGCGATCCACCGGGTCTCCACGGCGGAGGAGATCTGGAACGACACCGCCGGCGCGGTGGACTTCGTGATCTCCGGCGTCGGCACCGGCGGCACCATCACCGGCGTTGGCCAGGTGCTGAAGGCCCGCAAGCCCGGCCTGCAGATGATCGCGGTGGAGCCGGAGGACAGCCCGGTCCTGGCCGGCGGGGCGCCGGGTCCGCACAAGATCCAGGGAATCGGTGCCGGCTTCGTCCCGGCCATCCTCGACCGGTCGGTGATCGACGGGATCGAGGCGGTGTCGAACGCCGACAGCTTTGCCATGGCCCGCAAGGTGGCGGCGGTGGAGGGCATCCCAGTGGGCATTTCCTCCGGCGCGGCCCTGACCGCGGCCTTCCGCGTCGCCGGGCGGCCGGAGAATGCCGGCAAGACCATCGTGGCGATCATCCCGAGCTTTGCCGAACGCTACCTGTCGACAGCGCTGTTCGACGGGCTCTGAAGCTGCCGCGACGGCGGTCGAGACGCCCCGGAAGGGGCGTCTCGATGGACACGACCCCTATGCCGCCCGGGAGGCCTTGCTGAAGCGGCCGTAGAAGGTCTCGCCGCTTGCGGCCATGTCCCGCAGCAGTTGCGGCGGGGCAAAGCGGGGGCCGTACGTCTGGGCCAGGCGGTCGCAGGTCTCGACGAACGTCGCCGCACCGACGGAGTCGATCAGGCTCACCGGACCGCCGGTCCAGGGGGCAAAGCCCCAGCCGAGGATCGAGCCCACATCCGCGTCCCGGGGGTCGGTGACCACCTTCTCCTCGAAGCAGCGGGCCGCCTCCACCGCCTGGCGATAGAGCAGGCGGGTCCGGATCTCCTCGATCAGGGCCGGTGTGGCGTCGGCTTGCGTCACGGGCACGATCTCGGACAGGCCCGACCACAGGCGCTTGGGCCCGTCGGCCGGATAGTCGTAGAAGCCCTTGCCGTTCTTGCGGCCGAAGCGGCCCAGCTCGACCACCATCTTCGAGATCATGGCGTCCACGGGACCGGCCACGTACCTGTCGCCGAGGTCCTTCTTCGTCTGTTCCCGCACCTTGTAGGCGAGGTCCAGGGCCACGTCGTCATTCATCTCCAGCGGCCCGCGGGGCATGCCGGTGGCGCGGCCCACATTGTCGATCATGGCCGGCGCAATGCCCTCGGCCAGCATTTCCAGCCCCTCCTGGATGAAGGTGCCGAAGCAGCGGGAGGTGTAGAAGCCCCGGCTGTCATTCACGACGATGGGCGTCTTGCGGATCTTCAGGACGTAGTCGATGGCCTTGGCCAGGGTCTCCTGGCTGGTCTTCTCACCCATGATGATCTCGACGAGGCCCATCTTGTCCACCGGGGAGAAGAAGTGGATGCCGATGAAGTTGGCCGGACGGGCGGACACGTCCGCCAGACCGGTGATGGGCAGGGTGGAGGTGTTGGAGCCGAACACGGCGGTGTCGGCCAGCTGGGCCTCCGCCTTCTTCGTCACGTCGGCCTTGATCTCCCGGGTCTCGAACACCGCCTCGACCACCAGGTCCGCACCCTTCACGTGGGCATAGTCGGTGGTGGGGGTGATCAGGGCGAGGATGGCGTCGGCCTTCGCCTGGTCCATCTTGCCGCGGCTGACCTGCTTGGCCAGCAGGTTGGCGGAATAGGCCTTCCCCTTGTCGGCCGCCTCCTGGCTCTGGTCGATGAGCACCGTCTCGATGCCGGCGAGGGCCTGCACATAGGCGATGCCGGCCCCCATCATGCCTGCGCCCAGCACGGCGACCTTGGTGATCCTGTAGGGGGCGAAGCCCTCCGGACGGGCCGCGCCCTTGCCCAGCTCCTGCATGGACAGGAACAGGGAGCGGATCATCGCCTTGGCCTGGGGGGTGGCCAGCGTCTTCACGAAGTACCGGCTCTCGATCCGCAGGGCGGCATCGATGGGGACCTGCAGCCCCTCGTAGAAGCACTTCATGATGTTCAGCTGGGCGGGATAGTTGCCGAAGGACTGCTTGCGCAGCATGGCATTGCCCATGATGAACACCTGCGCGCCGCCCGGCGTGGACGGCCCGCCGCCAGGGATGCGGAAGTCCTTCCTGTCCCAGCGGGCGACGGGATCACCCTTTTCCAGGAGCCAGGCCCGGGCCGCGGCCACCACCTGATCGGCGGGGACCACGGCATCGACGAAGCCCAGCTTCAGGGCTTCAGCGGGGGAGGAGGGCTTGCCTTCCAGGATCAGTCCCGCGGCGGCCTGCATGCCGATCAGGCGGGGCAGGCGCTGGGTGCCCCCGGCACCGGGCAGAAGGCCGACCTTGGCCTCCGGCAGGCCCAGCTGGATCTTCGGATTGTCGGCCACGACGCGGTAGTGGGTGGCCAGCGCGATCTCCAGCCCCCCGCCGAGCGCCAGGCCGTTCAGGGCGCAGGCGATGGGCTTGCCGCAGGTTTCCATGGCGCGGAAGGTCTTGTTGAGCAGGAAGGCACCTTCGAACTGGGCCTTCAGCTTGTCGTCCTCGCTGCGGGTATCGGCTCCGCTCGTGAGCGCGCCGGAGCCCATTTCGCCCAGGTCCGCGCCGGCGCAGAAGCCGGTGGGCTTGCCCGAGGTGAGCACCGCGCCCTTGATGGCGGGGTTGGTCCTGATCTGCTCGATCAGTTGGGGAAACTCCTGCACCACCTTGGCGGTGAGGGTGTTCATGGTCCGGCCGGGCACGTCGAAGGTGACCAGCGCCACGCCGTCGGCGTCGACCTCGATCTTGAAGTT
This sequence comes from uncultured Caulobacterales bacterium, assembly GCA_903874895.1. Taxonomy (GTDB): domain Bacteria; phylum Pseudomonadota; class Alphaproteobacteria; order Caulobacterales; family Caulobacteraceae; genus CAIMFV01. The sequence continues at coordinate 5,026 of CAIQUG010000103.1, read as the reverse complement.
TTCCATGGAGAGGCTCTCTCTAAACAGGATCAGCGCGGATCAGACGCGCTCGATGACGGTGGCGGTGCCCATGCCGGCGCCGACGCACAGGGTGACCAGGGCCGTCTCCTTGTCGGAGCGCTCCAGCTCGTCCAGGGCGGTGCCCAGGATCATGGCCCCGGTGGCGCCCAGCGGGTGCCCCATGGCGATGGCACCACCGTTCACGTTCATCTTCTCGTGCGGGATATCCAGCGCCTGCATCATCCGCAACACCACCGAGGCAAAGGCCTCGTTCAGCTCGTAGAGGTCAATGTCGGCCACGGACATGCCGAGCTTCTTCAGCAGCTTCTCGGTCACCAGGGACGGGCCGGTCAGCATGATGGAGGGCTCGGATCCGATGGAGGCCATGCCCTTCACCCGGGCGCGGGGCTTCAGGCCGAGCGCCTCGCCCATCTCCCGGGTGCCGAACAGGACGCCGGCGGCGCCGTCGACGATGCCGGAGGAATTGCCCGCGTGGTGCACATGGGTCATGCGCTCCACCTGCGGATAGCGCTGCTGCACCACCGCGTCGAAGGCCATCTCGCCGGGCATGGCGAAGGACGGGTTGAGGCTGGCCAGGGACTGCATGGTCGCGTCCGGACGCATGTGCTCGTCATGGTTCAGGATCACGGCCCCCATCTGGTCCTTCACGCCGAACACGGAGCGCGCAAAGCGGTTCTCGGCCCAGGCCCGGGCGGCGCGCTTCTGGCTTTCCACCGCATAGGCGTCCACGTCGTCGCGGGAAAAGCCGTAGAGCGTGGCGATCAGGTCCGCGCCGATCCCCTGCGGGGCGAAATAGGTCTTGAAGGCCGAGGACGGGTCCGTGGGCCAGGCCCCGCCGTCGGAGCCCATGGGCACACGGCTCATGCTTTCCACTCCGCCGCCGATGGCCATGCCGGCTTCCCCGGTCATCACCTTGGCTGCGGCCATGTTGCAGGCCTCGAGGCCGGAGGCGCAGAAGCGGTTCACCTGCACGCCGGCGGTGCTCTCCGCATAGTCCGCGGTCAGCACGGCGGTCCGGGCGATGTCGGCCCCCTGCTCGCCCACCGGGGAGACGCAGCCCAGCACCACGTCGTCCACGGCGGAGGTGTCGAGGCCGTTGCGGTCGCGGAGCTGCTCCAGCACCTGGGAGGCGAGGGAGAGCGCGGTGATCTCGTGCAGGGCGCCGTCCTTCTTGCCCTTGCCGCGCGGCGTCCGGACCGCGTCGAAGATATAGGCGTCAGCCATCGGGGTGATCCTCAAATGAAACCCTCCCGCACCGCGGCGGGAGGGGTCGGGGTGGAATGGGTGGAGGGGGAGCCGCTCAGAGGGTGCGGGCGATCAGCACCTTCATGATCTCGTTGGAGCCGCCATAGATGCGCTGGACGCGGCTGTCCTTGTACATCCGGGCGATGGGGTACTCGTTCATGAAGCCATAGCCGCCAAACAGCTGCAGGCACTCATCGATGATCTTGTTCTCGAGATCGGAGACCCAGTACTTGGCCATGGAGGCGGTGGCCGCATCGAGCTTGCCTTCCAGGTGCAGGCCGATCAGCCGGTCGACGAAGGTGCGGGCCACCGTCGCCTCGGTCTTGCATTCGGCCAGCTTGAACTGGGTGTTCTGGAAGTCGATCAGCCGCTGGCCGAAGGCCTTGCGCTCCTTCACGTAGTCGATGGTCAGCTGCAGGGCGAGCTCGATGGTGGCACAGCCCTGCACGGCGATGTTCAGCCGCTCCTGGGGCAGCTGCTGCATCAGCTGATAGAATCCCTTGCCCTCTTCCGGTCCGATCAGGTTGGACGTCGGCACCCGCACGTCGTTGAAGAACAGCTCCGATGTGTCCTGGGCGTCCTGGCCCAGCTTGTCGAGGTTGCGGCCCCGCTCGAAGCCCGGCGCGTCATCGGTTTCCACCACGATCAGCGAGGTGCCCTTGGACCCGGCGGACGGATCGGTCTTGGTGACGACAATGATCAGGTTGGCGGTCTGGCCGTTGGTGATGAAGGTCTTCTGGCCGTTGATGACATAGTGGTTGCCGTCCTTCTTGGCGGTGGTCTTCACCCCCTGCAGGTCGGACCCGGCACCCGGCTCGGTCATGGCGATGGCCCCGACGAGCTCGCCCGAGGCCATGCGCGGCAGCCAGCGCTCCTTCTGCTCCTGCGAGCCGTAGTGCAGGATGTAGGGGGCGATGATGGCATTGTGCAGCGAGGCCCCGAAGCCGTCGACGCCCTTCTTGCCCAGCTGCTCCATCAGCACGACCTCGTGCCGGTAGTCGCCGCCGGCGCCGCCGTATTCCTCGGGCATGGACAGGCAGAGCAGGCCGGCTTCGGCGGCTTCGGTCCACATGGCCCGTTCCACCACGCCGTCCTCGCGCCACTTGGCGGTGCGGGAGGCCGGGGCGTGTTCGTCGAAGAATTTGCCCACGGCGTCTTCGAAGATGACGATGTCCTCGTCCTTCATGAAGTCGGGGCGGTCGATGTTGAGAACGGTCATGGGGGTTTCCTCAGGTGTCTCTGTCTTCTGCAGGGATCAGAACGCGTCGGCGGGGAGCTGCATGAGCAGGGTGGCCCCGGTCTTCAGTTTCGCCAGATGCGACGCCGCGTCAGGCAAGTGGCGCTCGACGAAATAGCGGCCGGTCACCAGCTTGTTGGCATAGAAGGGATCGGTGTCGCCCGCGGCGATACGGGCATGGGCGGCCCTGGCCAGCTTGGCCCACATGTAGGCGAGCGCCGTCAGGCCGAACAGATGCAGATAGTCGGTGGATGCGGCCCCGGCATTGTCCGGATTGGCGAGCCCGTTCTGCATCAGCCACATGGTGGCGTCCTGCAGCTTGTCCTTGGTATCCTTCAGTCCGTGGACGAAGGGGACCATGGCGTCGTCCGAGGCGTTCTCGGTGACGAAGCCGTCGATCTCGGCGAAGAAGCTCATCACCGCGCGGCCACCCTTGGCTGCCAGCTTGCGGCCGACCAGGTCCAGGGCCTGAACGCCATTGGTGCCCTCGTAGATCAGGGTGATGCGGCTGTCCCGCAGGTACTGGGAGGCGGGGAAGTGCTCGGTGAAGCCGGAACCGCCGTGCACCTGCATGGCATCGGACGCGATCTTGAAACCTTTGTCCGTCAGGTAGGCTTTCACCACCGGGGTCAAAAGGCCCATGTAGTCATGCGCCTTCTCGCGCACGGCCTCGTCCGGGGACAGGCGGGCCAGGTCCCCGTGGAGGGAGGTCCAGAGCATGAAGGCGCGGCCGCCCTCCAGCGTTGCGCGGGCGTCCATCAGCATGCGGCGGACATCGGGATGCACGAGGATCGGGTCCGCCGGGCCGTCGGGATTCTTCGGCCCGGTGAGGGAGCGTCCCTGCAGCCGGTCCCTGGCGAAGGCGGCGGCGGCCTGGTAGGCGGCCTCGCCCTGGGCCAGGCCCTGGACGCCGACGCCCAGGCGGGCCTCGTTCATCATCACGAACATCAACTTGAGCCCGCTGTTCTCCTCGCCGATCAGCCAGCCGGTGGCCTCCTCGTACGACATCACGCAGGTGGCATTGCCGTGGATGCCCATCTTCTCTTCGAGGCCCGCGCAGAAGACGTTGTTCCGCTCCCCGGGATTGCCGTTCGCATCCGGAATGAACTTCGGCACGATGAACAGGCTGATGCCCTTGACGCCGGCGGGGGCACCCTCGATCCGGGCCAGAACCAGATGGACGATGTTCTCCGTCAGGTCGTGCTCGCCGGCGGAGATCCAGATCTTCTGGCCGCTGATCCTGTAGGTGCCGTCGCCATTGGGAACGGCCTTGGTGCGGAGCAGGCCGAGATCGGTCCCGCACTGGGGCTCCGTGAGGTTCATGGTCCCGCCCCACTGGCACGAGCCCATCTTCGGCAGGTAGAGGGCCTTCTGCTCGTCCGATCCCCCCTCGAGGATGGCGGCATAGGCCCCGGCGGTGAGGCCCGGATACATGCCGAACGCCATGTTGGCCGACGAGATCATTTCCTGGAAGGCGGTGGCGACGACGGCAGGCAGGCCCTGGCCGCCGTAGGCCGGGGCCCCCATCAGGTTCGGCCAGCCGGCCTCCACCATCTGGTCGAGGGCCTGTTTGAAGCCCGTCGGCGTCTTCACCGTGTGGTCCGGGGACCACTTGCAGCCTTCCTTGTCGCCGACGGTGTTGAGCGGGGCCAGCACCTCCTCGCAGAATCGGCCGCCCTCCTCGAGGATCTGCTCCACCGTGTCGATGTGCGCATCCTCGAACCCGGGCAGGTTCGCATGGGTCTCGAGGTTCAGGACATCCCGCAGGATGAAGGCGTGATCACGGGTCGGAGCGCGGTAGGTCATGGGACGGGGCCTGGGTCTGAGGTCACGGGTCTTGGGCAACGGGTCGGAAAGTACGGACCGGGCCCGCGCTCCGCCGTGTGGGCGGCAGGGCGCGGACGCCGGTCCTGGTCGTCTCTTAACGCATATTCGATTATTTGGTGAGAGCCAGCGCCGCGTCCGCGGGGCCGTCCAGCCGGGCCCGCAGGACCGAATCATAGGCCTCCGCCCGGGGCAGCAGGTCTGGGCGGCTTTCGGTCAGCTGGCGTTCCAGCCGGACGCAGCCTTCCTCGAGGTTCTGGATCGCGCCATCGATGTCTTCCCGCTGCTGCTTCAGGGCCTCGATCCGCTCGCGGAACTTCTTCAGGGATCGGGCGGCCTGAACTGCGCCGCCGTCCTTCTCGTCATAGAGGTCGAGGATCTCGCGGATCTCGGACAGGCTGAAGCCCACGCGCTTGCCCCGCAGGATCAGCTGGAGGCGCGCCCGGTCCCGGGTGGAATAGACCCGGTTCATCCCGTCACGGGCTGGAAACAGAAGGCCCTTGTCCTCATAGAAACGCAGGGCCCGCGGGGTTACCTGGAACTCGACGCACAGCTGGCGGATCGTGTAGCTCCGCTCCGGCCGCCGGAGGTCCGTGCGCCGGGGATCCGTCGGGCGCGGGTCATGGTACCGTGCTTCGTTGTAGCGTTCGGGGCGACTGTACTCGATCGGCATCCGCATTCTCCCGGTCCATTCTTGTT
>CAIQUG010000102.1 GCA_903874895.1 uncultured Caulobacterales bacterium | reverse complement strand
GTCAAAATGGACGAAGGCAAAATGCACCCCGTTCACGGTAGGGAGATCGTTCGGGAGGAACGTTGTGCCCAGCACTGAAAAGGTTTTCATTTCCAGAAGCCCCCTTCGACCGCATTCACTGTACAGCTCATGGCCCATCGCCACCCCGACCTCACTTGGCGTGTGCGAGAGTTGCTCGTGTAGGCGTTCAATGACGCCTTCGATATCGGCTTCCGTCATGCTCTCACGCTAACCGATAGCGGACAGAGAGGCCAGCCCGGAGGGCTGACCAAGACAGTCGATTTGGCCGTCAGAGAGGCCCTACGGGGCCCGGAGACGGTGGTGTGGAACAGTAAAACCGGCCGCCGCGGTCACGTCGGTGGCCTCGGGCCGATCAAACGATATCGGTGGTGAGGATGATCGGGCCTCGGTAGCGGTATTCATTCCGTAGCGCGCCAACCGCTAGGGCGACCGCCTTGTACCGCTTCGGCGAGGCCGACTTGTAGAGGTTGAGCTGCAACTCGCCGGGACGGTCAGACAGCCGAACGGACATCCCCCACAGACCATCCTCGCCCTCGGTCAGCCTAGCCTCAATGATGGACGTGCCCCGTTCAAGCAGCTGGCTAAGGGTGCGCACGCGGATCGCTCTGTCCGGCCCTGTGTTTTGAAACCAGATCTCATTCCGGCTGGTGTCTCCGGTGCCCGCCATCTCCACCCCCGTGATGCATCGTGCCTGTCTGTGCGCCCAGAGCACCGAGAACACCGTTTACCTGTCCGGACACCAGCCGGCCAAGCACGATGGTGCCGGGGCCGTGAGGCAAACAGGCGTGACGATTGCCCACACCTTCCTATCGCGTACGACTTGAAGTCTGGAACATAACCGGAACATAACGCCCGCATGGGCTTCCGCAATTACGACCGATGGTCCCCCGAGGAATGGCGTCGCACCGCCGAGACCGTCGCCCAGATGCGAAAGGCCGGGTGGGACGTGCTGTCCTACTGCCGGACCTGCCACCTGACAATGAGGGTGGACTTGGCCCTCGTGGAGCGCGTGAGCGGCCCGCAGGCGGTCCTGTGGAACCGGCTGGCGCGTTGCCGCCGGATCGGCTGCGACGGCGTCGTGGAGTTCCGGGGGAAGAACCCGAAGATCGCGACCTACATCAGGCTGAAGGCGGCGTGGCCGGAGGGGTAGCGGTGCGCGACCGTAGAGACACAAGGAGTTGTCAAATAGTATAATCAATTGAGTGAGTTATGAGTCTTAAAGGCCGTTTTAATCGCGGGTCCGCATGGGGTCCGCAAAATTTCTAACGCCGCGCACCCCTTGGAGTCCAACCTGCAAGCTATTGCATTTGTTGGGGAAAATGGCGCGCCCGGAACGATTCGAACGTCCGACCCTCAGATTCGTAGTCTGATGCTCTATCCAGCTGAGCTACGGGCGCGCTGTCACCCTAGGGCGAGGGCGCGGAAACTAGCGAGTTGACGCATTGAGCGCAACCCGGTCGGCGGGATTTTTATTTGCCCAGAAATTCATCCGTCCGCCGGGCCGATCCGGGGAGCGACAGGTCGACGGCACATGGCCGCTTGCACCCCGTCGACCGGGGGGAGTATGCGGCTCCGTGGGGCCGCGTCCAGCCGCCCCGCGAAGGGGACTGCCGATGATCGCCGCACACCGTCCGGACCGGACCGAACCGACCGTGCCCCGGACATCCCCGCCGATGCGCGCGGGCCTCGCCCCCCTGGCCATCGCCCTGATCCTGCTCGCTGCCGGGGCACACCTGGGCTCCGCGACCTCGGCGATGGCACGGGAGACCCACCCGCACGCGGCCTCCCGCGCCCTGGTGGTGGCCGCCGAGCCCGATGCGGCGGAGGCAGGCCTGAAGGTCCTGCGCGCCGGCGGCAATGCCGTGGACGCCGCGGTGGCCGTGCAGGCCGTGCTGGGGCTGGAGGAGCCGCAGAGCACCAGCCTGACCGGCGGGGCCTTCCTCGTCTATTATGACGCCACGACCCATCGCACGACCGTCTACAACGGCCGGGAAAAGGCCCCGGCCACGGCCACGCCGCGGCTGTTCTTCGACGACCAGGGCAAGGAACTGGGCAAGCTCGCCGCCATCATGTCCGGCCGCTCCACCGGCGCACCGGGGGCCGTGCCGATGCTGGCCAGGGCCCATGCCGACCACGGGGTCCGACCCTGGGCGTCCCTCTGGGCCGATGCGGAGCATCTGGCCCGGGACGGCTTCGTGGTGCCCGGCCGCATGGGGGCGGCCATGAACAGCGGCTATCCCATGGCCAATACCCCCGCGGCCACGGCCTATTTCACCCGGCCGGACGGCAAGCACTACGTCGCCGGCGATGTGATGCACAATCCGGACTACGCCCGCACCGTGAGCCGGATCGCCGCGGAGGGCCCCAGAGGCCTGCTGACCGGCGAGACCGCGGCGGCCATCCTGGCCAGCGTGGCGGCGGGCCCCATCCCGGGCGCCCTGACCCAGGCCGACCTCGATGCCTATGCCCCGGAGGTGATGCCCGCCCTGTGCCGCCCCTATCACGGCTACCGGATCTGCACCGCCCCGCCCCCGGCCAGCGGCATGGGCGTGCTGGAGATCCTGAACATCCTCAGCCACACCGACATTGCCAGCCGTGGACCGACGGACCCGCAAGCCTGGTACCTGTTCGCCCAGGCCAGCCGCCTGGCCTATGCCGACCGGGACCACTACGAGGGCGACCCGGACGCGGTGACGACCCCGGTGGAGGGGCTGCTGGACCCCGACTACGGGGCCACCCGGGCGGCCCTGATCCCCACCACGGGAGCCGCCGCCCCCGCACCGGGGCATCCGTCGGGCGCAACCGCGCCCGGGCCGGACGGCACCCATGAGCCGGGCGGCACCACCCATTTCGTGATCATCGACCGGAAGGGCGACATCGTGTCCATGACCACCACGGTGGAGTCGGTGTTCGGCTCCGGCCGGATGGCGGCGGGGATGTTCCTGAACAACCAGCTGACCGACTTCTCGTCCCCCACCGGCGTCGACGGCCGCCCGGCCGCCAATGCCCCGGGGCCGGGGAAGCGGCCGCGCTCGTCCATGTCGCCGGTGATCGTGTTCGACAGGGACGGCCGTCCCGTGGCCGCCTTCGGGTCACCCGGCGGCAATTCCATCGTCGCCTATGTGGCCAAGGTGGTGGTGGGCTGGATCGACTGGAAGCTGCCCCTGCAGGCGGCCGTCAACCTGCCCAACGTGGTGGCACGGGGGGGCGTGGTCTCCGTGGAGAAGGGCATGGACCCGGCGGTCGTGGCAGGTCTGAAGGCCCACGGCCTGGAGGTTCACCCCGATGCGGGGGAAAGCTCCGGCCTGAACGGCTTCGCCATCCGTCACGGGCGGCTGGAGACGGCCCAGGACCCCCGTCGGGAAGCGGTGGCCCGGCGGGACGTGCCGGAGGGCGGTACGGTCTCAGGACGCCCCTGAGCCCGCGTCCGGGGCCGACAGGGGCAAGGACAGCTCGAAGGTCGCCCCCCCGTCGCCGGACGTGACCAGCACCAGGTCGCCCCCATGCCCCACCGCCAGCTCGCGGGCGATGGCCAGGCCCAGCCCCGCCCCGTCCGGTCGCTGGGACCCGGAAAAGGCCTGGAACAACCGGGCCCGGGCCCGCTCCGGCAATCCAGGACCGTTATCGGCGATGCGGATCCGCACGGCACCCTCCTGCGTCTCGGCGGTGACGCGGACAAGACCCGCCGACGGCGGGGCCGGGCGGCTCTCGATGGCCTGACGGGCGTTGCGGAACAGGTTGACGAAGATCCGGTGCAGCTGGTCCGGATCGGCGCGGACCGCGCGCCGGGCGGTCTCGGCGATCTCGAGGGCCACGCCGCCGGCGTCCCCGGCCGGGAGCCCCGCGGGATCGGTGTCGCCCTCTCCCGTCAGGCCGGCATCCTCGCCCGCGTCCTTGAGCACCGTGGCCAGGTCAAGGGTCTGGAGGGTCGGGGCCGCCTCCTCCGACTTGCCATAGGCCAGCACGCCCTCCGCCAGGCGCACGGCCCGGTCCAGCGCCCGCTCCAGCCGGGGGAGGGCCTGGGTGACATTGGGGTCACCGGAAGCCGCCAGGCGCTCCGAGGCGAACTGGGCGCTGGTGAGCATGTTGCGCAGGTCGTGATTGATCTTGGCCACCGCCTCCCCGAGCGCCGCGAGACGGGCGCGGCTGTGCAGGGCAGCCAGCAGGTCCTCCTGCATCTGGTTCAGCTCCACCTCCGCGCGGCCGATCTCGTCGTCGCGACCGCTGGGCCTGAGCCGGGCCTGGGGGTCGTCCGGCCGGGCGCGGAACCGCTCCATGGCCCCCGTGATCCGGCGCATGGGGCGCACCAGCACGGCGTTGATGGAGACATAGACCAGCACCCCCGCCACCAGGGAGATGAACACCGAACTGGCCAGGATGCTGCCCAGATAGGCGGTCAGGTCCTCCCGCAGCGGGCCCTCCGGTGCCACGATCTCCACGAAGTCGCCGTCCCGGAACTGGGGCTTGGCCACAATCCGCAGCATCCGGGGCGGCCCGGGGGCCAGGGTCTCGAACGGAGCGGTGAGGCGCTCGAAGCTGTTGCGGTGGCGCAGGTCGATCAGGGTCGGCGCCGTCTCCATCCGCGGGCCGGCCAGCAGCAGCCGGCGCAGGCCGCGGGACGAGACCGCCACGGTGACGACCCCCGCCCCTTCCAGCAGCTGCGCGGTCTTGCGCTGGGGAATGGCACCGGCGGGCGCCAGTTCCACCGCCACCGAGGCCTCCTCGGCCAGACGGGTCCGGACGATCAGCCAGTTCTCGTGGAACCCGGCCATGGACGGGGCCAGGATCATCAGTTCCGCCAGCATGACGAAGAGAGCCGTCAGACCAAGGAGGCGCGCGGACAACCCGCCCGGCCAGCCCAGGCGACGCTCTTTCGCGCCAACGGTCATGGATCCTCGATTCCTGTCCGCAAGGGCCGTGTCCGCAAAGTCTGGACGGCCCGCCTTCCGACCTACTGCACCACCGGGACGCAGGCAATCGCCGCGACCCGCCGGGACACCGAAATCATCCCGGGCGACGCCGCTGCCACCAGAGCCGCCAGGCGACCGGGATGAGGGCCAGGGCCGCCAGACCGGCGAGGGTCGCCAGCCACTGGGGTTGCAGCAACAGCGCCGGATCCGGCCGCTGCCCCCGCTCGAACATGCGCCCGAAGTCCGAACCGATGGCCGCATAGACGATGGTGGAGGGCGCAATGCCCACCACCGTGGCCGTCAGATAGGACACAAGGCGCATACGCAGCAGCCCGGCCGTGACGTTGACGAGCCAGATGGGCACCCCCGGGATCAGCCGCAACATCAGGATCGACGTGAAGGCGTTGCGGCTGGCCCCCGCCTCCAGCCGCTGGACGAGCCCCCCCGCCCGCACGGCCCGGGCGCGGAGCGCCTCCCCCCAGGCGGAGCGGGCCGCGAGGAACATGGCGGTGCAGCCCGTGGTGGCCCCGCATACGGCAGCGGCGGCACCTTCCCACATGCCGAACAGGAACCCGCCGGTCAGGGTCATGACCAGGGCGCCCGGCAGGGAGAGCCCCGTCACCAGGACATAGGCCCCCATATAGATGAGCAGGCTGATGGCCGGATGCTCCCGCACCGCGTCCTGCAGCTGGTGGCGGCGGGCCTGGAGCTGGGCCAGGCTGAGGACATGGCCGGGATCCAGCGCCATGACCCCCATCACCACGATGGGCGACAGGGCGATGAGGCTGATCATCGCGATGCGCCGGCTGTCCGACACCGGGATGCCGGAGGGTTCCCCCCCCTCGGCAAGGGTCTTCAAGGATGGGCTGGACGGGTCGATCTGCATGGTCAGATGTGAACTTCCCTGCCCCCGAATGAGCAACGACAGTTGACACGTCTTCGGCATTGCCGCATAGACGCGCGCTCAATTTGAACCGTCGTTTTGTACAACGAGGCCCGTCGTGAAGCGCACCTATCAGCCCAGCCGCCTTGTGCGCAAGCGCCGTCACGGCTTCCGCAGCCGCATGGCAACCAAGAATGGCCAGAAGGTCATTGCCCGCCGCCGTGCGCGCGGTCGCAAGCGTCTGACGGCCTAACCAGCCGGAAGACGGGCGCCTGCGCGACCTGCAGGGGTCGCACACCGTGACAGCGCCAGCTGAACAATTTGCCCGCCTGACCCGCCGCGTCGAGTTTCTCGCCGCGGCGAAAGGTCGTTATTGTGCCCGCGGTGCCGTGTTGGTGCAGATGCGCCCGCGGGAGGACGGGGCCGCCCTGGTCCGGGTGGGCTTCACCGCCACCCGCAAGATCGGCGGGGCCGTGATCCGCAACAAGGCCAAGCGCCGCCTTCGGGAAGTGGCCCGGGCCCTCCTGCCGAAGCTGGCCCTGCCCGGCTGCGACTATGTGTTCATCGCAAGGTCCGGTGCCCCCGATCGGCCGTTTCCCCTGTTACTGGAGGATGCGGGCAAGGCGCTGGCGCAACTGGCGCGGGAGCGCGCCGCCCCTCCGCCGGAAGGCTCCCCCCCATGACCGACACCGCGCTCTTCACCCCGCAGGCCCTCGAAACCGCCCGGATCCACTTCGCCCATCCGGTGGAGTTCGTCATGGGCTGTGCCCAGATCGACCAGCTGCCCCCCCCCGACGCACCGGAAGTGGCCTTTGCCGGGCGCTCCAATGTGGGCAAGTCCAGCCTGATCAATGCCGTCACCGGCCGCCACGGCCTGGCCCGCGCCTCGTCCGAGCCCGGCCGCACCCGGGAGGTGAACATCTTCCGCATGGAGGTGGGCGTGCGTCTGATCGACCTGCCGGGCTACGGCTTCGCCAAGGCCGCCAAGACCGACACCCGCAAGTTCCAGAACCTGGGCCGGTCCTATCTGCGGGGGCGACCGAACCTGAAGCGGGTCTATCTGCTGATTGATGCCCGGCACGGGCTGAAGGCCGCCGACACCGAGGCGCTGGACGCCCTGGACCTGGCCGCGGTCTCCTACCAGATCGTGCTGACCAAGGCGGACAAGATCCGGCCGTCGGAGGCCGCCGCCACGGCCCAGCGATGCCTGGCCGCCGTGGCCCGCCGTCCGGCGGCCTTCCCGCGGGTGGCGGTCACATCCTCGGAAACGGCCGCAGGCATCGCCGAGCTCCGGGCCGAGATCGCCCTGGCCACCGGCCTTCTGGACGAGACCGCCCTGGTGGCATCCTCCCCGACCGCCTGACGTCGGCGCTCAGGCCAGGCGCAGGGTCAGACCGTCCTCGAAATCCCGAAGCAGGTCGGCATATTCATCGAACGGGATCGGCGTGTCCCCGAGGTTCAGGGTGCGGTAGCGCCAGAACTGGATGATGTGCTGCAACTGACCGATGGAGTCTCCCAGCTGCACGAACAGGCTGGGCGCGCTGAGCAGGAACCGCTTGAACGCCAGGGGATCCTGCGCCGAGATCATGCCGCCATAGGCCTCGTCATAGTTGAGGATGATGTCGGACAGGCGGTTGTAGGTGGCGACCATCGCTCGGCCGAGGCGGCGGCGGGCGGCCTCGAGGGCGATCTGGGCGTCGGAATCGACCCCCCGCACCGGCTGTCGCTCCCGCATCTCCCGCACCACCGGCGCGATGTTTTCCTGCACCCCCCGGGCGCACCACTTGTAATAGAGAAACCCCTTCCAGCAGAACATCCCTTCGCGGAACTCGGACTCGTTCAGCTTGAGCACGTCGCGCAGGGGCTCCATCTCCTTGTCGTACTGGCTGGACAGGAGTTTCTTCACCAGCCGGTTGATGCTCTCCGTTTGCGGCAGACCCATCAGGGACATGGCCACCAGCTGGGAGATCTCCTTGAAGACGAAGCTCTCCATCCGGGCCACGTCCGCCAGGCTGAGCTCGAAATAGCGGGGGTCCGGATAGACCCCGTGCCGGGCCAGCCATTCCCGCAGCAGGAACGGATCGAAGGACGGCAGACGGTCCAGCGCCTCCATCACCCGGATGTCCATGGGCCGCTGGGCCATGTCCACTCCCGTGGCCTCGGTCAGGGTCTCGATGTAGTTCCGCTGTCCCACATAGAGATACCGCCCCCCCGCATCGAGATTGGAAAAGTCGATGGGGATCAGGATCTTGGTCGCCGTCGCCCGGCCGTCCTCGAAGATTTCCGCCTCGTTGCGCCGGAGCTGGTGCTTGATGACGAAGCACTTGTTGAGGATGTGGTGCGTGAAGAACGGCTTCTCGATGGGCTCGTTGTCGAACAGCGCGTTTTCCGAAACCTTCAAAAGGTCGATGACGCGCGCCGTGGATCCCGCCTTGTGCAGGCGGCTGAGACTGCGGACACTGGTTTCGACCTGCGGACTGGCCATCTGGCGCCATGCTGGATGCGGCGAATCCGCCGGGGGAGAAGGGTGGAGGGAAGGGTTAGCCAAGATCCTTTAACGATTGGCCAACGACATTCGCAGGATGGGCCGGTCGGGAGCCCCCGCGGAAAATCTTCACTCCCCTTGGGGCCGGGTTTCGGCTATCTCGCCCCCCATGACCGACGCATCTCCCTCCGCCAGCATCGAGGAACAGGGCTGGGCCACCGCCCGGACCCTGGCCGAAGCCCTGCCCTACATCCAGATCTATGACCGCGAGACGGTCGTGATCAAGTACGGCGGCCACGCCATGGGCGAGGAGAGCGTCGCGCAGAAATTCGCCGCGGACGCGGTGCTGCTCAAGCTCCTCGGCGTCCACCCGGTGGTGGTGCACGGGGGCGGGCCGCAGATCAGCCGGATGCTGGACCGGGCCGGCGTCACGTCCACCTTTGTCGACGGCCTTCGGGTGACGGACAAGGCGACCATGGAAGTGGCCGAGATGGTCCTGTCCGGTGCCATCAACAAGGAGATCGTCCACTGGATCAACCGTGCCGGAGCCGAGGCCGACGTGCGCGGCGTGGGCCTGTCCGGCAAGGACGCCCGGCTGATCACCGTGGAAAAGGCCACCCGCACCCGCAAGGACCCGGAGTCCAAGCTTGAGCAGGTGGTGGACCTCGGCTTCGTCGGCGAGCCGACCCGGGTCGATCCCAAGATCATCGAGGCCCTGATCTTCGCCGACCAGGACTATGTGCCCGTGGTGGCCCCCATCGGCGTGTCCGATGCGGGGGAGACCTACAACATCAATGCCGACACGGTGGCCGGTGCCCTCGCCGGGGCCCTGCGCGCCAAGCGGATGCTGCTGCTGACCGACGTGGCCGGCGTGCTGGGCACCGACGGCCAGCTCATTCGCCAGCTGACCGTGGCCGAGGCGAAGTCCGCCATTGCCGATGGCGTGGCCAGCGGCGGCATGATCCCCAAGCTCGAGACCGCCATCGCCGCCGTGGAGGCCGGGGTGGAGTCCGTGGTCATCCTCGACGGCCGCCGTCCCCACGCCATGCTGGTGGAACTGTTCACCGAGCACGGCGCCGGCACGCTGATCAAGCCATGAGCGGCCAGGGTCCCGGCCATCCCGATCTCAGCGGTATCAACACCTGGATCTTCGATCTCGACAACACACTCTACCCCCCCGAGACGGAGTTCATGGCCCTGATCGACGGGCGCATCACCGACTTCGTCATGCGCGAGACGGGGCTGGCCTGGGACGAGGCCCGGGTGCTGCAGCGGCGCTTCCTGGACGACCATGGAACCACCCTGGCGGGCATGATGGGCCAGTACGGCATCGACCCCTACCGGTTCCTGGACGAGGTGCACGACGTCTCCCACGACCGGCTGACCCCCGACCCGGCCGTGCGGGCGGGGATCGCCCGGCTGCCGGGGCGACGTCTGGTCTTCACCAACGGCTCCGCCCGCCATGCCGAGCGGGTGCTGGAGAGCCTCGCCCTGTCCGACCTGTTCGCCGATGTGTTCCACCTCGAGGCCGCCGACCTCACTCCCAAGCCCCGGCCGGAGAGCTATGCCTCCCTGATCCGCGCCCATGGGGTGGTCCCGGCGACCTCCTGCTTCTTCGAGGACAATGCCCGCAACCTCGCCCCCGCCGCGACGCTGGGCATGACCACCGTGCTGGTCGGACCCCACGCTCTGGACGAGACCGGGGATTTCATTCACCACCGCACCCTGACCCTGGCCCCGTTCCTGGCGGCCGCCCGCCTCAGCGCCTGAGAAACTTGCCATGTCCGACCTGGAACACCGCATCGAAGCCCTGTGGGAGCGCCGCACGGAGCTGTCATCCCGGGACGCTGACGCCCGCGATCTGGTGACCGAAGTGCTCGGCCTCCTGGACCGCGGCACCCGCCGGGTGGCGGAGAAGGTCGACGGCACCTGGGTGACCCACCAGTGGCTGAAGAAGGCCGTGCTCCTGTCCTTCCGCCTGTGGGACAACGGGATCATGGGCGCGGACACGCCGCCCGGTCCCTGGTGGGACAAGGTCCCCACCAAGTTCGAGGGCTGGAGCGAGACCGCCTTCGCCGAGTCCGGCCTGCGGGCCGTGCCGGGGGCCGTGGTCCGGCGCGGGGCCTATGTGGCCAGGGGTGCCGTGCTGATGCCCAGCTTCGTGAACATCGGCGCCTGGGTGGGCGAGGGCACCATGGTCGACACCTGGTCCACCGTCGGCTCCTGCGCCCAGATCGGCGCCCGGGTGCACCTGTCCGGCGGCGTGGGCATCGGCGGCGTGCTGGAGCCCCTGCAGGCCAATCCCACCATCATCGAGGACGACTGCTTCATCGGGGCCCGGTCGGAGGTGGCGGAAGGCGTGATCGTCGAGCAGGGCGCGGTCCTGTCCATGGGCGTGTTCCTGTCCGCCTCCACGCGGATCGTCGACCGGGCCACGGGGGAGGTGTTCCGCGGCCGGGTGCCCGCCTATTCCGTCGTGGTGCCGGGCAGCCTGCCGGACCCGAAGGGCGGGCCGAGTCTCGCCTGTGCCGTGATCGTCAAGCGGGTGGACGCCCAGACCCGGTCGAAGACGTCGATCAACGAGCTGTTGCGGGACTAGGACCGCACGGCCCCCTAGAACAGCACCCGCGGGTTCATGATCCGCCCCGGGTCCAGCGCCCCGCGGACCGCCCGCATGGCGGCCACGGCCACCGGGTCCTTGTAGCGCAGGGCCTCCGCCGTCTTCATGGTCCCGAGGCCATGCTCGGCGGAGATCGAGCCGCCCATCCCCGCGGCGATGTCGTGCACGATGCGCGAGCCCCCGTCCCGCCGCGCCGAATGGGCCGCCCCGTCCCCGCCGGCGGGCTGCAGCACGTCGAAATGGATATTGCCGTCCCCCACATGGCCGAAGGCGCAGACCCGCACGCCCGGCGAGAACGCCTCCACCGCGGCGGTGGCCTGCGCCATGAAGTCCGGCACCCGGGCCACGGGGACGGAGACGTCGTGCTTCCAGGCCGTCCCCTCCGGCTTCTGGGCGGCGGACTGCCCCTCCCGCAGGCGCCAGAAGTCGTGCCGCTGGGTCTCCGACTGGGCCAGCGCCGCATCGGCGATCAGCCCCGTCTCCAGGGCCTGTTCGAGGATCCGCGCCAGGGCCGTTTCCGCATGTCCGGCTTCGGACGACGCGATCTCGATGAGCACATACCAGGGATGCACGGGGGCGAGGGGATTGCGGCATCCGGGCAGGTGACGCTCGGCAAAGCCCATGCCCGGGGCGCTGATCAGCTCGAAGGCCTCTACCCCGCCGCCGCTGTCATGCTTGGCCCGGGCCAGCAGGTCCAGCGCCGCCGCCGGGCTCCCGAGCCCCACCAGGGCCGTGGCACGGGAGCGCAGGGCCGGAAACAGCTTCAGGGCCGCGGCGGTGACCACGCCCAGCGTCCCCTCGGCTCCGATCAGCAGCTGCTTCAGGTCATAGCCGGTGTTGTCTTTCCGCAGCCGCTTCAGCCCCTGGAACACCGAGCCGTCCGGCAGCACCGCCTCGATCCCCAGCACCAGGTCGCGCATGGTGCCGTAGCGCAGCACCGCCACCCCCCCGGCATTGGTGGAGATCAGCCCGCCGATGGTGGCCGTGCCCTCCGACGCGAGGCTCAAGGGAAAGAACCGCCCGGCGGCGGCGGCCGTCGCCTGCGCCGTGACCAGGGGGACGCCGGCTTCGACGATCATCACGTCGTCCAGGGGCGAGACCTCCCGCACCGCGGTCATCTTCTCCAGGGACAGGAGGACCTCGCCGTCGGGAATCTGTCCGCCCACCAGGCCGGTATTGCCCCCCTGCGGCGTGATCGCCACTCCGTGCGCGGCGCACCAGCCGACCAGCACCGCCACCTCCGCCGTGGTCCGCGGCAGGAGCAGAAGGGGCGTGGTCCCCCGCCAGCGGTCCCGCCACTCCACCAGCTTGGGGGCCAGCCGGTCGGGATCGTCGCTCCAGCCGCCGGGACCGGCCAGGGCCTTGAGGGGGGAGAGATCGACGGGGGTCATGAGCCTGGTCCCTGATCCGGAGTGACAGTCTGCGTATAGCGCCTGGGGTCCAGCCGCCGGGCCAGGGTGCGGGACAGGGGCCGGGGGGCCCCCGTGACCTCCGCCACCACCTGCTCCGCCAGCAGGGGGGCCAGGGTGAAGCCCCGCCCGCCGAACCCGGTCAGCAGGAACAGGCCGGGTCCCGCGGCCCCCGCCAGCGGCATGTGGTCGGGGGCGCTGGTCCGAATGGCCGCCCGGTGGCCCAGTGGGGCCAGCCCCACCCGCCGGGCCAGCGCCGGACGCACGGTGGCCAGGGATTCCAGATTGTCCGCATCGTCGGCGGAGCGGGCGCGGCGGTCATCCTCCCCCCGCTGGTGGGTGGCCCCGAACAGCAGGCCCCGCCGGGTGGGGATCACATAGCCGCCCCAGGCGACGGCCTCCCCCTCCAGCTTCTGGGCGGAGGTGGTGATCTGGCCCCGCACCGGGCGAAGGGCGCTGTCCGCCACCAGCGCCGCCGTATCGTAACCCGCCGCCACGCAGACGGCATCGAAGGTGCCGAGCTCCGCGCCGTCCGCATCCGTCAGGGTCCAGCCGGTCCCGCAACGAGCGAGCCCCGCCACCCGCCGCCGCTCCGGCGTCGCATCGCCCAGGAAGGCGGCGAGGACGCCGGCGGGCTCCAGCACCAGGGCATCGCGATAGCGCAGCGCCCCGCCCGCCGCGGGCTCCCCCACCCGGAGGCTGGTCTCGTCCGGGGCGGTACGCTGCAGGGCGCCCGGCGCAAAGCCGTCCCAGGCACTCAGGGTGTCGAACCGGGACGGGTCCCGCGGGCCCTTTTCCAGCTGCAGGGCGCCCCGGGCAATCAGGGCCTCCATCGCCTCGGTGCGATAGACCTGGACGGCATGGGCATAGGCCTCCGCGTGCAGGGCGGCCACGTCCCCCAGGCCGGCATCGAGGCGCGGCGTGACGAGGGCCGCGGGATTGCCGGAGGCCCCGGCCCCCGCCCCCTCGGCCTCGAACAGGGCGGCGGGCAGGCCAGCCCGACGGAAGGCCCGGATCAGGCTGGCGCCGGCGATCCCGGCCCCGATCACCGCGACCAGCGGGGTCGCATCCCCAGGCACCGGGCCGGGCATCACCGCCTCCAGCCGCTCGCGCTTGCGACCGAAGCCCGGCCGCTTGGCCACGGCGAAGCCCGCAGCGGCCAGGCGACGGCGCACCTCTCCCGCCACGGTGAAGCTCGACACCACACAACCCGGAGCGGACAGCTGCGCCACCCGGGACAGCACCGCCTCGGTCCACATGTCCGGATTACGGGCGGGGGCAAAGCCGTCCAGGAACCAGGCGTCCATCCGGGCTTCGAGGGTCTCGAGCACCGGTTCCACCTCGCCCAGGCACAGGATCAGGGTGGCACCGAACTCGGGAAAATCGAGGATATGACGGCCCGCGCGCCGGTCCGGCCACTGGGCCAGCAGCTCCGCCGCCGCCTCGGCCAGTTCCGGAAAGGCGGCGAGCGCCCGGGCCGCATCCTCGGCGGAGATCAGATAGCCCTCCACCGACACCACGGTCAGCCGGGCCGCCGGATGCGGGCGATGGCGGCGCCACAGGTCGATCAGGGCGAGGATGTTCAGGCCGGTGCCGAAGCCCAGCTCCCCCACATGGAAGGACCTGCGCCCGGCGAACCGCTCCGGCAGGCCGCAGCCCTCGAGGAACACGGCCCGGCTTTCCGCCAGACCGTCGGACAGCTGGAAATAGACGTCGTCGAAGCGCGTCGACCGCGGCCCGTCCCCCGTCCAGTCCAGTTCCGGCGCGTCCCGTTCCGACATGCGATGCGATCCCTTGCTGGCGCGCCTCATACCCCGCCACTGCAGCGGGGGGAATCGTCCAGTGACGACAGGCCCCCGTTTCCTGCGCTATAGGGTCGCCATGACCCTGAAGGACCTGCCGAATCTGGTGACGGCCGCGCGGATCGCGCTTGCCGTCGTGGTGTTCGCCCTGCTGGCCGCCGCCGCCGGGCTGGCTCCCGTGGCCGCCCCCCCGACGGCCAGGGCCTCGGTGATCGGCGCGGCGCTCGTCCTGTTCGTGATCGCGGCCCTGACGGACTTCGTGGACGGCTGGCTGGCGCGCCGGCTGGATGCCCGCTCGGCGCTGGGCGTGATGCTGGACCCGATCGCCGACAAGATCGCCCTGGTCGGTGCCGTGGTGGGCCTGGCGGCCCTGGACGCCCCGCTGGTGGCCTGGCCGGGCGCCCTGATGCTGATGCGGGAGCTGTTCGTCGCTGGCCTGAGGGAGACGGGGATGAAGCTGCCGGTCTCGCAGCTGGCCAAGTGGAAGACCACGGTCCAGCTGGTGGGCCTCAGCGCCGCCATGGGGGCCGAGCTTTCACCCGGCCTGCGCCCGGCGGCCCTGGCGCTCCTGTGGCTGGCCACGGGGCTCACCCTTTGGACCGGGCTGGACTATCTGCGCCGGACCCTGGCCAGCCTGAAGGACTGACCGGGCGTCTCAGACCAGGGCGTCGAGCTTCAGTTTGCCCCGCACCAGCTGGGAATAGTCCTCCATCAGGGAGAGGGACACATTGCCCGGGGTGAAGCGGTACTCGCCGATCTCGGACACCGGTGTCACCTCGGCGGCGGACCCGGTGATGAAGCACTCGGAGAACTGGGTCATCTCCTCGGGCAGGATGTGCCGCTCGATGACCTCGAAGCCGCGGGCACGGGCCAGGTCGATCACGGTCTGCCGGGTCAGGCCGTTCAGGAAGCAGTCGGCCAGGGGGGTGATCACGGCGCCGTCCTGCACGAAGAAGATGTTGGCCCCCGTCGCCTCGGCCACATAGCCGCGATAGTCGAGCATGAGGGCGTCGGAATACCCGGCCCGGGCGGCCGCGTCCTTGGACAGGGTACAGATCATGTAGAGGCCCGCGGCCTTGGCCTCCGTCGGGGCGGAATTGGGGGCCGGGCGGGCATAGGGGGCGTGCATCATGCGGATGCCGCGACGCTTCACCTCCGGATCGAAGTAGCTCGGCCACTCCCAGGCGGCGATGGCCACATGGGTGCGGGTCCCCAGCCCGGCCACGCCCATCTGCTCCGGCCCGCGGAAGGCCACCGGGCGGACATAGGCGTTCTCGAAGCCCATCCGGGCGACGGTTTCCTTGCAGGCCGCGTCGATCTCCGCCACGGTGAAGGGGATGTCCATCTCGAGAATCTCTGCGGAGCGGAACAGGCGCTTGGTATGCGGCGTGAGCTTGAAGATCTCCCCGTCATAGAGGCGCTCGCCCTCGAAGACGCAGCTGCCATAGTGCAGGCCGTGGGTCAGCACGTGGACCTTGGCTTCACGCCAGGGCACAAACTCACCGTTCATCCAGATCCAGCCGTCACGATCGTCGAAGGGAATGATGGTCATTGGAATATTTCCGCAATAAACGGGGTTTGTAGCAGCACGTTTTACCCTTCCGATCGCCGATCCGCAATGTCCCGGCTGGCTCAGGGGTTCGAAGCGTGTCCCTGAGCCCTAGCATGCCGACCCCCGTGGATGCACGTCTGATCCTGTCCGATGACGCCCTGGACCGGACGCTTGAACTGTTCCTGCTGGCGGAGGCGGCCCTGTGGCTGACCGCGGATGGCGGCCTCGACGGGGAGCCGCACCGGCTGGGCCGCGGCCACTATCGCGCGGCCTTCCTGCTGAAGCGGCGGCCGGGGCTGGGCGTGCAGGACCTGGCCCACCTGACGGGCCTCTCCAAGCAGGGGGCCAGCCGGGTCCTGGGGGACCTGTGCGACGCGGGCTATGCCCAGCGGGACCATGGGGAGGCCGATGCCCGCCGCCGCCCCGTGCGCCTGACCGAGGCCGGGCAGGCCTTCGAGGCCCGGGTCAGCCACCGCCTGCGCCAGGCCTTCGCCCGGGCCTACCGGGCGGGGGGGCTGGACAAGGCACCCCACGCCGCCGCCGTGCTGGCGGCCCTGGCCGCCACGGTGCTGCGCGACGCGGAACTGCCCGCATGACAGCGACCCTCCCCCCCTCGGCAGCCGCCCAGGGGCAGAGCCGCCACCTGCTGGTGGTGGATGACGACGACCGCATCCGGAACCTGCTGAAGGAGTATCTGGCCCGGGCGGGGTTCCGCGTCACCGGCGCATCCGACGCCGTCGCCGCCCGCCGGCTGGTGGCCAGTCTCGACTTCGACCTGATGGTGCTCGACGTGATGATGCCCGGCGAGGACGGCTTTTCCCTCGCCCGCTGGATCCGCAGCCGCCAGTCGACGCCGGTGCTGATGCTCACCGCCCGGGACGCCTCCGCCGACCGGATCGAGGGCCTGAGCCTGGGGGCCGACGACTATCTGGCCAAGCCCTTCGATCCCCGGGAACTGGTGCTGCGCATCGAGGCCATCCTGCGCCGGGTGCAGGCGGTGCCGAAGGCGTCGGTGCTGGCGCTGGGGGACTGCGCCTTCGATGCCGGGCGGGGGGAACTCGTCCGGGACGGCCAGCCCGTGCGCCTGACGGAGGCGGAGGCCAAGCTGCTGCGCCGGCTGGCGGCCAATCCCCACGCCCCCATCGACCGGCTGGACCTGGCCCGGGACACCGCCGACCCCACCGGCCGGGCGGTGGACGTGCAGGTCACCCGGTTGCGGCGGAAAATCGAGGCGGACCCGCGCAATCCGCGTTATCTGCAGACCGTCAGGGGCGTCGGCTACATGCTGGCACCGGATTGACGACCGGATGAAGGCCCCGATGCCCCCCCCGACGGACACGCCCCTGGATCCCGCGGCCGAGCGTCTGCCGCCCGTCCGGCCGCGCCGGCGTCGCCTCCATCTCTGGCCCCGGCTGTTCAAGCGCTGGGCCCCCACCTCGCTGTTTGCCCGCTCCCTCCTGATCATCATCCTGCCAGTGGCGGTGATGCAGGTCGCGGTGACCTGGGTGTTCTTCGAAGCCTATTGGCAGACCATGACGACCCAGCTGTCGGAGGCCCTCGCCAGTGACATTGCCTGGGATGTGGCGGCCTTCGAGTCCGATCCGTCGCCGGTGGCCTTCAGCCACATCGCCGACCGGGCGGAACGCACCCAGTTCCTGCGGCTGGCCTATCAGCCGGGCCGGACCCTGCCCACGAACCATCCCCGCGGCCGGGTGCTGCCCAGCTTCGACCAGGCCCTGCGCAATGCCATCGACGACCGGCTGACGGAGGACTTCTGGCTCGACACCACCCGGTATCCCACCTTCCTCGAGATCCGGGTGAAGGTGCGGGGCGGGGTGCTGCGCATCTATGCCCCGCGGGATCGGGCCTTCGCGGCCCGGGGCCACGTGTTCATCATGTGGCTGGCCGGGGCGACCTTCGTGCTGACGGCCCTGTCCATCGCCTTCATCCGCAACCAGGTCCGGGCGATCGAGCGGCTGGCCGCGGCGGCGGAGGCCTTCGGCAAGGGGGTGGAGGTGCCCAACTTCAAGCCCCACGGGGCGCGGGAAGTCCGCCAGGCCGCCCATGCCTTCATCGACATGAAGACCCGCATCCAGCGGCATATCGAGCAGCGGACCACCCTTCTGGCCTCCGTCAGCCACGACCTTCGCACCCCCCTCACCCGCCTGCGGCTGGAGGCGGAGCTGGCGCCCCCCAGCCCGCGGATCGAGGCCATCAAGGGCGACCTGGCCGAGATGGAGCACATGATCGAGGAATTCCTCGCCTTTGCCCGGGGCGAGGGCGGCGAGCCGGTGGAGCCGGTGGATGTGGGAGATCTCGTGCGGTCCGTCGCGGACGGGGTCGCCCGGACCGGCGGCGTGGTGGAGGTGGACGCGCCGGACGGGCTGATCGCCCAGCTTCGGCCCAATGCGGTGAAGCGGTCCCTGTCGAACCTCGTGATGAACGCCCTGGCCCATGCGAAGACCGTGCGGATCGAGGCGCGGACGCGGCCCGCCGGCGGGGTCGAGATCACCGTGGACGATGACGGACCCGGCATTCCCGAGGCGCAGTACGAGGAGGCGTTCAAGCCCTTTTCCCGGCTCGACGAGTCCCGCAACCAGAACGTCAAGGGCGTGGGCCTGGGCCTCGCCATCGCCCGGGACGTGGCCCGCAGCCACGGGGGGGAGATCGTGCTGGCCCGCAGCCCGCTGGGCGGTCTCCGGGCGAGCATGCGGCTGGCGGGATGATCCCGCGCGGCCGCCCGGACGGCTCAGTGCCCGTGGTCGTCGTCCTCGTGCGGCTCCAGCAGCTTGTGGGCGTGCACGATCACATAGCGCATCAGGGCGTTGTCCACCGTCGACTGGGCCTTGGACTTCCAGGCCCGGTGCGCCTCCGCATAGTTCGGAAAGGCCCCCACGAACTCGACCTTCGACAGGTCACGGAACTCGAGGGCGGTGACGTCCTTCAGTTCGCCGCCGAACACGAGATGGAGAAGCTGCTTGTCGGGCATCGGTTTTCCAGGATCAGGAGGGGAGCTTCAGGAACGACGTCCGCGACAGGATCTCGGAATGAAGCCCCGGCGCGGCACAGATCAGGCTGCGCACCTTGGCACTGGGAGAGTTAAAGCTGAGTTCACCGCCCTGGTGATCGGTCACCACCGCGCCGGCCTCCTGGCAGAGCAGGGTGGCCGCGGCGAGGTCCCAGTCCCGCTTGGAGCTCAGCGACACCGCCGCATCGAAGGCGCCGGACGCCACCAGGGCCATGCGATAGGCCACCGCGTTGCGGTCGGCGATGCGCATGGGCGGCCAGGGGGTCGGCCAGCGGGGATCGGCGAACAGGGGGGCATCCCCCAGCATGGCCGACCCCTCCAGCGCGCGGGTCTCGCTGGCCCGGATCGGTTGGCCGTTCCGGGTGGCCCCCCCGCCGCGGGTGACCTGGTAGAGTTCGTCGAGGGCCGGGGCATAGAGGACGCCGGCCAGGGTCTGCCCGTCCTCCACCACGGCGATGGAGACGACATACCAGGGGTCCCCCTTCAGATAGGCCTTGGTCCCGTCGATGGGGTCGACGATGAACTGCCGCGCCGTGCGAAGGCGCTGGGGGTCGTCCGCGGTCTCCTCCGACAGCCAGCCATAGTCCGGCCGGGCGCCGGTCAGGGCCTCGAACAGCAGCCGGTCGACAGCTTCGTCCGCCTCGGTCACCGGGGTGCCGTCGGACTTGGTGCGCACCTTCACCCCGTCCGCCCGGTGGGCCAGCGCCAGGGCGCCCCCGGCCCGGGCCGCATCCGTGATCAGGGCGAGGTCCGCGATCATGCGCCGGCGATCGCCAGCCCGTCGACCAGCAGGCTGGGGGCGTTGCTCGAGCCGCGGATCTCCAGGTCCGAGGCCGGAACGATCCGCTGGTAGATGTCCAGAAGATTGCCCGCCACGGTGATCTCGTTCACCGGATAGGCCAGCTCCCCCTTCTCGAACCAGAAGCCGGACACCCCCACCGACCAGTCACCGGTGTTGGCGTTCAGGGACGGGCCGAACATGGAGGTCACCCACAGGCCGTCGCCCACGGCGCGGCGCAGGGCGTCCGGCGTCTCGGGGCCCGGCTGGAAGGTCAGGTTGTGCGTCGCCACCCCCGGTGCCCCGGCCAGGCCCCGGCTGGCATGGCCGGTGGTCTCGAGGCCCAGTTGCCGGGCACTGGCGACGTTGAGCAGCCAGGTGGTCAGGACGCCGTCGTCGATCAGCGCCCGCTCCACCGTCGCCACGCCCTCGTCGTCAAAGGGGACGGAGCCCAGTCCCTTCAGCCGATGCGGGTCCTCGGTGATGCGGACGCCGGGCGCGAACACCGGCTGGCCGAGCTTGTCCTTGAGGAACGACACCCCCCGGGCGACGGCGCCCCCGGCAATGGCCCCCACCAGCGGACCGAGGAGGGAGGTGGCGATGCGGTTCTCGAAGATCACCGGCGCGGTGCGGCTGTCGAGGCGACGGGGGTTCAGCCTGGCCACGGTGCGCTCCGCCGCGGTGGTGCCGATCTCGGCGGCGGTGGGCAGGTCCGCCAGCCAGCGGGTGGCCCGGCCCTCGCCGCCCCGCTCCATCCCGGCCCCCTCGCCGGCGATCATGGTGGCCGACAGGGAGAAGATGGAGGCCTGATGCGATCCCTCGAAGCCATCGCTGGTGACCATGGACCAGCCGCCGGAAGACCAGCCCGCCGCGCCGCCGTCGCTCTTGCTGACGCCGGGATTTTCCAGGGCCGCCTGCTCCACCGCGTGGGCGGCCGCTTCCAGATCGGCGGCGGTCCGCGCCTCGGGATCATACTGGGCGAGGTCCGGCACCTTGCCGCGGAACAGCCGGTCCTGCGGGGCGAGACCGGCATAGATATCCTCCGGGGCCAGGCGGGCCATGGCCACGGCCCGCTCCACCAGCCGTCCGCGGGCCTCCGCCGACAGGTCGGAGCCGGACACCACCGCCTGGGAGCGCCCCACGAACACCCGCAGGCCCAGGTCCCGGGACTCCTCGTTCTCCACGTCCTCCAGCCGGCCCTCGCGGACGGAGACGGACAGGGACTTGCGCTCCGCGGTCACGGCTTCGGCTGCGTCCGCACCGGCGCGCAGGGCGGCGGCAACCACGTCGTGGAGAAGCTCGGTATTCATCAGCCAGGGTCCGATGCAACGAAAACAGCGTCCTTGGGTGTATGGCGACGCGCACGCCCCGGTGCAAGGTGCCCCCCGCTCTTGTTCGGAGCACCGGCACACCCTATGCCCGGGGACATGAGCCAGACGCCCGCCCCGCTCCTGTGCCTGGGTGCCACCAGCCTCATCGGCGGGGCGTTGAGCGCCCTGCCCGATCGCCCCCGGCTGATCTGCATCAGCCGCAGGCCTCCCCCGGAGATGGAACAGGCCCGGGACCGCTGGATCACCGCCGACCTCACGGGGAGCGAACCCCTGCCTGTCCGGGATGTGGAGACGGCCCTGGGCCTGGCCCCCATCTGGGTGGTCGCCCCGGCGGTGGAGGCGCTCGCCCGGTCGGGGATCCGCCGGATCGTGGCCTTTTCCTCCACCAGCCGCTGGACCAAGACCCGCTCCGCCGATGCGGCCGAGCGGGAGATCGCCGACCGTCTGGCCCGGTCGGAGGACGCCCTCGCCGCCGCCTGCGACCGCCTCGCCATCGGCTGGACCCTCCTGCGGCCGACCCTGATCTATCGGGAGGGGCAGGACGGCAATGTGAGCCGCCTCGCCCACCTCGCCCGCCGGTTCGGCATCATCCCCCTGGCGGGGGCCGGGGCTGGCCTGCGCCAGCCGGTGCATGCGGAGGACCTGGCCCGGGCGGCGCTGGCCGTGCTGGAGCATCCCGCGACGCTGGGCCGGGCCTATGACCTGCCCGGCGGCGAGACCCTGAGCTATCGGGCCATGGTGGAGCGGGTGTTCGAAGGCATGGGCCACCGCCCCCGGGTCCTGGCCATCCCGCCCGTCCTGTGGCGGGCGGGCTTTGCCCTGGCCGGTCCCTTCCTGCCGGGCGCCAATGCCCAGATGGGCGCGCGGATGGAGGCGGACCTGACCTTTGATCCGGCCCCCGCCCAGCGGGACTTCAACTGGCGTCCGCGGGACTTCCGGCCGCGCTTTCCCGCCTGAGACGGGCCACCAGGTTCACGGCAAAGACGAGGGCCCCGGCCCAGATGAAGGCAAAGGCCACCAGGCTCTGCCAGGTCAGCCGCTCTCCCTGCGCGAGGCCGCAGGCGAACTGCAGGGTGGGCGTGATGAACTGGATGAAGCCCACGACGTTGAAGGGCAGTCGCCGGGCGGCGAAGGCGAACAGGGCCAGCGGGGCCACCGTCACCGGGCCGCAGGTGAGCAGCAGGAGGGTGACGTCCACCCCCTGGCCGAACGTCAGCGTCCCGTGCCGCGCCAGCCAGACCAGCAGGCCGACGGCGAAGGGGGACAGGATCAGGCACTCGATCAACAGGCCGCCCTGGGCATCCGCCTGGGTCTGCTTGCGGACCGCCCCGTAGCCGGCAAAGCTGCCCGCCAGCACCAGGGCCACCCAGGGCGGGGCCCCCAGCGCCACCGCCTGGGCCAGCACGCCGATCGTGGCCAGCGTCAGGGCGACGATGCCCCAGCGGTTGATCCGCTCCCGGAAGAACAGGGCCCCCACGGCGGCATTGACCAGGGGATTGATGTAGTAGCCCAGGCTGGCGGACAGGGTCTGGCCGACACTCACCGCCCAGACATAGACGGTCCAGTTGGTGGCGATGAGGATGGCCGACAGGGCCAGAAGCGCCAGTTGCCGGGGCTGGCCGATGACGGCCCCGAGGTTCCGCAGGCCGCCGGTGAGCAGCACCAGGCAGAGCGACACGGGGACGGCGAAGACGGTGCGCCAGCCGACGATTTCCCACGCGCTGGCCCCCCGCACCCCCATCTGGTGGAACAGGAGGGGAAAGGCCCCCCAGATGACGTAGCAGATCAGGGCGGCGATGAGCCCGGTGCGGTCGAGGGACTCCGGCGGCCCGGGCGAGGCGGTGTCGCTCATCCGGCCACCGGGCGTTCGGAGATGTAGTCGGCGGAGCGCATCTCCTGCAGGCGGCTCACGGTGCGCTCGAACTCGAAGGCCCCGTCGCCCGCGGGATAGAGGTCTTCGGGTTCGGCCTCGGCCAGCATGACGAGCTTGGCCCGGGCCTCGTAGAGGGCATCCACCAGGGTGACGAAGCGGGCGGCCTCGTTGCGGCGGTCCGCGCTCAACCGGGGCACGTCCCACAGGAACACGGTGTGGAACCGTTCGGCGATGGCCAGATAGTCCTGTGGGCCGAGCGCCAGGCCGCAGACACTGTTGAAATGGGTCTTCAGCCGTCCGCCGACGGCATGGGGAAAGGTCAGCTGGCGGCCCAGCACGTTGAGGGTCGCGCCGGTTTCGGCATCCCCGGCCAGCATCTCGTCCCACAGGGCATCGAAGGCGGCGGACTGGGCGGGGGTGTTCGGCGTGAAATAGACCGGCCGGCCCTTCAGCCGGTCCAGGCGGAAGTCCTTGGGCCCGGCCACCTCCACCACCTCCATCCGGGTCCGGATCAGGTCGATGAAGGGCACGAACAGCTGGCGGTTGATGCCCCCGGCATAGAGGGCGTCCGGCGCCCGGTTGGAGGTGGCCACCACCACCACGCCCCGCTCGAACAGGGCCTCGAACAGGCGGCCGAGGATCATGGCATCGGCGATGTCGGTGACATGGAACTCGTCGAAGCACAGGAGCCGCGCGCCCTCGGCGATCCGGTGGGCCGTGGGGGCAATGGGGTCGTCCCCCCTGGACACGCCGAAGCGGGTCTTGCGGGCGGCGGTGTCCCCCTCCCGCCAGGCCTTGATGTCCGCATGCACGCCGGCCATGAAGGCGTGGAAATGGGCCCGGCGCTTCCGCGACACCGGGGCGGAGTCGAAGAACAGGTCCATCAGCATGGACTTGCCCCGCCCCACCGGCCCGAACAGATAGACCCCCCGGGGCGGCTCCCGGCGACGGAAGGGATTGAGGCTGAACCCCGGCTCGCCCCAGCCGTTCAGCTCGCCCTCCAGACGGGCAAGGCTCTCCACCGCCTGGGCCTGGGCGGCGTCGGCGGAGATTTCGCCCCGCTTGAGGCGCGTCTCATAGGCGGTGCGAATGGATTGAGGCATGGCGGGTCCCTGGGCCCCGTCCTAGCGGATTGACACGGGCTCGCAACCCCGGACGCCCGCTTTGCGCGCGCTCGCCGCGACAAATCCCGTCGCAGGGGAAGCTATCCGCGTCTCCCCCCCTTTAATCACAGGGAAAATCCGCTAGTCTCGCCGACCCACTTCAGGACGACGGGCCAGGATCGACCTTCGATTCGCGCCCGGCGGCCGCAACATCCGGACGACCCCATGAAGCTCAATATCGAGCGCGCGGCGCTGATGAAGGCGCTCGGACACGTACAGAGCGTCGTCGAGCGGCGCAACACCATCCCCATCCTCTCCAATGTCCTGCTGTCGGCGGAGCGGGGGGGCCTGTCCTTCTCCGCCACCGACCTCGACATGGAGATCGTGGACGAGACCGCCGCGGAGGTGAGCGCCACGGGCCAGATCACCGCCCCCGCCCACATCCTGTACGAGATCGTGCGCAAGCTGCCCGACGGCGCCCAGGTGGAGCTGAAGTTCAACGGCGAGGATCCGCGCCTGTCGATCCAGGCGGGACGGTCGAAGTTCAACCTGCCGGTGCTGCCCGCAGGCGACTTCCCGGTCATGTCCTCGGACGGCCTGTCGTCCCGGATCAGCGTCGATTCCGACGCCCTGACCCGGCTGATCGACAAGACCCGCTTCGCCATCTCCACCGAGGAGACGCGGTACTATCTGAACGGCCTCTATGTGCACACGGTGATGGAGGACGGATCGCCCAAGCTGCGCTGCGTGGCCACCGACGGCCATCGCCTGGCCCTGGCCGAGATGCCCGCCCCCGAAGGCTCCGTCGGAGCCCCCGGCGTGATCATCCCCCGCAAGACCATCCAGGAGGCCCGCCGCCTGCTGGAGGATGCGGGCGAGATGGTGGAACTGCAGGTGTCCCCCGCCAAGGTGCGCTTCGAGTTCGGCAAGGCGTCCCTGACATCGAAGGTGATCGACGGAGCGTTCCCCGACTACATGCGGGTCATCCCGAAGGACAACACCAAGATCGTGCGGCTGGACAACAAGCTGTTCGAGCAGGCCGTGGACCGGGTGGCCACCATCTCGGCGGAGAAGTCCCGCTCGGTGAAGCTGGCCATCGAGGCCGGTCGCCTGACCCTGACCGTCCGCAACATGGAAGCGGGCCAGGGGGTCGAGGAGCTGGAGATCGACTACGACGGCGATGCCTTCGAGATCGGCTTCAATGCCCGCTATCTGCTGGATGTCTGCGGCCAGATCGAAGGCGAGACCATGGAGATGCGCTTCGCCGATCCGGCCTCGCCCACCCTGGTGCTCGACCCCACGGACGCGGGCGTGCAGTACGTGCTGATGCCGCTGCGGGTCTGATCCCGGGCGGCGGAAGGTCTCACAGTTTCAGGTATGGGCGCGGCCTGTGACCGGTCGCCCCCGCATGTTCGCGAGAGCGACAGGTCGTCAGGTCCGCGGTCGTCACGGTGCCGTTCGGTCTCAGAACGACTGCGCGACGAAGCCGATGGCTGCGACCGGCAGAGCGGCCAGCAGAACCACCAGAACCGAGTTGCCGAAATTGTCGGCCCAGTTGGCAAAGTTCGTCATCTTCTATCCCCGTTTTATGTCGCCGCCGATGCGAGACAGCCGAAGATCAGCACTGACCCCAAAAACACACATTCAAGGGTAGATTATGCCTCGTCAGCGACGATCGGGTATATAGTCCTCCCTTATTCCGATTTCAAATTAAAATGCTGCAATGCGGCATCAGAGGTCATGGCGGCCTCGCCTGACAAACCGGACCATGATTAAGGTCACGCCGATGCCCTTGCCGCCGATCCAGTCCCTGACCCTGACCGACTTCCGCAGCTATGCCGCGGCCAGCCTCGATGTGTCCGGCGGCAGCGTGTTCCTGTTCGGGCCCAACGGGGCGGGCAAGACCAATGTCCTGGAGGCGGTCTCGTGGCTGGCCCCCGGCCGGGGGCTGCGGGGCGCCCCGGCCCTGGAGGCGGGCCGCCGCATGCCCGGCGAGACCGGAGGCCGGGCCTGGGCCGTGGCCGCGGCGGTGCGGCTGCCCGCCGACGGCGAGGGCGCGGAACCCCGCCGGATCGGGACGGGTCTGGACGGTCCCGGCGGCCGGCGGATCGTGCGCATCGACGGGGAGCCCGCCCAGCCGGGCCGCCTGTCGGAATTCCTGCGCCTGGTCTGGCTGACCCCCGCCCACGACCGGCTGTTCATCGAGGGGGCGTCGGAGCGACGGCGGTTCCTCGACCGGCTGGTCTTCGCCGACGACCCCGGCCATGCCCGGGAGGTGAACGCCTATGAGCGGTCGCTCCGGGAGCGGATGCGTCTGCTCACCGGCGACGGGGCCGCCGACCCCGCCTGGCTGGACGCCCTGGAGGCCCAGGCGGCGGAGGCCGGGACCCAGATGGCCTTTGCCCGGGCCCGCACCGTGGCGGCCCTGACCGACGAGATCGGCCGGCGCAGCGACCGGCCGTTCCCCCTGGCCCGCCTCGACCTCACCGGCCCCTTCGAGCAGGCGGCCCTCCTGGGAGAACCGTTCTTCGCGGTGCAGGACAGCCTGCGCCTCGGTCTCGCCCGCAGCCGCCCGCGGGACACGGCCGCCGGTCGCGCCCTGACCGGCCCCCACCGGACGGACCTGGCCGTCACCCACGTGGACAAGGACCGCCCGGCGGCGGAATGCTCCACCGGCGAACAGAAGGCCATGCTGCTGAACATTGTCCTGGCCCAGGCCGCACGACTGGCCCGGGACCCCGGCGCGCCGCCCCCCGTACTGCTGCTGGACGAGGTGGCCGCGCACCTGGACCGGGCCCGCCGCGCGGGACTGTATGGGGAGCTGCAGGAGCTCGGCCTGCAGGCCTTCCTGACGGGGGTGGAGCGTCCGTTGTTCGACGGGCTGGACACCGCGCAGGGGCTGCGTGTCGAAGATGGCGCACTCCTTCCCGCCTGACGCCGCGCCGTGCGCCAGCACCCATCAGAAGACGTGTCATTTCCGACAGTTCAGCCTATATGGAAGGGTGCTTCGTCGGTTGCGATTCTGACCGATCCCGAAGCGATGTTCTGGGACTGTTCATGACCGATCACGCCGACGACGCGCCCCCCCCCGAAGCCGTCTCCCCCCCTGAAGCCCTGGCCTCCGATTACGGGGCGGATTCCATCCGGGTGCTGAAGGGTCTCGATGCCGTTCGGAAGCGTCCGGGCATGTATATCGGCGACACCGACGACGGCTCGGGCCTGCACCACATGGTCTACGAGGTGGTGGACAACGCCATCGACGAAGTGCTGGCCGGATGGGCCACCCGGGTGGTCGTCACCCTCAATGCGGACGGCTCGGCCACGGTCACCGACGATGGCCGGGGCATCCCCACCGACATCCACACCGAGGAGGGCGTCTCCGCCGCCGAGGTGATCATGACCCAGCTGCATGCCGGCGGAAAGTTCGACCAGAACAGCTACAAGGTCTCCGGCGGCCTGCACGGGGTGGGCGTGTCCGTGGTGAACGCCCTCTCCGACTGGCTGGACCTGAAGATCTGGCGGGATGGCAAGGTGCACGAGATGCGCTTCGCCCGGGGCGACGCGGTGAGTGCGCTGAAGGTCACTGGCGAGGCCCCCCTGCGGGAGAATGGGGAATTCCTGAGCGGCACCAGCGTCAGCTTCTATCCCTCCGTCGAGACGTTTTCCCGGATCGAGTTCGACCGCAAGACCCTGGAGCACCGGCTGCGGGAGCTGGCCTTCCTCAATTCCGGCGTGACCATCAATTTCCGCGACCTGCGGGGCCTGGAGCCCTACGAGGAGGTGCTGCACTACGAGGGCGGCGTGGAGGCCTTTGTCCGCCACCTGGACAAGTCCAAGACCCCCGTGGTCCGCGCCCCCATCGTCGTCCGCGGCCGCCGGGACAAGGTGGAGGTCGACCTCGCCATCTGGTGGAACGACAGCTACCACGAGACCATGCTGTGCTTCACCAACAACATCCCGCAGAAGGATGGCGGCACGCACCTGGCCGCCTTCCGCGGGGCGCTGACCCGGGTGATCTCGGCCTATATGGAAAGCTCCGGCGCGGCCAAGCGGGAGAAGGTCAACGTGTCCGGCGAGGATGCCCGGGAAGGCATGACCTGCGTCCTGTCGGTGAAGCTGCCCGACCCCAAGTTCTCCTCCCAGACCAAGGACAAGCTGGTCTCGTCCGAGGCCCGGCCCGCCGTGGAGGGACTGGTGCACGAGGCCCTGACCCAGTGGTTCGAGGAGCACCCCACCGACGCCAAGGCCATCGTCTCCAAGATCTGCGAGGCCGCCGCCGCCCGGGAAGCCGCGCGCAAGGCCCGGGAGCTGACCCGGCGCAAGTCCGCGCTGGACATCACCTCCCTGCCCGGCAAGCTGGCCGACTGCCAGGAGCGGGACCCCGCCAAGTCCGAACTGTTCATCGTCGAAGGCGATTCCGCCGGCGGCTCGGCCAAGCAGGGCCGCAACCGGGAGAACCAGGCCGTGCTGCCCCTGCGCGGCAAGGTGCTGAACGTGGAACGGGCCCGCTTCGACAAGATGCTGGGCTCCGAGCAGATCGGCACCCTGATCACGGCGCTCGGCGCCGGCATCGGCCGGGACGACTTCGACATCGAGAAGATCCGCTACCACCGGATCATCATCATGACTGACGCCGACGTGGACGGGGCGCACATCCGCACCCTCCTGCTCACCTTCTTCTACCGGCAGATGCCGCAGGTGATCGAGCGGGGTTATCTCTACATCGCCCAGCCGCCCCTCTACAAAGCCTCCAAGGGCAAGTCCTCCCGGTATCTGAAGGACGACGCCGAGTACGAGGCCTTCCTGTTCGAGGAAGGCTCCGACGGTGCCACCCTGCAGCTGGCGTCGGGGGAGACCCTGGCGGGCGAGGACCTCATCCGCCTGGTTCGGGAGGCCCGCTCCGCCAAGTCCCTGATCGACCGGCTGGCCGCCCGCGCCCCCACCTTCGCCGTGGAGCAGGCCGCCATCTCCGGCCTGTTCGGCCCGGAGCCGGACCCGGCCCAGGCAGCGGAGCGGATGAACCGCTATGCCGAGGAGGGCGACGGCACCTGGACCGGCGAGGCGTCGGTGGACAGTGCCGTGGGCGGCTATGTTTTCAGCCGGGTGAAGCGCGGCGTGTCCGAACGGATCGTGCTGGACGAGGTGATGATCCATGCCGCCGACGCCCGTCGTCTGGCGGAGCGGGCCGCGGCCCTGGCCGACACCTTCTCCGGTCTCGGCACCTTCCGCCGCAAGGAGCAGTCCACCCCCGTGCGCGGTCCCCTGGACCTGGTGCAGGCGGTGCTCGATGCCGGGCGCAAGGGCCTGTCCATCCAGCGCTACAAGGGTCTTGGGGAAATGAACGCCAGCCAGCTGTGGGAAACCACCCTGGACGCCAATGCCCGTACCCTGCTGCAGGTGAAGGTGAACCATGCCGACGATGCCGACGACATGTTCTCCCGCCTGATGGGGGATCTGGTGGAACCGCGGCGGGAGTTCATCCAGGAATTCGCCCTCGACGCCGAGGTGGACGTCTAGGTCCGTCTAGCGCGATCGAGCAACTGCCGCGGCGGGGCTACAGCGTCGAACAGGGGCGCATTGGAAGCGGCGGCATGGAGGCAGGCGATCCGGAGCATGGTCCGGTCTATCATACCCGCAGGGAAGCCGCCGCGATCAGTGGGCGTCCAGCTTGGGATAGGTCATGCGCACCCGCAGCAGATGGCCATCGAAGCCCAGCGTGGTGTCCCGCATCACCTGGTAGCGGACCTTGTCGCCCCGTTCGCGGATCCTCGGGGCCGGCTGCTGGATCAGGCCGGGGTGGCTGGACAGTTCGCCCCAGGCACTGGGCGCCGTCACATGGTCCGAGGTCGCCGAAGGGCTGGCCACGCCCGGACCGGGAACCGAGACGGTCACGCCGCCGGTCACGGTCCATGCCTCCGGCGCGATTTCGCCCGAACCCAGGCCGGACCGGGCAAAGGCCGACACCCGCCGTGCCGCACCGCCGGTTCCGCAGCGGGTGCTGTCGGGGCGGGCGACCGGGGGGGGGCCTTCGGCGGGATCGATATCCGCCGCGGGGGCCGGCAGCAATAGCCCCGCCTGCAGCCGAGGATCCGCGGTCAGCTCACACAGCGCCGTCTCGAAGGCCTCAACCGGACGGCGGGCCGCGCCCTCGCCGAGGCCGTGGGCCCGGCGCTCTTCCGGATCGTTCCAGTCGAGCAGGGAGAGGGGGCCGGCGTCATCCAGCCGCAGCCCCGGGTCATGTGCCGCCGGAGCCACGATCCCGGTGTCCGCCTCGACCCCGGTCGGGGGGGCGGCGGCCATCAGCAGAGCAAGAACGGGAGCGAGCAGGGACATCGGACGTCGCGGGCTGGGACCGGTCGGACCGGTCACTTAAGGTTAATAAATTATAACCTAAATGAAACATCACCGCACACAAGTGAATTTTTCTCGCCGGCCGCGAGTGACGATTCGGCTCGCAGGACCATCGGTCCAAACGAAAACCCCGCCGCCGCAGGGGCGCCGGGGTCGCGTCTATGTCGAGTGGCCAGGGTTGCGACGCCGTGGCGTCACCCCGTCCGGATCAGGCAGCGGCGGCTTCGCCGGCCAGCTTGGCCTGGATCTGGCGCTTGAT
>CAIQUG010000101.1 GCA_903874895.1 uncultured Caulobacterales bacterium | reverse complement strand
GGCGCGGAACATGGCGCGGCTGTCCGCCCCGGACCCGTCTCCTGAGGTGGAACCCTCGACAGGGAGCGCGCTTTGACGGTGATGCGCAGTGTCATGACCGGGGTCGGGGGCTATCTGCCCGAGACCGTGGTGACCAACGACGATCTGGCGCGGACCGTCGAGACCTCCGATGCGTGGATCCGGGAACGAACCGGTATCCGGGCCCGGCACCGGGCCGCGCCGGACCAGGCCACATCCGACCTTGCGGTGGAAGCCGCCCGGGCGGCCCTGGCCGATGCCGGCCTGACGGCGGCGGATATCGATCTCATCATCGTGGCAACCACCACGCCGGACCTGACGTTTCCCGCCGTCGCGGCCATGGTCCAGCGCAAGCTCGGGGCTCCGGTGGGCATTGCCTTCGACGTGCAGGCCGTGTGCAGCGGGTTTGTCTATGCCATGGCCGTGGCCGATGGCTTCCTGTGCCGCGGAAATGCCCGCCGCGCCCTGGTGATCGGTGCCGAATGCATGACCCGGCTGCTGGACTACCAGGACCGCACGACCTGCGTGCTGTTCGGTGACGGTGCCGGTGCCGTCGTGCTCGAGGCCCGGGAAGGGGCGGGCACGCCAGACGATCGCGGCCTGATCGGCTTTGCCCTGCGATGTGACGGAACCAAGCAGGATCTCCTCTATGTGGATGGCGGGCCGTCCACCACCGGCAGCGTCGGGCACTTGCGGATGCAGGGCCAGCAGGTCTTCCGCAACGCCGTGGTCAACATTGCCGAGGCGGTGGAAGCGGCTGCCAAGGCCGCCGGCATTGCTGTCCGGGATGTGGACTGGTTCATCCCGCATCAGGCGAACCAGCGGATCCTGATCGGCGTTGCCCATCGGCTCGGGCTGGATGAGTCCAAGGTCGTCTCCACCGTGGCCGACCACGCCAATACCTCCGCCGCGTCCATTCCGCTCGCCCTGGCGACGGCCATCGCCGATGGCCGGGTCAAGCGCGGCGATCTGCTGCTGATGGAGGCCATGGGTGGCGGGCTGACCTGGGGCGCCTGCGCCGTCCGATTCTAGGCCCTGCT
The DNA here is from genome assembly GCA_903874895.1 of uncultured Caulobacterales bacterium. GTDB lineage: Bacteria > Pseudomonadota > Alphaproteobacteria > Caulobacterales > Caulobacteraceae > CAIMFV01. The sequence continues at coordinate 18,042 of CAIQUG010000101.1, read as the reverse complement.
CCGGAGTCGTCTGGAACCCTTTGACTTCCCGTGGTTTTCGCGGCATCAACGATGTTGGCTGTTTTCTATCGGGGCGGGGTAATATGACAAAAGGCCGCACTTTGACGCGCGCGGACCTGGCCGAGGCGGTGCATCAGGACGTGGGATTGACCCGTCAGGATTGCGCCGGACTGGTGGAACGCACCCTCGATCTGGTCGCCGAGGCCCTTGAAGCCGGCGAGACCGTCAAACTGTCCGGGTTCGGCGTGTTTCAGGTCCGGGCCAAGCGGGCCCGGATGGGCCGCAATCCCAAGACCGGAGCGCCCGCTGCCATCGATCCGCGCAGGGTCATCAGCTTCCGGGCCTCTCAGGTGATGAAGGCGCAGATCGATGACTCCCCGGCCGCCCACGCCAACGGGGAACAGGGGAGCTGACCGTGACGGTCGCGAAGGGCCCCGACGCGTTTCGCACGATCTCCGAAGCCGCGGTCGAACTCGGCGTGCCGCAACATGTCCTGCGGTTCTGGGAAACCAAGTTTTCCTTCATCCGGCCCATGAAACGGGCCGGCGGGCGGCGGTTCTACCGTCGCCAGGACATCGAGATCCTGCGGGGCGTCCGAACCCTGCTGCATGACGAGGGCTATACGATCAAGGGCGTCCAGCGCCTTCACAAGGAGCAGGGGGCCCGTTGCCTTTTGGCGGCGGCCAGCGGTGGCGCGGCGGACATCCGCCGCGATGCGATGCCCGTTCCTGACGTGGCGGTCCTCGCCGGTGCGCCGCTGTCCGACGCCACCCGGGCGCGGCTCACCGAGGTGCTCGACGATCTGGAAACGGTGAAGGCAAGGATCGACCAGCTGCTGGCCCGTTCCTGAAGCCACCACCGTCCGGCGCTCCGGTATTTTCCGAGCTCCCGGAGACTTTCCGCATTGCCGCCGACGAGGGGGCTCTCTATAACGCGCCTCCACTATGATGTCGGAGCGTAGCGCAGCCTGGTAGCGCACTTGACTGGGGGTCAAGGGGTCGTGGGTTCGAATCCCGCCGCTCCGACCATTCACTTCCGAACCGGCCCCCCATCTCGCCGGTTCCATTCAACACCGAAATCGGCTTCCGGGCGGAATGGCGTCAGCCTTCGGCATCACTTCCCCGATTCATCCAGCTGAGCAGCGGCAGGATCGGCGCGCCCCAGGCCAGGCCCGCCACGGCGAAGTACACGCCTCGAACCCAGGCCACGTCCGGCAGATGCTCGCTGACCATCACCACCAGCACGGCGTAGGCGCAGACAAAGCCCACCAGCCCGAAGGCCCCGATAAATTTCCGTGTCCGAACACCCATTTTCAAACTCCAGGACCTGTCGGACGATGCCGCATCGACCTAGATAGGGGTTTCGATACCAGATTTCACTTCTCTTCTCCCCGTCGCCTGATCCCCGTGGACGGACGCAACGCCAGGCGCTAGGGAGCTTGGTTCTCGCTCAAGGAAGTATCAGGCCATGCGCTGGAGCTACAATCTGGAAAGGTCCTATTCGGCGGCCTTGTGGCTCTTTGCCGTTGCCGGTCTGGTCTATGCGATGGTCGTTGTCGGCGGGGCCACCCGACTGACCGGATCGGGCCTGTCGATCACGGAATGGAAGCCGATCCTGGGCGTGATTCCGCCGATCAGTGATCGCGGCTGGGCCGAGGCCTTCGACAAGTACAAGCACATCCCGCAGTACCGCTTCGTGAACGCCGGCATGACGCTCGTGGCCTTCAAGGGGATCTACTGGTGGGAGTGGGCGCATCGGCTGCTGGGGCGCATCGTCGGCCTGGTCTTCATTCTGCCATTCATCGCGCTGCTGCTGACGCGCTCGATCCCGCGGCGGCTGATCTGGCGCTGCTGGGTCCTGCTGGCGCTGGGCGGTCTGCAGGGCTTCATCGGCTGGTGGATGGTGTCGAGCGGTCTGGACCGAGGCGTCGCCGTGGCACCGGAGCGGCTGGCCACCCACCTCGGCATGGCCCTCATCATCTTCAGCGGCTGTGTCTGGACGGGTCTTGAGGCCTGGTTCGGCCGGGGCCGGAACGTGCTGGGCATGGACACGCCGTGGCGCTGGTCCGCCGCTGGGCTGGTGGCTCTGACCTATGTCCAGTGCCTGCTCGGAGCCCTGGTCGCGGGGAACCACGCCGGACGGGTCTACAACGACTGGCCGATGATGAACGGCAAGCTGATCCCTGCCGACTATGTGGAGGCGGCGCGGGGACTTGGTGCGTCGCTGGTGCATGGCCAGGCCGCCGTGCAGTTCAACCACCGGCTGGTGGGCTATGCCCTGTTCACGGCGGTGATCCTGTTCGCCGTCCAGGTGACCCGGGCGAGGGGCGTGGCCCAGCCAGTCCGTCGCACGAGTTACTGGCTCGCGGGGCTGGTCTGCCTTCAGGCGGTCCTGGGCATCGCCACCCTGCGGATGGGGGATCCCCTGTGGCTGGCCATGAGCCACCAGATCTTCGCCGTCGTGGTGCTGACCTGGTCGATCCTGCTGGCCTGGCGGGCCCTGCGGAACTGAATGGACTGCAAATAGTTGCGGTATTATAGTACCGGTTTTAATTTATCTAATAAAAACAACATTCTGTGGGGATTTTGGAAAATCGGTCCTGTTGACAACGGTCCCCTTCACCCCTAGACACCGCGCTTCCGTTGCCAGGGCCGCCGTCAGGCGGTTCCGGCGACCTCATCATCTGGATGACTTTCGATGCAAAAGACCACGGTTTCGCTGAAGCCGGCGGACGTCGAGAAGAAGTGGATCGTGATTGACGCCGAGAACGCCGTTGTGGGCCGCCTCGCTTCCTTCATCGCCATGCGTCTTCGCGGCAAGCACCGCCCCGACTACACCCCCCATGTGGACTGCGGCGACTTCGTCGTCGTCGTGAACGCCGACAAGGTGAAGTTCACGGGCCGCAAGCTGGACCAGAAGACCTACTACTGGCACACCGGCCACCCGGGCGGCATCAAGGAGCGGACGGCGGGCAAGATCCTCGGCGGCCGCTTCCCGGAACGCATCCTGATGAAGGCTGTGGAGCGCATGCTCCCGAAGGAAAGCCCCCTGGCCCGCAAGCAGCTGACCCACCTGCGGGTCTATGCCTCGGCCGAGCATCCGCACGAAGCCCAGGCCCCTGAAACAATCGCGTTCGCCGACCTGAACGCCAAGAACGTTCGGAGCCAGTAATCATGTCCGACACCACTCAGACGGAAGCCCCGACCGGCTTCGACGCCCTGAAGGGCCTCGGCACCGTCGCCGCCGAATCCTCGGTGCCGAAGGAACCGCAGATCGACAAGTACGGTCGCGCCTACGCCACCGGCAAGCGCAAGAACGCCATTGCCAAGGTGTGGATCAAGCCGGGCTCGGGCAAGATCACCATCAACGACCGGGACCAGACGGTGTATTTCGCCCGTCCGGTGCTGCGCATGATGATCGCCCAGCCGCTGGCCGTTTGCGACCGCTCGACCCAGTTCGACGTGGTTGTCTCGGTGAAGGGCTCGGGCCTGTCCGGTCAGGCCGGTGCCATCCGTCACGGCATCTCCAAGGCGCTCACCTATTATGAGCCGGGCCTGCGTCCGGTGCTCAAGCCGCACGGCTTCCTCACCCGCGACAGCCGCGTGGTCGAGCGCAAGAAGTACGGCCGTGCGAAGGCGCGCCGGAGCTTCCAGTTCTCCAAGCGCTAAACCGCTCGGTATCTGCGATATCGGAAGGGGCGCTTCGGGGAACCGAGGCGTCCCTTTTCGTTTGTGCTGCTGGGTTTGTCTGACGGAGGCCACCATGCCCGTGACTGTGTTCATCGATGGAGAGGCGGGGACCACCGGCCTTCAGATCCGTGCCCGGCTGGCGCCCCGCTCGGACATCGCCCTGATCCAGTTGCCGGATCATCAGCGCAAGAGCCCTGCCGCCCGCCGGGATGCGCTGAATGCCGCCGACATCGTCATCCTGTGCCTGCCCGACGAGGCCGCGCGGGAGGCCGTCGGCCTGATCGACAACCGGACGACCCGGGTGATCGATGCCTCCACGGCGTTCCGGACCGCCGCGGACTGGGTCTACGGCTTTCCCGAGCTTTCCCCCGGTCAGCGAAGGGCCGTCGCGGGCGCGATGCGGGTGTCCAACCCCGGCTGTTATCCGACGGGCTTTCTGGCGCTGGTGCGCCCCCTGGTGGTCGACGGCCTCCTGCCCGCCGACTGGCCGGTCACCGTCAATGCTGTGTCCGGCTACACCGGCGGCGGCAAGGCCATGATCGCCGAGTTCGAGGATGTGGGCGGCGCGACCTTCACCCGGGATGCGTTCCGCATCTATGCCACCCAGCTGGGACACAAGCATGTGCCGGAGATGCAGCGCCATGCGGGGCTTGCCCACCCCCCGCTGTTCACCCCGGCCGTCGGCCGCTACGCGCAGGGCATGATCGTGGAGGTTCCGCTGCACCTGGTCGCCCTGCCTGCCCGGCCGTCCCTCGACCGGGTGCGGGAGACGCTGCAGGCGGCCTATGCCGGGGAGAGGTTCGTCACAGTCGCTTCGGCAGAGGAGACCGCGTCGACGGGTTCTCTGCAACCCGAGGCCCTGAACGGCACCAATGCCCTCAAGCTCTATGCCTTCGGCGATGCTGCAGCGGGCCAGGCGCGGCTGGTCGCCCTGCTGGACAATCTGGGCAAGGGGGCGTCCGGCGCGGCGGTTCAGAGCCTGAACCTGATGGCTGGCTTCGACGAGGCTTCGGGACTTTAGGGCGGTCGCTACGAGGGGAGGGGCGTCCGCTTCAGGAAATCGATCATCAGGTCCTTCCACGCGACGGCCCAGGTGTGGGTGCCATGGCCGTGGGTGCGGTCGCTGATGGGCAGAAGCACGAAATGTCCCGTGGCGATGCGCGCTGCCAGCTGTTCGGCGATCCCGAGTTCCGGCGGATTGATGAAGTCGTCGGCGGAGTTGATCCACAGAAGGGGTGCCGTGATCCGTCCGAGCCCCGGCGTCGGGTCATAGGTGCGGGACGCATCGAGCTGGTAGATCAGGTCGTTGGCGTCTGCTGTTCCGGGCAGGGCAGCCTCTGCAGTTGCCACATAGGAGTCGGCTGCGGCCCGGGTGGGCCAGCGCTTCTGGTCCTGATGCGGGGCGCTGCCGGCAATGAACAGCAGATCGGCGGCGACCCGCAGGCCCGCGACAGGTTGCTTCACATAGTCGCCCCCCTTCCAGTCGGGATCCTTGCGGATGGCGGTCATCACCATGCTGCGCCAGATGCGGTTGCGTCCGGCCAGCGGGGCGGGGAGACAGGCCATGGGCATGACCGCTGCGGCGTCATCCGGCCAGGTCTCGGCCCAGACGAAGGCATTCATGCAGCCCATGGAGGTTCCGAACAGCAGCCGGATGCGCCCGATCCCCAGATGCTCGGTCACCAGCCGGTGGGACGCCGCCACCATGTCGACGTAGTCATAGGCCGGGAAGTGCATGCGGAGCCCGTCGCTGGGCTTGCTCGAGCCACCATGGCCGATGGCGTCGATCATGACGATGTAGTGGCTGGCCAGGTCCAGGGGCTGGCCCGGTCCGAACAGTTCCCCCGCGAACTGCTGTCGCAGGAAGCTCAGCCCGTCACCGCCGGTGCCATGCAGCAGGACGATGGCGTTGGTGATGTGGCCGCTGGAATTCCGGGTCGGGGTGCCAAGCGTCCAGTAGTGCAGCCGCAGGTCCGGCAGGGTCTCGCCACTGGCAAAGCGGAAACCCGCCATGTGGAAATCCCCGGGAACCGGCGCGTAGTCGGCGGCCCGGGCCGGGGCGGGGACGATGCTGCCCAGGCCGCAGGCCGCGGCGGCCATCACGGACAGGGTCACCCGTCGTGCGCTGGTGAGCCAGGGTCTCATTCGGCGTCGGACCGGACCTTGACGTAGTCGCCCGGCGCGTCGCCCACGGGCTTCAACGGACCCTTGGCCGGGTCGCGGGCGGGGACCTTCGCCCCGGACAGGGGCGCCAGCCAGCTGAGCCAGTGGGGCCACCAGCTGCCCGGATGCTCCACCGCGCCGGCCTGCCATTCCTCGAGGGTGTCCGGCAGGGCGTCATTGGTCCAGTGCTGGTACTTCTTCGCATCGGGGTGGTTGATCACGCCGGCAATGTGGCCGGAGCCCGCCAGGGTCATCCGGGTCGGTCCGCCGAACAGCTTCGCCCCCCGGAAGACCGAGCGCATGGGTGCGATATGGTCGTCGCGGCTGGCCTGGACATAGACCGGCTGGGTGATGGCGCCGGGATCCAGGTGGACGCCGGCCAGCTCCAGAGTTCCGCAAGCCAGGGCATTGTCCTGATAGAAGCGCCGGAGATACTGCATGTGCAGCGTCTTGGGCATCCGCGTCTGGTCGGAGTTCCAGAACAGAAGGTCGAAGGGCGTCGGATCCTTGCCCATGAGGTAGTTGTTCACGAAGAACGACCAGATCAGGTCGTTGGCCCGCAGCATGTTGAAGGTTTCGGCCATGGCAGCACCCGGCAGCACGCCGCCGGCCGCGTCCATGCGCTTTTCGAGGTCCTTCAGCCACTCCTCGTTCGTGAACATCATCAGGTCGCCGGCCTCGGCAAAGTCCTGCTGGGCGGCGAAGAAGGTCGCGGAGCGGATGGAGGTGTCGCCGGTGGCGGCCATATGCGCCAGCGTGCAGGCGAGCGCCGTACCGCCGATGCAGTAGCCCACCGTGTTGACCTGCTCCACCTTGCACTGTCGCTTCACCTGGCGGACGGCCTCGTAGAAGCCCTCCGCCATGTAGTCCTCCAGGGACTTGGTGGCGAGGCTGGCGTCGGGGTTCACCCACGAGGTGACGAAGACGGTGATCCCCTGGGCCGTGAGCCAGCGGATCATCGAGTTCTCCGGCCGCAGGTCGAGGATGTAGAACTTGTTGATCCAGGGCGGGAAGATCAGCAGCGGGATCTCGTAGACCGTTTCGGTGGAGGGGGAGAACTGCAACAGCTCGAACAACGCGTTGCGGAACACCACCTTGCCCGGAGCCGTGGCGACGTTCTCCCCGACCTTGAATCGTTCGAATTCGGTCTGGCTGATGGCCAGCTGGCCACCGCCGCGGGCGAGGTCTGCGGCGAAGTTCTCTGCTCCTTTGAGGATGCTGGCCCCTTGAGTCTCCACCGCCTTGCGCAGGGCTGCGGGATTGGAGATCAGGAAGTTGGAGGGGGCGAAGGCGTCCGTCAGGGCCTTGGTGAAGAACTCCACCCGCCGGCGGCTCATCGGGTCGACACCCTCCACGTGGGTCACCAGATCGTTCAGCCAGTTCGACGTCACGAGGTAGGACTGCTTCATGACATCGAAGACGATGTTCTCGCGCCATTCGGGATCGTTGAACCGCTTGTCGCCCTTGGCGGGTTCCACCACCGGCTCGGTCTCCTGGCCGTAGACGCGACGACTGGTGGCGCTCCACAGCGCCATGTAGCGATTGAACAGGTCCGCCTGGGCCCGCATCATGTTCTGCGGCTGATGGGCCAGCTGGCTCATCACATCGACCATGGCCGAACCCACATGGAACGGGTCCGGGGACAGGGCGGCCGGGCGCTCGGCCTGCCGCAGCGCGGATTCCGCAATGGCGCCCTGCGCGGTCACAGCCGCCTTGGCGAGGTTGAGGGACAGGGCCTCCATCGTCCGCAGCTGTTCGGGGGTGAGCAGCTTGATGGGATCGACCGGGGACGTGGCGGCCTCTGCCCGGGCTTTGGCAGCTGCCTGGGACGCGGCATGGGCCTTGGCGGTCTGCGAGTTGGCCGTCCGTGCGGCATCGGAGATTGCGAACTCCGGCGAGGACGGGGCCGTTGCGCGTCTTGGGGGGCGGATAGCTGCCGTTTTCGGACGGCGCGGTCTTGCGGCTGGTGCAGCGACGGAAACAGCGGCTGGCCGGCGAGACTGCTCCGGCCCCTTGGCGGGCACCGCCGGCCGGGCTGTCTTGGCGGCGCTGGCAGGCTTTGCCTTTGCTGCGGGTGGAGCCGGTGTGGGCCCCTTCGCAGCCGGAGCCTTCGCAGCGGGAGCCACGGCCTTGGCGGCCTTGGCCGGTTTGACCGTCGCCATCGCCACAGACACGTCCGAGGCGGCCGATTCGCTGCGGGACCGGGCCTTCTTCCCCTTCGGACCCTGCGTTGCCTTCTTCGCCATGCGCCATCTCCGTGGGTGTTGCGGATCAGCTTACCACTCTTTGCATTGTGGTCGATGATCGCATAAGACCGGAAGCACGATGTTTGCCGTCCCCGATCTTCTGCGCCGTGTTCGTCTGGGCGCCTGCGCGTCGGCCGCCGCCGCGTTGGCCGTGGCAGGCCTGGTGACCGGCTGTTCCGACCTGACGGAGGTCCTGTCCCTCGACCCGGGCGGTGTGTCGCCCACCTCGCCTGTGGCACGGCAGGCCGTGGCCGCATCCCGCGCCAACTTCCGCGCCCCGCGTCTGGCGGATATCCCGGCGGTCCCGACGGGCCTCGCACCCGCGGCGGACATCAAATCATCCGTCGTCCGGCTGATGGGCGATCGTCGAAGCCTGAACGACCTGATCTTCGCCCTCCCGCCGGCCCCGACGGATACGGACCGCTTTCTCGCCGGGTCCCGGGATGTGCTGAACGCCCGTGCGCTGACCCCGCCGCCGGACAACCAGCCGGCCCTGACCGAGGCCTTTGCCAGCGAGACACGCACCGCCATCCAGCCGCCACCGGCGCCCAAGGAGCCGGCGCCCCGGCGCTGACCCGGGGCGAGCCGCGCATCCCGGCGCTCCGGCCCGGACCCCGCACCCACCACATTCAGGATCTGGGCAGGACTTCATGGACTTAGAACGGCGCACCGTACGGATCGGACTGGCTGGCGTGGGCGTCGTCGGGCAGGGCCTGGTCCGCTTTCTGCAGGCTCGGCCGGACTTCGCGCCGGCGGGCGGGACAGCGGTCATCACTGGCGTGTCGGCCCGGGACCGGACCCGCGCGCGGGACGTTCGGCTGGACGATTATGCCTGGTTCGACGACCCTGTCGCCCTCGCCCAGTCCGACGACAATGACGTTTTCATCGAGCTGATCGGCGGGTCAGAGGGACCGGCCCGCCTCGCGGTCGAAGCGGCCCTGAGCAAGGGCAAGCCGGTCATCACCGCCAACAAGGCGCTGCTGGCCATACATGGATCGGCGCTGGCCGCACTGGCGGAAAGTACGGGTGCCGCCCTGCTGTTCGAAGCTGCGGTCATGGGCGGCACGCCGGCGGTGAAGATGCTCCGCGAGGGGCTCGTCGGCGACGACGTGACCCGGGTTGCCGGAATTCTCAACGGAACCTGCAACTTCATCCTCTCCGACATGGAGCAGAGCGAGCGGAGCTTTGCCGACGTCCTGGCTGACGCGCAGGCCCGGGGCTTTGCCGAGGCGGACCCGACCACGGACATCGGCGGCTTTGACGCCGGGCACAAGATCGCCCTGCTGGGGGCCCTGGCGTTTGGTGCAGCTCCGAACTTCGCGGCGGTGGAGGTGGTGGGCATCGACCAGATCGAGCTCCTCGACATCCGGTTGGCCCGGGATCTGGGTTTCCGTATCAAGTTGATCGCCGAGGCCCACAAGGTCGGGGACCTGGCGAGCGTCAGCGTCGCCCCCGCCCTCGTGCCTCTGGCCCATCCCCTGGCCCAGGCCGGCGGGGTGCTGAACGCCCTGTTCATCGAGGGTCGGCGCATCGGGCGGATCTTCCTGCAGGGACCGGGGGCGGGGGCCGGCCCCACGGCCGCGGCCGTGGCCGCGGACATTGCGGACTTGATGACCGGCTCGACCCGGCCGGTGTTCCAGCGCCCGGCGCAGACGCTGCAGCCGCTGCAGCCCGCCGACCCGGCGGCCCGGCGGACGGCTGTCTACATCCGGATCATGGTGGCGGATCGTCCCGGCGTGATCGCGGCCGTGACCGACGCCATTGCCCGGGCCGGACTGTCGATCGACAGCTTCCTGCAGCGGAGCGTCCAGAATACCGGGCTCGTTCCCATCGTCCTGACCACCCAGATCGCGTCGGAGGATGCGATCCGCGACGCCGTGGCGCATATTGCAGCCCTCGATGCGGTGGTGGAGCCGCCGAGGACGATTCGTATCGCCAATATCTGAGATTCAGGTAGAACCTTTTCCGAACTCCCCCTGACTGACAAGAAAACATCCGGAGACGTCCCATGACCGCAACTGCTGCACCCACTGGCCTTGGCTCACTGGACCGAAACCTTGCGCTCGACGCGGCCCGCGTCACCGAGGCGGCGGCCATTGCGGCTGAACGGCTGGCCGGTTGCGGGGACGAGAAGGCTGCCGATCAGGTGGCCGTGGACGCCATGCGGACCGCTCTGAACCAGCTGGACATCTCCGGTGTGATCGTGATCGGCGAGGGCGAGCGGGACGAGGCTCCGATGCTTTACATCGGAGAGAAGGTCGGCACCGGAAAGGGCCCGGCGGTGGACATTGCCCTCGACCCTCTGGAAGGCACGACACTGACGGCCAAGGCCATGGCCAACGCGCTGGCGGTCGTGGCCTTCGCCCCCGGCGGCGGCATGCTGCACGCCCCGGATACCTACATGGACAAGATCGCGATCGGCCCCGGCTATCCCGCCGGTCTGGTGGATCTGGATGCAACTCCTGCGGAAAACGTGGCCGCCCTGGCAAAGGCCAAGGGCGTGACCCCCGACAAGATCACCGCCTGCGTCCTCGACCGCCCGCGGCACAAGGACATCATTGCCAGCCTCCGGTCGGTCGGGGCCCGGGTCCACCTGATCTCCGACGGGGATGTGGCCGGGGTGATGAACACCGCCGACCCGGCCACCGGGATCGACATCTACATCGGACAGGGCGGCGCTCCCGAGGGGGTTCTGGCCTGCGCGGCGCTGAAGTGCGTCGGCGGGCAATTCCAGGGACGCCTGGTGTTTCGCAACGAGGATGAAAAGGCCCGCGCCCGTCGGCTTGGCCTCAAGGATGCGGACTTCGACCGGAAATATGCCCTGGACGAACTGGTTCGCGGCGACGCGGTCTTCTCCGCCACCGGCGTCACCGACGGTGCCTTGCTTGACGGGGTGAAGATCCGTGACGGATACATCCACACGCATACGGTCGTGATGACCTCCGCAACGGGCACGGTCAGCACGATCCGCACCAAGCACCGCCTCTGATGCGTTCCATCGGCGGCGATTCGGCTGCCGAGGCGTCGCCGGCGGGGGAGGTTGCGCCCGACGGTGCGTTTTTGGATGTCCACAGCTCCCTGACCGGTCGGCGCTGGCAGGCCCGACCGGCCGCGCTGGACGTGGTCCGGGCGGTGATGCGGGCCGAGGGGCTGTCCGAGCCCCTGGCGCGGGCTCTGGTGTCCCGAGACGTCACCCCGGCAACGGTAAGGGACTTTCTCGACCCCACCCTGAAGGCCCTGTTTCCCGATCCCTCGAGCTTTGCCGACATGGATCGCGCCGCCGCCCTTCTGGTGGACGCCATCGAGGACGGCCGGCAGACGGTCGTCTTTGCCGACTATGACGTGGACGGTGCCACGAGCGCTGCCCTGCTCGTCCGCTGGTTCCGCCAGATGGGCCGAAACCTCGGGATCTACGTGCCGGACCGGGAGCGGGAGGGCTATGGCCCGACGCCCGCCGTGTTCCGCAAGCTGAAGGACCAGGGTGCCGCTCTGGTGATCACCGTCGACTGCGGTGCCGCGGCGGAGGTGGCCCTGGCGACCGCGGCGGAGATCGCCCTGCCGGTTGTGGTGATCGATCACCACATGATGCGCGCCACGCCCCCGCCGGCTGCGGCCCTGGTCAATCCCAACCGGGCCGATTGCCGGTCGGGCCAGGGCAATCTGGCGGCTGCCGGGGTGGTGTTCGTGCTCCTGGCCGCGCTCAACCGGGAGGCCCGGCGCCGCGGCCTGTTCGCAGGCGGGCGGACGGAGCCGGACCTGCGGCAGTGGCTCGATCTGGCGGCGCTGGGGGCCGTATGCGACGTGACCCGCCTGACCGGTTTCAACCGCGCGCTGACGGCCCAGGGGCTGAAGGTGCTGTCCAGCTGGCGAAACCCCGGCCTCAAGGCGCTCGCCGACGTGGCCGTGACGGGCGGGGAGGCGACGACCTTCCACGCGGGGTTTGTCCTGGGTCCCCGGATCAATGCCGGCGGGCGGATCGGGCGCGCCGATGTGGGGGCTCGCCTGCTGTCCACCGACGACCCCGAGGAGGCCCGCGGCCTTGCCGAGGAGCTCGACGCCTTCAACGAGATGCGCAAGCAGATCGAGGCCGATACCCTGGCCGAGGCCGATCGCCAGTTGGCGGGGGCGGCGGGAGGACCGGTTCTGATCGCGGTGGGGGAAGGGTGGCGCCCCGGCGTCGTGGGCATCGTGGCCGGACGGCTGCGGGAGCGCTATCGGCGACCGGTGATCATCATCGGCGTCGACCCGGAGACCGGGATCGGCAAGGGGTCGGGACGGTCCCAGCCGGGGGTGAACCTCGGGCGCGGGATCCAGGCCGCCTTCGACGCCGGCCTGCTGATGTCCGGCGGCGGGCACGCCATGGCCGCCGGTCTGACGATAGAGGCCGCGCGGATCGACGAGCTGCGGCGGTTCCTCGACCGGACCCTCGGGGACGAATCAGCCCGGGCGACGGAGGCCGATTGCGTGGAGATCGACGCCCTGCTCACGCCGGGGTCGGCAGATCGCGCGCTCTGGATGGATTTCAATCGCCTGGCGCCCTTCGGACCCGGAAATCCCGAGGGCGTGTTCGCCTTCGCCGATGTCCGGCCCCAGCGGTCCATGGCCATGCGCGGGGGACATGTGCGCTGCGATCTCGTGGATCTCCGCGGGGCCCGTCTGAAGGCGGTGGCCTGGCGCGCGGCCGATACCGAGCTTGGCCAGCGCCTGCTGGGCGGCGAGAGCAGCCTGCATGTGGTCGGCCGCCTGAAGCCGGACGACTGGCAGGGGCGGGAAAGCGTACAGCTGGAAATCGAGGATGCGGCCGATCCACGCAGGCGCTGAGCCGGGGATCCGACGTTCCGGTGCATTTTCTGTCGCAGGGGTCTTGCGCCCCGGAGCGTCGCTTTGTATACGGCGTCCTCCGCGGACGGGCCCTTCGTCTATCGGTTAGGACACCAGATTTTCATTCTGGGAAGAGGAGTTCGACTCTCCTAGGGCCTACCACCGCACCGCCGTTTGAGCTCTTCAGTGCTCACGGCCCTTTACTCGACGAATTTCGCGTCGCAGGATAGTTATCCCGTGATATGCTGGTTCATCCGCCTCGGGGCTTTGGTGGGTGTGAGGGGCTTATGTCGACTGGCTTACATGATGGTGCAGAGTCTGCACCAGAGTCCGTACGGATCGGCGGCCGGATCAAGTGGTTTGATCCTGGGAAGGGCTATGGATTCATCGTTCCCGATGATCCGTCACTTACAGACCTCAAGGATGTCCTGCTGCACGTGACCAGTCTGCGTCAGTGCGGTCGCGATCACGCCCTGGAGGGGTCCCTCGTTGTCTGCGAGGCCGTGCGGCGGCCCAAGGGCTGGCAGGTGACCACGATCGTCGAGCTCGACGAGACCACGGCCGTTCCACCGGCGGCGCGGACCCACGATCACGTGCGCAACGACGCACTCGGCGATTTCGGCGGGGCCCGGACCGTGCGGGCACCGGGCTATGCGATGGCGCGTCCCTCCGGCGGGGGCGAAGCGCCGCCCGAGCGGGCCAAGGTCAAATGGTTCAATCGCACCAAGGGCTACGGCTTTGTGGTGCGGGAGGAGGCCCCGGGGGACATCTTCGTCCATATCGAGGTCCTGCGCCGTTGCGGCTTTGACGATCTCCAGCCCGGCGATGATGTGATGGTGCGGTTTTCCAATGGCCCGAAGGGGCTTGTGGTGGCCGACATCGAGCCTTTGACGCAGGCGTAGTCCGCGGCCTATAGATCCCCTGAACGAGGGACCTGGTGATGCGGCTCGGCTTCAATTCGATCGGTCTGATGTCCGCTGCGGCGATCCTGATCGGACTGACCGGTCTGGCCGCCGTCAGCCTGCGTTCCCCCACGGCGCAGGCCGAGGGCAGTGCGTCGGACGGCGTGCCTCAGACCCTTCCCGTGGAAGCCGTGCAGGTCATCACCCGCAAGGGGCCGGTCACGTTCCATGTCATGGTGGCGCGGACCGAAGCCCAGCGCGAGGTGGGCCTGATGTTCCGCCGGGAGATGGCCGCCGATCAGGGAATGATCTTCCATTTTCCCGATGTTGCGCCCCGGTCGTTCTGGATGCGCAACACGGTCTTGCCCCTCGACATCCTGTTCATCGGCCCCAACGGCCGCATCCTGAACATCGCCGTCCAGGCCAGACCGTTCGACGAGACACCCCTGCCGTCCGAGGGGCCGGCCCGGTCCGTCCTCGAGATCAATGGGGGTGCCGCAGCCAAACTGGGCATTCAGCCTGGGGACGAGGTCCGGTCCGGTCCGGCTCACGCCCGATAAGCTGTCCGCAAACGGACGGCCGGGCTTGCCACTCCGCTGGAAACCCACTACCCACCTGAGCCCTCGGGCCAGCCCCGGCGGAGCGTAGCGCAGCCTGGTAGCGCATCTGGTTTGGGACCAGAGGGTCGCAGGTTCGAATCCTGCCGCTCCGACCATCTTCCCTTCGTCAGTGGATCCTTGCCCGCAGGGCCCCCAGGGCCGCGGCGGCGACCAGGGCCACCAGCGTCGGGACCCGCCCGCTGCCCAGCGCGACCGTGGCAAGCGCACCGATGCCCCAGGCGACGGGATCGGCGTGGCCGGCCGGCCAGAAGGCTGCAAGGGCCACGTCAAGGCCCAGCGATGCAATGACCCCGACCACGGCGCAGGTGATCCCTTTGAGGGCTGCCTGGATGTGACCGTTGTGGCGCAGTCGGTCCACGGCCGGCGCGCCGCAGAGGACGAAGTAGAAGCAGGGCAGGAAGGTCATCCACGTGGCCATCGCCGCCGTCACCAGCGCGGCCCCCGCCGGGGGCAGCCCGCCGGCATGGCCGCCGAGCGCGGCGTTCCAGCCCGCCAGATAGCCCACATACTGGTTCGTCAGGATCAGGGGACCGGGCAGGGTCTCGGCCAGGGCCAGGCCGTGGATCATGTCGGCATGACTGATCCAGTGGTGCTGGTCGACCGCCAGGGACGCCACGAACGGCACCACCGCATAGGCCCCCCCGAAAGTGACGAAGGTCGCCTGGGTGAAGACCAGGGCCACGTCCAGATAGGGTTGCCGCCCGAGACAGGCGACCGCCAGGACGACCGGTGCAACCCAGAGCGCCGCAAACACCAGGCTGAGCCACACTGCCCGTCGAAGAAGGGCCATCCACCCCGGCGGGTCGTCGTCGTCCCCTCGATCGTCTTCCGTGGTCCCGGGAAGGCGCATCAGGACCAGGCCGACCACTGCGGCGGCGGCAAGGATCGCGACAAAGGGCAGATGAAGGAGACTGAGAGCCAGCAGGGCGGCCACTGCGAGGCCCATGGGCAGGCCCGCTCGGAGGTTTCGGCGGGCCATGCGCAGGACCGCCAGCCCGATCAGGACGGCCACCACCGGCAGCGTGCCGGTCAGGGCACCTCGAAGCCACGGCGCATCCGCCTGGCTGGCGGACAGCCAGGACAGCACACCCATGGCCACCGCTCCCGGCAGGATGAACAGTCCGCCGGCGGCCACGGCACCGCGGACCCCGTGCAGGCGCCAACCCAGATATGTGGCCAGCTGCTGCGCTTCGGGACCGGGGAGCAGCATGCAGAAGTTCAATGCCGTGGCGAAGTCATGTTCGGAGATCCAGCGACGTCGGGTCACCAGGGTCTCGTGCAGGAGGCCGATCTGTGCCGCCGGTCCACCGATGGAGGTGATGCCGATCCGGAGCCAGACCGCCAGCGCCGCGTCGAAGCCGGGTCCGGGTGGGGATTTATCCTGCATTCGGTCGCCGATTGTGTCGCACCGTGGTGTCGCCCCTTTGCCATCTCGCCGTTCCAGCCTATGAGACTGTTTCCGATCCATGCCGAGCCCTGAGCCCCAGATGTTCGCCCGTATCTATCGTCCTTCCAAGACAGCCATGCAGTCCGGCCGCGCCAAGGCCCAGGACTGGGTGCTCGAGTTCGAACCGGCGTCCGCCCGTACGCCCGACCCCCTGATGGGCTGGAGCTCGTCCCAGGACATGAATGCCCAGGTTCGGCTGAGTTTCGAGACCCGGGAAGAGGCCGTGGCCTACGCCACCCGCCATGGGATCCCCTTCCAGATCACCGAACCCAAGGTCGGCCGCAAGATCATCAAGGCCTATGCCGACAATTTTGCCACAAACCGCATGGAGCCGTGGACCCACTAGGGTCCGGGTCCCAGCAGCGTCCGTAGCTCAACCGGATAGAGCACTCGCCTTCTAAGCGAGCGGTTGCAGGTTCGAGTCCTGCCGGACGCGCCACCCCGTGTTTCCGGGTCCCGGTCCCGACCTTCCCCGGCGGCATGGTTGCATTCCACCGGGTCAGTTGCGAAGCTCCCGCCGACAAAACAGGTGGGGCAGAGATGGGCGCGGTAATCGGGCGGACGACGGCACTCGGATCCCGGGTCCTTGGGGCGATTCTGGGATTGGCGGCGGTCGGTCTCGCGGCGGTGGCTCCGGCGCGGGCCGAGGGCTACTCGGCCGAGATCCGGCGCACGGCTTACGGGATCCCGCATATCCGCGCAGAGACCTTCGGCGGGCTCGGTTATGGGCAGGGCTATGCCTTCGCGCAGGACAATCTCTGCATCCTGGCCGATCACTTCGTGACCCTGCGCGGGGAACGATCGAAGTATTTCGGCGCCGACGGAGTCTCGCAGGTGGCCTCGGGCCGGATTCCCAATCCGGAGAACGATGCGTTCTTCCGCGCCGAGATCGACCTGCCAGGACTGCGGGCCGGTGCGGCGGGCTTTTCGTCGGAGTACGGGGCCCTCGTCCGGGGGTTCCTTGCGGGTTACAACCGCTATCTTCGCGACACCCCACCGGACAAGCGCCCGTCGGCCTGCCGCAACGCGGCCTGGGTCCAGCCGGCGACCCTGGACGACTTCCTGCGCCTGAACGAGGAGAAGATGATCCAGGGCGGCTCCGGCCGTTGGCTGCGGCAGGCTGTGGCGGCACGGCCGCCGTCTGCCGCGCCCGGGCCCTCCGCGCGCCTTGCAGTGCCGCCTCCGGTGGACCTGGGGGATCATTTCGAGCTGGGCAGCAATGCCTGGGCCTTCGGCAGGGATGTCACCGCCAACGGGTCCGGCGTGCTGCTGGGCAATCCGCACTTTCCCTGGGACAATACCAACCGGTTCTACGAGTCCCACCTGATGATCCCGGGACAGTTCGACGTCATGGGCGCCACCCTCTATGGCGTGCCGGGGGTGGCCATCGGCTTCAACCACGACGTGGCATGGTCGCACACGGTCTCCACGGATCGTCACTTCACGGTCTTTGAACTGACCCTCGATCCGGCGGACCCCACCGTCTATCTGGTGGACGGCAAGCCGGTCCCCATGGAACGGCGGACCGTCAGCTTCGAGGTGGCGGGGCAGGGGACGCGGACTGCGACCCTCTACTGGACCCGCTATGGACCGGTGATCGTGGAGCCAGCGGCCCGCCTGACCTGGACGGCCGCACACGCCTATGCCGTGCAGGACTCCAACCACCTCAACACCCGCTCCGGGGACACCTGGCTCAACATCGCCCGGGCGCGGTCCGTGGCAGACATTCGGGCCGCCATCGACCGGGAGGCGGCGATCCCGTGGGTGAACACCCTCGCGGCGGACCGGGCGGGCACCGTCATGTATGCCGATGTGACCTCGACCCCCAACCTGTCTCAGGCCGACCTGACCCGTTGTGCGCCGAAGTCGGGGCTGGGCCTCCTCGGGGCCGTGGCGCGGCTGTTCGTGCTGGACGGGTCCCGCAGCGACTGCCGCTGGCCGGAGGCCGGAGGCACCGCCATGGCCGGCCACATGCCCGGAGCCACCATGCCGCATCTGATGCGGACCGATTACGTGGCCAACAGCAATGACAGCTTCTGGCTGGCCAATCCTGGTGCGCCTCTGACAGGCTACTCCCCCCTGGTGGGCCTGGTGGACACGCCCCAGAACCTGCGCACCCGGGCGGGACTGGTGGAGATCGCGGCCCGTCTTGCG
>CAIQUG010000100.1 GCA_903874895.1 uncultured Caulobacterales bacterium | reverse complement strand
TCTGGCCCCCGCCTCCCTGTGGGCCGAGGCCAACGGTCCGGCCGTATGGATCTCCACCTATACCCGCGCCCTGCAGCGGCAGATCGAGCGGGAGAGCGCGTCGGTCTATCCCGACCCCGCCGTGCGGGCGAAGAAGGCCGTCGTCCGCAAGGGGCGGGAGAACTATCTCTGTCTGCTGAACTTCCAGGACGTGGCCCAGGCGGCCATGCTGGGGAACGGCGATCTGGTGGGGGCGGGGCTGACGGCCCGCTGGATCGGAGCTACCCGGGACGGGGACATGACCGGCGGCGACTTCCCCGCCTGGCTGCCCGGACTGTTCGCCGTCGGGGCGGGTCAGAGCGCCAGCCCGGCCCTGCTTGTGGACCGGCGCGGCGAGTGCGTCCACGCCGCCTGCGCGCATTACCGCACCTGCTTCGTGGAGAAGGCCATCCGCGCGTCCCGTCGGGCGGACATCGTCATCGCCAACCACGCGCTGGTCCTCACCCAGGCGGCCTTCGACGGCGCCCGCATGGCCCGAGGGGCCAAGGGGGACGTGGAGACCACACATCTGAAGCGCATCGTGTTCGACGAGGGCCACCACCTGTTCGACGCCGCCGACGCCGCCTTCTCCGCGGCCCTGTCCGGCCAGGAGACGGCGGAGCTGCGCCGCTGGATCCGCGGGCCGGAGGGGCGTCGCCGGGGTCGCGGCCTCGACCAGCGCCTGTCCGATCTCGTCGCCGACCAGGAGGGCGCGCGGGAGGCCCTGGACGCCGCCCTGCGCGCCGCCGCGAAACTGCCGGGAGAGGGCTGGTCCGGCCGGATCGCTCCCTTCCCCGACCCGGACGGCACCCCGGCCCCGTCCCACCCCAGCGGTCCGATCGAGGCCTTTCTCGCCGCGGCCCTTGTCCAGCTGCGGGCCCGGTCCGAGGCCAATTCGACCCTGGAGCTGGGCCTGGAATGCGCGGCCCGGCCCACCATCGACGCGGTGAAGACCCTCGCCCCCGAGGCCGCCATGGCGCTGGCGGAGGTGGAGCGGCCCCTGGCCACCCTGGCCCGCGCCCTGGAGGCCCTGCTGGATGACGAGGCCGCCAGTCTCGGAGGCGCGGACCGGGCGCGGATCGAAGGGGCGCTCCGCGGCCTGGACCGGCGGGCGCGGATGCAGCTGCCCGCCTGGCGCTCCATGCTGGCCGGCCTGCTGGACGACGCGGACGACGAGAAATTCGTGGACTGGTTCGAGGCGGTGTTCGCCCAGGGCCGCATTGCCGACGCCGCGCTGCGCCGCCACTGGGTGGACCCGACGGAGCCCCTGGCCGGGTCCGTGCTGCGCCCCGCCCACGGGGTGCTGGTGACCAGCGCCACCCTGTCGGATCCCGGCCACGAGCATCCCTTCGCCCTGGCCGAGCTGCGGACCGGAGCGGCCCGGCTGGACGAGGCCCCGGCCATCCTGCGCCTGACCTCCCCCTTCGACTATGCCGCCCAGGCCCGGGCCATCGTGGTCACGGACGTGGGGAAGAACGACCCGCGGCAGGTGGCGGCGGCCATGCGGGAGCTGTTCATCGCCGCCGGGGGCGGGGCGCTGGGCATCTTCACCGCCATCCGGCGGCTCCGCGCCGTGCACGAGAAGATCGCCGGTCCCCTGGCGGACCTCGGGCTCGCCCTCTACGCCCAGCACGTGGACCCACTGGAGGTGGGGGCCCTGGTGGACATCTTCCGGGCGGAGGAGGATGCCTGCCTGCTGGGCACCGACGCCGTGCGGGACGGGGTGGACGTGCCGGGCCGGGCGCTGCGGCTGATCAGCTTCGACCGGGCCCCGTGGCCCCGCCCGGACCTGCTGCACAAGGCGCGGCGGGAGCGGTTCGGCGGCCGCAGCTATGACGACAGCGTCGCCCGCAGCCGGATCGCACAGGCCTTCGGCCGCCTGATCCGCCGGGCGGACGACAAGGGCGTGTTCGTCATGCTGGACGCCGCCACCCCCACCCGGCTGTTCTCCGGCCTGCCCGAGGGGGTGAGCCTGCAGCGGATGGAGCTGGTCCCCGCCATCGAGGCCGTCCGGGACTTCCTCGGAACCGGCTGAGGGAAGACTCCGCTGGCGACATTGCGTGCACGCCGATGTACCACATATGTTCCCACATGATTCCGGGCGCACCCTCTTGACCGACTTTCCTGACGACGATCCCTTCGCCGACCCGAATGCCGGCCTCAGCATCTCGCAGATGGCGCGGGCCAGCGGCCCTGCGTCCGGTCCCGACCTGCTGTCCGGCCTCAATCCGGAGCAGCGGGCGGCGGTGGAGAGTGTGGAGGGCCCGGTGCTGGTGCTGGCGGGGGCCGGCACGGGCAAGACCCGGGTGCTGACCACGCGTCTGGCCCACATCCTCGCCACGGGACGGGCCAGGCCCTGGGAAATCCTGGCGGTGACCTTCACCAACAAGGCCGCCCGGGAGATGCGCGAGCGCATCACCCATCTGATCGGCCCGGCGGCAGAGGGCCTGCGCTGGCTGGGCACCTTCCACTCGGTGGCGGCCCAGATCCTGCGCCGTCACGCGGATCTGGTGGGGCTGAAATCCAGCTTCACCATCCTCGACGACGACGATCAGGAGCGGTTGATCAAGCAACTGCTGGAAGCCGAGAACATCGACGCCAAGCGCTGGACGCCCCGGCTGATGAGCGGCCTGATCGACCAGTGGAAGAACAAGGGCTGGACGCCGGACAAGGTCAGTGCGGCGGAGGGCGAGGTGTTCGCCAATGGTCGCGGCCAGCAGATCTACGCCCTGTACCAGGACCGGCTGCGCACCCTGAACGCCTGCGACTTCGGCGACCTGTTGCTGCACAACCTGACGCTCTTCACCCAGCACCCGGACGTGCTGGCGGAGTATCACCAGCGGTTCCGCTATCTTCTGGTGGACGAGTACCAGGACACCAACGTCGCCCAGTACCTGTGGCTGCGCCTGCTGGCCCAGGCCCGGCGCAATGTCTGCTGCGTGGGGGACGACGACCAGTCCATCTATGGCTGGCGGGGGGCGGAGGTGGACAACATCCTGCGCTTCGAGCGGGATTTCCCCGGGGCCCAGGTGGTCCGGCTGGAGCGGAACTACCGCTCCACCGAGCACATCCTGGCCGCCGCCTCGGGCCTGATCGCCACCAATCGCGGGCGGCTGGGCAAGACCCTGTGGACCGAAGCCACCGGCGGCGAGAAGGTCCGGGTCCGCGGCGTCTGGGATGGGGAGGCCGAGGCTCGCCTGATCGCCGACGACATCGAGGCCTGGCGCCGCACGGGCCGAAAATACAAGGACGCCGCCGTCCTCGTCCGCGCCTCGTTCCAGATGCGGGCCTTCGAAGAGCGTTTCGTCATGCTGCAGATCCCCTACACGGTGGTCGGCGGACCGCGCTTCTTCGAGCGGGCCGAGATCCGTGACGCCCACGCCTATCTGCGGCTGGTGCAGAGCCCCGACGATGACCTGGCCTTCGAGCGGATCGTCAACACCCCCAAGCGCGGCATCGGCGAGGCCTCGGTCTCCAAGCTGCTGGGGGTCGCGCGGCGGCAGGGCCTGTCCGCCGTCACCGCGGCGCGGGAGTTCGTGCTGACCGACGAGCTGCCGGCCCGGACCCGCACCGCCCTGTCCACCTTCCTCCGGGACCTGGACCGCTGGCGTTCCCAGTCCCAGGCGGGGGTGAAGCACTCGGAGCTGGCAGAGACCATTCTGGAGGAGAGCGGCTACACCGACGCACTTCGCGCCGACCGCGGCCCGCAGAGCCAGGGGCGGCTGGACAACCTCAAGGAGCTGATCCAGGCCATGAACGCCTTCGACACGCTGGAGGCCTATCTGGAGCACGTGTCCCTGGTGATGGACCTGGACCGGTCCTCCGGCGACGACAACGTCACCATCATGACCCTGCATTCCGCCAAGGGGCTGGAGTTCCCGCTGGTGTTCCTGCCCGGGTGGGAGGAAGGGGTCTTCCCCTCCCAGCGCTCCATGGACGAGAAGGGCGAAAAGGGCCTCGAGGAAGAACGGCGCCTCGCCTATGTGGGCATCACCCGGGCGCGGGAGGAGGCGCGGATCTCCTTTGCCGCCAACCGGCAGGTCTATGGCCGCTGGACCACCCAGCTGCCCTCCCGCTTCGTGGACGAACTGCCGGTGAAGCACGTGGAGGCCAAGAGCGAGACCGGATACTATGGCGGCGGCCCGGGGATGAGCGAGACCCCGTCCCGCTGGGACGCGGGCTCCACCTTCGGCGGCTCGACCTATTCCTCCCCGGGCTGGAAGCGGGCCCAGGACCGGGCCGCTGCCCCCGTGCCGGAGAAGGGTCGCGGCAGCCTGTGGAGCCGCGGGGCCGTGATCGAGGGCGAGGGCCGGCTGATCGCCTCCTCCGACCCGGCGGCGGGGTCCGGGGCCTTTGCCCTGGGGGAGCGGGTGTTCCACCAGAAGTTCGGCTATGGCCGCGTGACCGTGATCGAAGGCGCCAAGCTGACCGTCGCCTTCGAGAAGTCCGGCGAGAAGAAGGTCCTGGAGAGCTTCGTGGAAAAGACCTGACGGGTGCGGCGTTCGGGGGGCCCCCTTGGCGCCGCCGCTGACACTCGCCACCTGTGATAGAGACCACGAACCGGAAGAGCCCCCCATGGACCGCCCCACCGACATCGAGGAAGACGGCAACGTCTCCGGCCAGGTGCCGCCCCGCAGCGGCCGCGCCGCGCAACCTGCCCGGCCGACCCAGGACGAGGCGGAAGAGGCCGTGCGCACCCTGATCCGCTGGGCCGGGGACGATGTCCACCGGGAGGGCCTGCTGGACACCCCCGCCCGGGTCGCGCGCTCCTATGTGGAGCTGTTCGCCGGATACGAGACCGATCCCAGGGCCTATCTGGAGCGCACCTTCGAGGAGGTGGGCGGCTATGACCAGCTGATCGTACTGAAGGACATCCGCTTCGTCAGCTTCTGCGAGCACCACATGCTGCCAGTGATCGGCAAGGCTCATGTGGGCTATCTGCCCAACGGCCGGGTGGTGGGCATCTCCAAGCTGGCCCGGGTGGTGAACGGCTTTGCCCGGCGCCTGCAGATCCAGGAAAAGCTGACGGCCGAGATCGCCAACGCCATCCAGGAGGTGCTCCAGCCCCACGGGGTCGGCGTGGTGATCGAGGCGGAGCACAGCTGCATGACCCTGCGCGGCGTCAATACCGTCGGCTCGTCCCTCACCACCTCGTCCCTGCTGGGGGAGGTGCGCGACGACATGCGCACGCGGATGGAATTCATGCGCCTCTCGGGAGCCTAGAGGACCTCCCGGCGGATCAGGCCGCAGGGCGGACGCCGGTCTGCGGCCCCGGTCCACTGGACGGTGAGATAGGTCCGCCGGGCCCGGGCCAGCAGCGCTCCCGGGACCGGGGTCTGCGCGGGATCGGCGTCGGGCTCCGGCGAGTGACCTCCGGCAGACACGGTGGTAGCCACCCGCACACAGGGCACCGGCGGCGGCCGCCAGACCACCAGGGCCCGGCCGGGATCTTCGTCACCTGGAAGGATGTCTGTCATGGCGCAGGGCCCGGTCGAGGGACAATCCTTGCAGCCTACACGGACAGGCTGAATGCAACTTTAAAAGGAATTATACAACGATTCACACTATCGGAAGTGCGAGTTGCTGATCAGACGCTGACCTTGCGCAGCAGGCCGCTGGGCGGGCGGCGGTCGTCGGCCCCGGTCCACTGGGTCGTCAGATAGGCGGTGCGGGCGGCGCGCAGGGTCGCGGCTCCGCCCTTCAGGCCCCGGCGGGGGTTCGCCTGACCGGACATGTGGGCCTCGAAGGTGGCACCGGCCGCGGCCGCAGCCCCGGCGGACGGACGGCGGCGTCCGTCGGTGCCGGCCGACCCGCGGGGTGTCTCCCGGCGGGCATCGTCACAGGCCCCCTGCGCCCGGGGGGCGGAGGCGATCACGGGCAGGTAGCGTTCGTAGGATTGCACCATTTCGAGACGTCCAGGCGGCTGCGTGGTCCGTCCAGAGCAAGTTCGGAGCCGGACAGGGTTACCCGCGCCTTAACCCTGTCCGGCTCCCGCCCATATCTCGCCTTTGCCTATCGCGGGCGGCTCTGCTAAACGCAGGTCATGACCGGTTCCCGCCCCTTCCTGCGAATTATCCGCCCGGCGTGACGCCGTCGGGCCGCCGCAAAGGTCGCTTGCGCACGCCGGGTCCTGTTCCCTCGCCCCTCCCCGCCCGCGCCCCTGCGCGCGCCCGCCGACGCCCCATCCGAGAATGAGCCCCATGGCCGACGACCAGACGACTTCCGCCGGACGCGACTATCGCGACACGGTGTTTCTGCCCCAGACCCCGTTCCCCATGCGCGCGGGCCTGCCCCGGCTCGAGCCCGAGATCCTGGCCCGCTGGGCGGACATCGACCTCTACCGCGCCGCCCGGGCCAGGCGCCAGGCAGACGGCCGCCCGCTGTTCGTGCTGCATGACGGCCCGCCCTATGCCAACGGCCCGATCCACATCGGTCATTCGCTCAACAAGATCCTGAAGGACTTCGTGGTCCGCACCCGGCTGGTGCTGGGCAACGACGTGGACTTCACCCCGGGCTGGGACTGCCACGGCCTGCCGATCGAATGGAAGATCGAGGAGCAGTTCCGGGCCAAGGGCCGCACCAAGGACCAGGTCTCCAAGGCCGAGTTCCGTGCTGCCTGCCGGATCTATGCCGACGAATGGATCGTCAAGCAGGGGGAGGAATTCCGCCGCCTGGGCGTGCTGGGCAACTGGGACAGGCGCTACGCCACCATGGACTATGCCTCCGAGGCGACCATCGTGCGGGAGTTCCACAAGTTCCTCTTGTCCGGCCAGCTGTACCGCGGCTCCAAGCCCGTCATGTGGAGCCCGGTGGAACGCACGGCGCTGGCCGATGCCGAGGTGGAATACCACGACCATGTGAGCCCGACGGTGTGGGTGAAGTTCCCGGTGGTCTCCGCCGGTACCGAACAGGGTGCCGCCGTGGTCATCTGGACCACCACGCCCTGGACCATGCCGGGCAACCGGGCCATCTCCTACGGCCCCGAGATCGCTTATGGCCTCTACGAGGTCCAGTCCATGGAGACCGGGCTGGAGTTCGAGCCCTGGGCGAAACAGGGGGACCGGCTGATCGTCGCCGACCGGCTGGCCGATGACGTGGCCAAGGCTGCGAAGATCGCCACCTGGACCCGCGTGGGTGACGTGGACCCGGCAGGCCTGACCTGTGCCCATCCCCTGCGGGGTCAGGGCTACGAGTTCGACGTCCCCCTGCTGGCCGGCGAGCATGTGACCGACGACGCGGGCACCGGCTTTGTCCACACCGCACCGGGCCACGGGGCGGACGACTACAATATCTGGATCGCCACGGGGCATCGGGAGATCCCCGACACGGTGGATGCCGACGGCAGGTACTATCCCGACGTTCCCCTGTTCGGCGGCATGGCCGTGATGGAGACCGAGGGCAAGAAGGCGGGCAAGTTCGGACCCGCCAACGGCGCGGTGATGAACGCCCTGATCGAGGCCGGGAACCTGCTGGCCCGTGGGCGGCTGGAACATTCCTATCCCCACAGCTGGCGGTCCAAGGCACCGGTGATCTTCCGCAACACGCCGCAGTGGTTCATCCGCATGGATGCGCCGCTCGCCTCGGGCAGGACCCTGCGCGAGACGGCGCTGGCGGCGATCGACGCCACCGCCTTCCACCCGCAGGCGGGCTACAACCGGCTGCGGTCCATGGTCGAGAACCGGCCGGACTGGCTGGTCAGCCGGCAGCGCGCCTGGGGCACGCCGCTGGCCCTGTTCGTGGACAAGCGCACCCGCGAGCCGCTGCAGGACGCCGACGTCAACACCCGCATCGCCGCCGCCATCGAGACCCACGGGGCCGATGCCTGGTTCACCCGCGACCCGGCGGAGTTCCTGGGGCCGGGCCGCAATCCCGACGACTACGAGAAGATCGACGACATCCTGGATGTCTGGTTCGACTCCGGCTCGACCCACGCCTTCACCATCGAGGGGGTGGACCAGAGCAGCTGGCCCGCGGACCTCTATCTGGAAGGCTCAGACCAGCATCGGGGCTGGTTCCAGTCCTCCCTGCTGGAAGGCTGCGGCACCCGCGGCCGGGCCCCGTTCAAGGCCCTGCTCACCCACGGCATGACCCTGGATGACAAGGGTCAGAAGATGTCCAAGTCCATCGGCAACACGGTGGACCCGCAGACCGTGATCAAGGAGAGCGGCGCGGAGATCATCCGCCTGTGGGCCGCCATGGTGGACTATTCGGAAGACCAGCGGATCGGCAAGCAGATGCTCGCCACCACCACCGACGCCTATCGCAAGCTGCGCAACACGCTGCGCTACCTGCTGGGGGCGCTGGACGGCTTCAGCGAGGCCGAGCGGGTCCCCGTGGCGGAGATGGAGCCGCTGGAGCGCTACATCCTGCACCGCATGTGGGAGATCGACGCCGAGGTGCGCCGGTCCTACGAGGCCTATCGGTTCTCCGACGCCTGGCGGGCGGTGATGCACTTCTGCAGCGAGGACCTGTCCAGCCTCTATTTCGACATCCGCAAGGACAGCCTCTATTGCGACCGGGCCGACAGCCTGCGCCGCCGGGGGGTCCGCACGGTGATGGACGAGGCCTTCCACCGCCTCACTGTGTGGCTGTCGCCGCTGGCCGTCTTCACCACCGAGGAAGCCTGGACCACCCGCTTCCCCGACGCCGGGCCGAACATCCTGCGGGAACTGCCGGACCAGGAGCCGGCGTGGGAAAATCCGGCGGAGGCCGCCCGCTGGGGTGCCATCCAGGCCGTGCTGGAGACTGTCAACTCCGCCCTCGAGGGCAAGCGCAACGAGAAGCTGATCGGCTCGGGCCTGGAAGCGTCCGTCGAGGTGGCGGTCGCCGCCGAGGCCCTGGCGGCCTTTGACGGGGTCGTGCCGCAGGACGTGTTCCGCACCAGTGCCGCCAGCCTCGCCGCCGGGGACGTGTCGGTGGCCGTGCTCCGCGCCCCCGGCCACAAGTGCGAGCGGTGCTGGAAGGTGCTGCCGGAGGTGGCGCCGCCGAAGATGCTGTGCGAACGTTGCGACGACGCCGTCACCCACATCGATGCGGGCACCTGAATGAGCACCCTGCCGTCCTCCCTCCGGTCGCTGCTGCCACGGGACCTGCGCGTCTCGCCCCTGGGACGCCTCGCCTATGCGGTCGCCGGAGGCGTGGCGGTACTGGACCAGCTCAGCAAGTGGCTGATCGTGCATGTGGTCCGCCTGCCGGAACGGCTGCAGGTGCCCGTGGCCCCGCCGGTCTTCAACCTGACCATGGTCTGGAACCACGGGGTCACCTTCGGGGCCTTCCGCAATTCCGGCGAGGTGGGGCGCTGGGCCCTGGTGGCGGTAGCCACCGGCGTGGTACTGGTCCTGGCCAACGTGGCCCGCACGGCGGAGCGCCGGCTGCTGGCCGTGGGGCTGGGCCTGATCCTGGGCGGCGCGGTGGGGAACAACCTGATCGACCGGGTGCTGCTGGGCGCGGTGGCGGACTTCTTCGACTTTTCAGGACTGTCCTTCCCCTGGGTATTCAACGTGGCCGACATCGCCATCGACCTGGGCATAGCCTGCCTTGCCGCCGACATGCTGGGCACCCAGCCGGAGCGGACCGCCGGGTGACCGGCCCGTCTCGAAGGCCGCAAAAAAGGCACCGACCCGTCCTATCGGTTTGGCTTGGCGCAGACGTGGTTTATGCGCTAGGTCTGTCCACTACTGATCAATCGGCCCTGCCGAGGAGTTTCGTCCATGCGCTTTGACCCGAAGACCGTGACACCGGTCCTGACCGCGGGTGCCCTCGTGCTCGCCGGCCTGTCCCTGACTGCCTGCGGCGGCGGCGACAGCCTGGGTTTCGGCAAGGTGACGCCCGATGAATTCCGCGTGGTGGCCAAGGCCCCGCTCACCCTGCCGCCGGAATACGCCCTGCGTCCGCCGACGCCGGGTGAGCCCCGCCCGCAGGAACTGCAGCCGGAAAGCGCCGCGCGCCAGGCCGTGCTCGGCCAGCAGGCGGCGATCCAGCGCTCCGACGGGGAAAAGCTCCTGACCTCCCGGGCCGGCGTCGGCAAGGCCGATCCGCTGATCCGCTACGTGGTGGACGACGAGTTCGGCGAGGTGGCGCACAAGGACAAGAGCTTCGCCGACAAGGTGCTGTTCTGGAAGAAGCCCGCCCCCGATGCCATCGCCCGCGCCGGGGCCCGAGAGGCCGCCATCGAGGCCTCCAGCCCGCTGAACGCCGGGGAAGAGGAAGCCCGCATCAAGGCTGCCCTGGGCGACAAGCCGATCCTGATCAAGCGCTCGCCGGAAGGCCTGTCGTTCAAGCTTCCCGGCCTCTGACAGAGGCCGGCTGGCAAGCTTCCCGGCCTATGCCAGATACCGGCTGGCACGCTTCGCGACCTCTGATAGAGGCCGGCTGGGGGCTCTAGTCCCCCCGCAGCCGCCAGGTGGCCTGACCGCCCGCGGCGTCGAGCACCTCCACATTGAGGGCCGTCAGGGCCTCGCGGATCCGGTCCGCCTCGGGCCAGTCCTTGTTGGCCCTGGCCACGGCGCGCTCGGCGATCAGGGACTCGATGGCGGTGCGGGTGGCGTCGTCCACCTGTCCCTCGAACCAGCGGAACGGATCCTGCTGCAGGAAGCCCATCAGCTTGCCCGCAGCCAGCAACTGGCCCCGCGCCGCCGCCCGGGCCCCCTTGTTCGGTGCCGTTTCCACGGCCTTGGCCAGGGCGAACAGTTCGGCCAGGGCCCGGGGGGTGGCGAGGTCATCCAGGAGGGCGTCCATCACGCCCTGCGGCACCTCCGACGGGTCTGACGCGTCCGGCGATCCCGCCCGCTGCAGCACCCCGTAGAGCCGGTCGAGGGACTTCCTGGACTGGGCGATCAGGTCCCCGGTCCAGTCCAGGGGCGCGCGGTAGTGGGCCGACAGCAGGGCCCAGCGCAGGGCCTCCCCCGGCACCTCCTCGATCAGGTCGTGGATCAGCTTCACATTGCCGAGGCTCTTGGACATCTTCTCGGCGTCCATGGTCAGGAAGCCGTTGTGCATCCAGTAGCGGGCGAACGCCCCGTGGTCATGAGCGCAGACACCCTGCGCCACCTCGTTCTCGTGGTGCGGGAAGATCAGGTCGTGACCGCCCCCGTGCAGGTCCACGGGCAGGCCCAGCGTCGCCTCGATCATGGCCGAGCACTCGATGTGCCAGCCGGGCCGACCGGGGCCCCAGGGACTTTCCCAGGCGGGCTCACCGTCCTTTGACGGCTTCCACAGCACGAAGTCGGCCGGGTTGCGCTTGTACGGGGCGACCTCGACCCGGGCACCGGCGACCATGTCGTCCAGCGACCGGCCGGAGAGGCGACCATAGTCGGGATAGCTCGTGGTGTCGAACAGCACATGGCCATCGGCCGCGTAGGCGTGGCCCCGGTCCACCAGCTGGCCGATCATGGCCAGCATGTCGGCGATGTAGGCCGTGGCCCTCGGCTGGACGGTGGGGGCGAGGCAGTTCAGCGCCGCCACGTCCTGGTTGTAGATGGCGGCGAAGCGATCGGTGATGACCGAAATGTCCACCCCCTGCTCCATGGCCGCGGCGTTGATCTTGTCGTCCACGTCGGTGATGTTGCGGGCATAGACCACGTGCTTGGCGCCATAGAGTCGGCGCAGCAGACGGAATACCAGGTCGAACACCACGGCGGGCCGGGCATTGCCGATATGGGCATAGTTCCACACGGTGGGGCCGCACACATAGAGTGTCACCCGGTCGGGGTCGCGGGGCGTGAAGGCGCGCTTCTCGCGGGTGAGGGTGTCCTGGATCATGAAGGTCATGGCGCAGCCTCTACACGCTTTGCGGCGCGGGGAGTAGGGGGCCGTCGCGACGGACGCAAAGCCTCAGAGGCAGCCGTACACCGCATCGATCAGCCGACGGGCCCGGGGATCCCCCCGCAGGTCGGTGCCCTGGCGGTTCATCACATAGGCCAGCCCCAGCCGCCGCTCCGGGTCGCAGACGGCGACGCTGCCGCCCCAGCCGCTGTGGCCGAAGGTCTGCAGGCCGGGTCCGAAGGCGCGGGAGTCCGCATTGCGCATGACCCCCGCCCCCCAGCTCATCACATAGGGCAGCACCAGGTCCTGGCCGTAGATCCGCTCCCGCGCCATCTCGTCCCGGGTGGCGGGGTCCAGAACGCCCTCCCCCGTGGTCGCCAGCCGCCCCATCAGCCGGGCGAGGGCGAGGGCCGTGGCGTGCCCATTGGCCGACGGGATCTCCGCCCGGCGCCACTCGTCCCCCGACCGGCCGCCCGGCGACGCCCAGCGGGTCAGGAAGGCGGCCCGGGTCGCGACATTCACCTCGCCGAAGTCAGGGACGGCCTTCGGCCGCTCCATCTGCGCCACCCGGGGAAACTCCCCGTCCGGCAGGCCGATCCACAGGTCGAGGTCGAGGGGCACCGCCAGATCCTCCCGGAGCGCCGTGCCCATGGTCCGCCCGTCGATGCGGCGGAAGATCTCGCCGGCGATATAGCCGAAGGTGACGGGATGGTAGCCGCTGGCCGTGCCCGGGGGCCACAGGGGGGCCATGGCCGCCAGCTCGGCGCAGAGGCCCTTCCAGTCGAACCACAGGGCCGGGTCGATGGCGAAGCGGAAGCCGGAGAGACCCGCCTGGTGGCTGAGCGCCTGCTCCACCGTGATCTCCCCCTTGCCCGCCTGGGCGAAGGCCGGCCAGATCGAGGCCACGGTCTGGGCATAGGACAGCTTGCCCTGCGCCACCAGACGGGCCACCAGGATCGCCGCCAGGGCCTTGGTGGTGGAAAACACCGGGGCGAGGGTCCGGTCGTCGAAGGGGCTTGTCCGCGCCCGGTCCGCATGGCCGCCCCAGACGTCGAGAACCGTCACGTCATCGACGACCACGCTGAAGCGGGCACCGAGTTCCAGCCCTTCGGCAAACTGGTCCTCGAACACCTGCCGGACCGGGGCGAAGCGCGGCTCCACGATCATGACGATCCCATCCCTCTTTGACTCGCACCGGATATGCGCGGGTCGACGGCCGGTGACAACCGCCTACAACCGTCGGGACGGAGACGGCCGCCTAGGCCAGCACCTCGAGACTCACCGGAGCCCGGGGCGCACGGGGGTCGATATCATCCTCGGCCAGTTCCAGATCCTCCTGTCCCCGGGCTATGGCCGCATCGAGGGCGTCGGCCACCCCGGCCACCGCCCGGCGCACGGCGGTCTCCCCGGAGACCGGAGACACCGGGTCCACCAGGGCCGCACCCAGCAGGGCCGCGAACAGGTCTCCGACCCCGTTGGGGGCCTGGCTGACCCGACCATGACTGAACCGCCAGACCCCCGCGTCGGACACGTCAAGCACGCAGGCCCGCCCCGGCGCAGCGGGGCTCGACGTGACCAGGACCCGCCGGCCGGGCAGGCGGGGCCGCAGGGCCTGGGCCGCGGACAGGGCCTCGTCCTCCGTCTCGACGGCCCGCCCGGCCAGATGGCCCAGTTCCCACAGGTTGGGGGTGATCAGATCGGCCCGGGGCAGCAGGTGCTCCGCCACCGCCAACGCGACCTCCGGCTTGACATAGAGCCCCTTGCCCTCGTCTCCCAGCACCGGGTCCACCAGCACCAGCGGGCGCCGGTCCGATGGCAGGGCGTCCAGGGTCTCTGCCGCCGCAAGGACCTGGTCGGGATGGGCAAAATAGCCGGTGATCACCAGTCGGATGCGGGGCCCGAGCCCCCGGGCGGCGATGCCCGCGAGCACTCCGCGAAACAGGGCCGGGTCCACGGCCCCGCCGCCGGGAGGGCCGAGCCCCGGATGCCGGCCGAACAGGACGGTGGGGGCGAGGATCGGCGCGATCCCCATCCGGGTCAGGGCGATGGCCTGGGCCATGCCCCCCACCCGGCTGGTCGCCACATAACTGGAAAGAATCAGGGCGTGGGGCACGCAATCCGCCTTTGTTACGGTCTCGTCGAGACAGGGTTTCCGCAACCGCCGGGGGTGCGATTAACCGCTGTAGGCTTCCGGTTAATTTTCTATTAACCAAATTTAGCGCTTGCTCACCGAGTCGGCGGGGATTCGTCCACAGGCAATTCTCGCGCACTCTATATGTAGTGGCTAACGCGCGTTTACACCCAAAGAGTGGGCCGTTAGCGTTACAGTATAGAGACTACACCCGGGTGATCCGGGACAGGGGTTGTCAGACGGATCTCGTCTGTAGGAGCGCGCGGGCATGACGTCGGCTGGGCCGTGGAGCGTAAAGGGCATCGATCCCAGAGCGCGAGAAATCGCCAAGGATCTTGCGCGCCGGTCCGGCATGACCCTCGGCGAGTGGCTCAACCAGATGATCACCGAAGGCGTGGAGGCCGTGGAGCCTGCCCCGCCGCCGTCACGCCCGTCCGCCGTGTCCACCGCCGCCCTGGCTGCCGCCGCGCCCCCCGTGTCCGGGATGACCGCCCAGCTGGTGGCCGCCGCCGCCGATCGCGGCCGTCGCGCCGCAGCCGACGCCCTGGTGTCGCCGCACGAAGCCAACCGCATCTCGACGGCCCTCGACACCCTGACAGCCCGGCTCGAAGCGGTGGAGTCCCGTTCCACCGCCGCGATCAACCACGTGGACCGCGCCGTGCGGACCGCCCTGTCCCGCCTGGACACCGGGGAGCGCGATACCGGCGTGATCCTCGGCAAGGTCGAGACCGCCCTGAACATGATCCGCGCCGAGCAGCGCCGCGCCGATGATCGGGTCGGTCGTCTGGAGCGGGACGGCGCCGGGCGGCTCGAGGCCCTGCGGTCTCTGGAACTGGCCGTCTCGCGGCTGCAGCCGCCGGACACCGACAAGATCGCCGAGGCGGCCACCGCCCGGATGGCCAAGCGTCTGGCAGACGCCGAGGCTCGCACCCGGGCGTCGATGAACGAGCTGTCGGCCTCCCTCGCAGGGCTCGATCGTCGCCTGGCAGAGTCCGAGGACCGGGCCGCGCAGCAGACCGAACAGCAGGCCACCGCCCTTGGTCAGACCGAGCGGCAGCTGCAGACCCTGGCAGCAGACCTGAACGCCCAGGTCGATCTGGCCCGGACCGAACTGACGGCCCGCCTGACGGAGAGCCTGGCGGCGGCCGCCGCCTCCGATCGCCTCGAGACCCTGGAACTGGCCATCAACCAGCTGGCGGGACAGGTGGACCAGACCGAGCAGGTCTCGGCCCAGGCCATCGACCGGATGGGCCGCGAGGTGATGAAGATCGCCGATGCCATCTCCGAGCGTGTCTCCACGGTGGAGCAGCGGACGGCCGGTGTGACGGACCAGCTGACCCAGGAGGTCGGCAAGATCGTGGACGTGATGGACAAGCGTCTGCTGCGGACCGAACAGACCCATACCGCCGCCCTGCACAAGCTGTCCTCCGACATCTCCAAGGTGGCCGAGCGCCTCACCGACCGCATCGCCCGGCACGAAGGTCTGACCGCCGAGGCCGTGGAAGGCCTGAAGGCGCAGATCGGCGGCAGCAGCGCCGGTGGCGCCGTCAGCCAGGAGCTGTCCGACCGGATCCGCCAGAGCGAGGAACGGACCGCCCGCCTGCTGGAGGAAGCCCAGGCCCGCTTCAGCGCCCGCACGGAGCCCGCGCCCGTCGCAGCCGTGGCCGAGACCCCGGCCTTGCCAGCGGCCGAACCGGCCGTCGAACATTCGCTTGCGCCGGACCACGCTCCGGCCGCACCGGCCGCCCACACGCCCCTTCATGACCCCTGGGAAATCGATGGCGGCGACGACTTCGTGTCCCCGCCTTTCGGAAGCCTGGCCCACGGGACCGAGCCCGCGGGTGATCATGCTACCGAGCCGGGCGCCCCCCGCGCTCACGCCCTGGCCGATCCCGCCCCGTCCCTGCACGCGCCCCTGTCCTCCACGGAGGGTGGCGATCCGTTCGAAGCCCTCGGGGAAGAGCTGGGCGAGCCGTTCGACGCTGATGTCTTCGCCGGCGAGATCGCACGGGTCACCAAACCCCTGGAGGAGCCCCGCAGCCACGAGGACGAGCCCCGACGCTCGTCCCTGGTGAACCGCGATGCCCTGGAAGCCCTGCGCGCCGCCGAGCCCATGGCGGCCATCGTCGAACCCGCCGCGCCGCCCCCGTCCGCTTCCCGGCACGGGGACGGTCCGGCCGACTCCGAACTGCTGGCCATGTTCGAGAATCTCGACTTCGGCGACGATCATGGCCCCACGGCCCCCGTCCGGCTGGACGCGGGTGACGACCAGATGTTCGAGCCCCGCGCGCCGGCTCCCCCGGTCGCAGCCCACGGGGACCTGGATCCCAGCGATCCCTTCGTCGCTCACGCGTTCGGCAGCCTTGGCGCGCCGGCCCGCGGCGGTGCGGACGAGAAGCTGTTCGCCGACGAGGCGGACGACCGCACCTTTGACGGCCTGGACTTCGGGAACCGTGCAGATCGCAACGATCCCCACGAGTCCTTCTTCACGGACGAACCGGCCTTTGCCGCGCCTGCGGTCACGGCCGCTCCCGTCCGGGACGACGGCGTCTTCGGCGACGAGCCCGCGGCGGAAGAGGAACAGCGCCCCCTGACGACCCGGGAGCTGATCGCCCAGGCGCGGAACGCGGCCCGCTCAGCCTCCAGCGGCGGCCATGGCACCAGCGCATCATCCGAACCGACATCGGAACGGGGCCTCTTCAAGGCCAAGGGGTTCCGGTCCAAGGCCAAGGGCGATGCGGCCAACACGGGCGACCCGGCGGCCAAGCCCGCCCGCGGGCCCTTCGGCCTCGCCCTGCCGAAGCGCAAGCGCAAGGACGACGGGGTCTCCACCGTCACGCTGCTGCTGGCCACGGCGGTCTCGCTGACCGTGACCGCCACGGTGCTGGGCTTCATGATCGTCAACGACGGGACCAAGGACGAGGGACACGGGGCATCGCTGATCGCCAAGACCGGCGGTGCCGTGACCTCAGCAACGCCTCCGGCCAGCGACGCCACAGCCGGTGCCCCGTCGACCCAGGCCAATGAACTGGCCGTGGCGACGGCCCCGAACCCGACGGGGACGCTGGCCTCCTCGGGGCCCAACGATGAGGGCAAGGCGCTCTACGCCACCGCAGTCAGCCAGATGCAAGCCAAGGATGATGCCAAGGCCTTCCCGACCCTGGTGCGGGCGGCGGCGGCAGGTTATCCGGCGGCGCAGTTCCATCTGTCGAAGATCTACGAGCGCGGCGGTGCGGGTCAGGCCGCCGACCTCGTCAAGGCCCGCATGTGGGCCGAGCGGGCCGCCAAGGCGGGCGTGGCCGAGGCCATGTTCAACCTGGGCCTGTTCATGTACGAGGGCCAGGGCGGCCCGCCGGACCTTCCCGGCGCGGCAGACTGGTTCACCCGCGCGGCCAAGCTCGGCCTGAAGGACGCCCAGTACAACCTGGCCCGTCTCTACGAGAACGGTTACGGCGTAACCCAGAACTTCAGCCTGGCCTACCAGTGGTACCTGGTCGCAGCGGATGTGAGCGGGGACAAGGAAGCCCATGCGGACGCCGATCGCCTGCGCCCGACCCTGACGGCGGAAGGTCGCAAGACGGCGGAACGGTTCGCGCAAACCTTCCACCCCGAACCGGCCGCGGCCTTTGCCTCAGCTCCCACCACGGGCCGGCTGGCGCAGACCCGCTGAGCGGCAGGGATCAGCCGTTCCATGCCCCGCCCACCAGGGCGGCGAACAGGATCAGGCCGGCATCCCGGTTCGAGCGGAACAGTTTGAGCGCCAGGCTGCCGTCCTGCGGTTGAAGCCGTCGCGCCTGGGACGCCAGGTGCCAGCCATAGGCCAGGATCACGACACCGAACAGGTTGGTCAGTCCGGCGCTGGCTCCCGCGGCCAGGGCCAGGAGAAAAGCCCCCGCATAGAAGCCGGCCACGCCGGGCCGGACCAAGCCGCCCAGCCGCCGGGCGGACGACCGGACCCCCACCAGGGCGTCGTCCTCCATGTCCTGCAGAGCATAGATGGTGTCATAGCCGAGCGTCCAGAACAGCCCGCCGGCATAGAGCAGCAGCGCCGGCAGTCCCACCGTCCCGGCGACGGCCGCGAAACCCAGCAGCGCCCCCCAGTTGAAGGTCAGGCCGAGCCAGGCCTGCGGCCACCAGGTGATCCGCTTCATGAAGGGATAGACGGCCACCAGGGCGAGGGATGCGATTCCCAGCGCGATCGCGGCCGGGGACAGGCTCAGCAGCACCGCCAGCCCCACGGCACAGCACGCACCGATGAAGCCGAACGCCCCCCGCACGCTGACGGCACCGCTGGCCACCGGACGACCGGCGGTGCGGGCCACCTGCCGGTCGATGTCCCGGTCGACAATGTCGTTGTAGGCACAGCCCGCGGCGCGCATGGCCAGCGCCCCCACCGCCATCTTGGCCAGCATGACCGGATCGGGTCCATGCCCCCGCATCGCCGCCGCCAGCGCCACCCCCTGCCAGGCGGGGAGCATCAGCAGCCAGGTCCCCGCCGGCCGGTCGAAGCGTCCGAGCTTCAGCCAGGGCCGCCAGGGGACGGGCGCGAAGCGGTCCACCCAGTTGTCCCGGTCCGCATCGGGCAGCGGCGCGTCAGGTGCGGGGGGCGTGGCGGCGGTCTCGGCATCGGTCATGCCCCTTGATAGGGCACCGGCCCGCTCCGGCAAAGGCGCCTCTGGACAAGCGGGACCTTCCGGCCGACATCTGCGGCATGACCGCTCCCTTTCCCCCTCCCGAACCCGGCCCGGCCCTCGAACGCGGGACCGTGCTGACCCCCCGCTTCGATGCGGCAGGGCTGATCTGCGCCGTCACCACCCACGCGGACACGGGGGAGGTGCTGATGGTCGCCTGGATGAACGCCGAAGCCCTGCGCCTGACCCTGGAGACGGGAGCCGCCCACTATTACAGCCGCTCCCGCCAGAGCCTGTGGAAGAAGGGCGAGACCTCCGGCCAGATCCAGCGGGTGCTGGAGGTGCGGGTGGACTGCGACCAGGACGCGGTGCTGCTGAAGGTCCGGCCGCAGGGGGACGGCGGGGCCTGCCACGTGGGGTTCCGCTCGTGCTTCTACCGGGTGGTGGAGAACGGTTCCCTGGTGGAGCGCCCTTGACCGACGCCCCCGATCCAGATCGCGACGCCGACGCCGATGACGTGATCGACGAGGGGGCGGAGACCCTGGCGGTCGCCCTGGACACCCGTGCCGACGGCGTCCGGCTGGATCGGGCCCTGGCCGAGGCCGCGCCCCAGCTGTCCCGGGCCCGCATCCAGGCCTTGATCGCCGGCGGGGCCGTCCGTCGGGCAGACGGGACCGCCGTCACCCGCGGCTCTGACAAGACCGCCGCCGGCGAGGTCTACGAAATCCTCATCCCGGCCCCCGTCGCGGCCACGCCCCAGCCCCAGGCCCTGGCCCTGACCGTCCTGTTCGAGGACGCCGACCTGATCGTGCTGGACAAGCCGGCGGGCATGGCCGCCCACCCGGCCCCCGGGACCCCGGACGGCACCCTCGTCAACGCCCTGCTGCACCATTGCGGTGCCAGCCTGTCCGGTATCGGTGGCGTCGCCCGGCCGGGCATCGTCCACCGGCTGGACAAGGATACCTCCGGGGTGATGGTGGCCGCCAAGACCGACGCCGCACACCAGGGCCTGTCCCGGCTGTTCGCCGCCCATGACATCGACCGGGTCTATCTGGCCCTGACCCGGGGCGTGCCCCGGCCGGCATCCGGCACGGTGGCCACCCGGATCGGCCGGAGCCCCTCGGACCGGAAGAAGATGGCGGTGCTCCGGGTCGGGGGCCGCGACGCGGTGACCCACTACGCCGTCGACCGGACGTTCGCCGCCGAGGGCGCGTCCCGCGTGCGCTGCACGCTGGAGACCGGCCGCACCCACCAGATCCGCGTGCATCTGGCCCACAAGGGAGCCCCGGTTCTGGGAGATGCCGTGTACGGCGCCTCGCCGCCCACGGCGCGGGTCAGGGCAGCGATGGCCGAGTCCGGCCTCGCCCGGCAGGCCCTGCATGCGGCGGTGCTGGGCTTTGTCCATCCGGTGACCGGCGAAAGGCTCCGGTTCGAGACCCCCCTGCCGCCGGACATGGCCGCCCTCGAACAGGCGCTGGACGCGGCGTGAGCCGGATGCGGCGGGCGAGACGAACCCAATCTCCCACCTCCACGCTGGGAAATATTTCGCGACTTTTCACCGAAAGGTCTTAATCGCGGTGCAACCTTTCCCACATACCGCACGTAAAGATGTGTAGAGCATGCCTGTCAGGGACGCCGCGCTCCCACCGACCCCCCACGTCCGTCCGGTTCGCCGGCGGATGATCCGGCCGGGCGACGCCTCCAGATTCGACGGTTCGAGTACGACGGACTTGCCCAGAACACAGACGGATCCGGGGGTCTCGCCACTGGCGGGAAACGGGTCCAAGGGGATCTGAACAAATGGCTACGAACGCTCTGGTCGTGATGTCTCCCGAGGGGGGACTGTCCCGCTACCTCACGGAAATCCGCAAGTTTCCCATGCTGACCAAGGACGAGGAGTTCATGCTGGCCAAGAGCTGGCGCGAACACCAGGACACCGAGGCCGCGCACCGTCTGGTCACGTCGCACCTGCGTCTCGTGGCGAAGATCGCCATGGGCTATCGCGGCTACGGCCTGCCCATCGGCGAGGTGATCTCCGAGGGCAATGTGGGCCTGATGCAGGCGGTCAAGAAGTTCGAGCCGGACAAGGGCTTCCGACTGGCCACCTACGCCATGTGGTGGATCCGGGCCTCCATCCAGGAATACATCCTGCGCAGCTGGAGCCTGGTGAAGATGGGCACCACGGCGGCGCAGAAGAAGCTGTTCTTCAACCTGCGCAAGGCCAAGAGCGAGATCAGTGCCTTCGAGGACGGGGACCTGCGCCACGAGCAGGTGGACTATATCGCCACCAAGCTGGGCGTCACCAATGACGAGGTGATCTCCATGAACCGGCGCCTGTCCGGGCCCGACAGCTCCCTCAACGCCCCGATGCGGGTGGATGGCGAGAGCGAGTGGCAGGACTGGCTGGCCGATGACACGGCGGAAAGCCAGGAAACCACCGTCGCCAACTCCGAGGAGTATTCGGTGCGGATGGATTTGATGGGCGAGGCGATGAAGGCCCTCACCGATCGGGAACGGCACATCCTCACCGAGCGGCGGCTGAAGGACAATCCGACCACGCTCGAGGACCTGGCCAGCGAGTACGGCGTCAGCCGCGAGCGCGTCCGCCAGATCGAGGTCCGGGCCTTCGAGAAGCTGCAGAAGAGCATGCTGACCCAGGCCAAGGCCAAGAACCTGCTGAACGCCTGAAATCGTCGCCCGGGACCGGCGGCGGCCCTATTTCGGGACGAAGCCCCGGTCCTTGCGAAGATCCTCCAGGGCCTCCTTGCCGGCAGCGCTCCGCGCGGCCCATTGGGCCCGGGTCAGGCAGGTGCGCTTGGCCCCCAGGCGGGATCCGGTGGTCTCCTCGGTCTTGCAGACCATGTCGGTGTCCGGGTTCCTCGCCGCGGGCCTGGGGGCTTCCGGAGCCGTGCCGGTGGCCGGCGGAACGACCGCCGGGGCTGAAGCTGCGGGCGGCGGGTCCGCGACCGCTGCGGTCGCGGAAAGGACCAGAGTGGCTGCGAACCCTGCGGCAATGAAGGACCTGATCATTATGTGCTCCGGGAAGGCCTGGGCGCGTGCATACGACGTTCCGTCCCGTCTGCAATGCGCAGGGCGACCAGGGGATCGGGTCGCGTAAACAGATTCTTAAGCCCGACAAATCGATGCTGCCCCCGGATCGGGCCTGCGGACCACGCGCCCTGAGTCGGGGTGCCCCCTGCCGGGTCCTCTTCCGGCGCGGGGCAAATCGGGTCAGGGTCCGACGTCTGACCCGCCTCGCCTGCAGCCCGTGAAACGAGACCATGATCGAAGCCTCCACCGCACCGCTGGGCGTCGCCCCCCATGTCCTCGATGCCGATGCGGCCCCGACCGCGGCCGCTGCGCCGCCCCTGCCGCAGGTGACGGACCTGGCAGCCCATCTGGCCGCGCGCCTCTGTCATGACTTCATCAGTCCCGCCAGCGCCATCATGTCCGGCGTGGACCTGCTGGGCGATCCCACCGCGCAGGACATGCGCGATGACGCCCTGAACCTCATCAGCGCCAGCGCCCGCAAGCTGGGGGACATGCTGGCCTTTGCCCGGGTGGCCTTCGGGGCCTCGGCCACGGCAGAGACCTTTGACTGCGAGGCCCTGCGCAACCTCACCCAGGGCGTCTTCGCTCATGTGCGTCCGACCCTCGACTGGCAGGTCGGCCTGCCGACCCTGCCCAAACCCGCCGCCCGCGCCATATTGAACATGGCCCAGATCGCCGCCTCGGCCTTGCCGACCGGCGGGATCGCCCTCGCTCTGGCGGCGCTGGACGGACCCGACATCGTGCTGACCCTGGACGCCCGCGGCCCCCGGGCCCGGCTGCGCCCGGAAGTGGTGGACGGCCTGCGCGGCCTGCCCCTCAGTGAAGGCCTCGGCGGCCACTGGGTCCAGGCCTACTACCTGCATGCCCTGGTGACCGCCGCCGGGGGCACCTGTTCCGCCGAGATCACCGAGGAGCGGGTTCTGCTCACCGCGCGCGTCCCGCAATAGGCGGCCGATGACCTCCGGCCCAGCCCCCAGGATCGCCATTGCCGGTGCGCTGGGGCGCATGGGCCAGGCCGTGGCCGCCGTGGCCGGAGGGGCCGTTTCCGCGCGCTTCGACCGCCCGGGCGTGACCGCCGACGGGCTGGTGACCCAGGCCGAGGCCCTGGATCAGTGCGACGTGATCATCGACTTCACCCAGCCCGAGGCCTCCGTCACCCTTGCCGGGCTGGCGGCGTCCCGGGGCCGTCCGGCCCTGGTGATCGGAGCGACGGGGCTCAGCGATGACCAGCGGGCGGCCATCGCCACGGCGGCGAATTCCGTCCCCGTGGTCCTGTCGGGGAACTTCTCCCTCGGGGTCAACATCCTGACCGGACTGGTCCGCCAGGCCGCAGGCCTGCTGGCCGCCGCCGACTATGACATCGAGGTGTTCGAGGCACACCACCGGCGCAAGCTCGACGCCCCCTCCGGCACGGCCCTGATGCTGGGCACCGCGGCGGCGGCGGGACGGGGCGTGCCCCTCGCCGAGGTGAAGCGCACGGCCAGGGACGGGATCACCGGCCTGCGGGTGACCGGGGAGATCGGCTTCAGCGTCGTGCGCGCGGGTGACCTGATCGGCGAGCACAGCGTGATCTTCGCGTCGGACGACGAGGTGCTGACCCTGTCCCACTCCGCCCGCGACCGGGGCCTGTTCGCCCGGGGGGCGGTGGCCGCCGCCCGGTGGATCATCGGCCGACCG
Source organism: uncultured Caulobacterales bacterium (assembly GCA_903874895.1). Taxonomy (GTDB): domain Bacteria; phylum Pseudomonadota; class Alphaproteobacteria; order Caulobacterales; family Caulobacteraceae; genus CAIMFV01. The sequence goes on along the minus strand of CAIQUG010000100.1, from coordinate 108 downwards.
CCGGGACTCTATGACATGCAGGACGTACTGGGCATGTGAGGAACTGCGTCCGTCACGCAGCTTCACTCCGTCTCCGCCGCCGCTCCGTCCGGGGCCGCGGGCAGGGCC
>CAIQUG010000099.1 GCA_903874895.1 uncultured Caulobacterales bacterium | reverse complement strand
GGGGTGTGATCCTCTGCTTGCGTCCTGAGTCGTCCGGTGAAATCCGGTCGATCTGGGGGTGTCCCCGGGGGGTATTGTCGACCTTCCGTTGTGAGCGTACCCCCAACTGCCTCCTTCCGATGTCGCAGCCCGAAACGCCAGGCCGAGGAAGTCGCCGTACTAAATGGCGGACAGTGAGGGACGCTTTCCTTTCGTCACGCCGGCAGGCAGCAAGCCGTGGCGGAGGAAACACCGGTTCCAGGGCAAGGAAAACACGTGTCGCTTGCAAGCTCGGGCTGTGACCTCATGCCGAAGGGCTTTCATTCGCCCATTCGGGCCGATCCCATGTGCGATCGCGAACGCATGGAGGTTTCTCCGGAAGACGACAAGCAACCCTTTCACCGATGCGACCCTTGCGATCCGTCAGCTCGGTTCATTCAGCCTGCCGGATGGGACGATGACGGATTGCCGTCGTGTGGGATCCACGTGCCCGTCATCCATCCAGAGGATGATCGGCAACCGGTCGAAGTCCCCCCGTTCTGCTGTCCATCGCTTCGTACCTGGCGTTGATGGAGTTGCTCACCCACGCGGGCTCCGGCGCCCTGCTCCCTGCGCCGGAGGGATGTGTCCGACCTCGCGGCTCTCCCTGTGGCAATCGAGGCTCGATATCGACGTCCGGCGGTCTTCGGATACGCGGCAGTCTGGACACCCGAGGAACGGGAGTTGGACGCCCTGGGCGGATGCGAGATCCCGAACGTCGAGTGCATCTGGCCGCATCAGAGGCGGGAAGGGTGAATTTGGGCTCTGAGCGGACGTTCGGAATGTCCGCTTTCCGGACACAACCCAAGCGGCCATGAACGGCAGGTCTCCGGGCGGGTGCGTGCGGCAGGCTTCGACCCGGAGCAGAGGTTGGCCGATCAAGCGGACGGGGTCTACAGCGGCCTCATTGCCGCGATCCGAGCGACCCGCACAACCGGCTTCGATCCCGTCGCGGCGGATAGCATGGCGTCGGTCAGGGCGCGCCCTTCCAATCGTCCGGAGGCGAGCAGCTCCCGGAACGGCCGGTAACGGGATATGCCCCACAACAGGCCGGCCAGCATCCAGACGGGCACCCTGCTCAACCGGGCCTTTGACGTCGGATAGAGGCGGTAGCCCAGGGCGCGGATCAGGGCGAACGCCTCCTTGACACCCCCGGCAACCGCTCGGGCCTCGCTCCAGTTGCAGCCGCCCCGGCGCCGTTCCCCGGCGCTGCAGACGCTCTGGAAGGCGACACACAGGGGTGTGTGGCAGCGAAGCCAGAGGGGCATGTCGCCCTCGAAGGCGGCCGGCACGCCTGCGGCGCTGAAGAGATCCACCAGGCTCTGGCGGCCCAGCAGCGATTTCTGACCGGCGGCGCCAATGGTCGCGGCGAGCCGTCCTTCCCCGTCGTAGTCCGCCTGAAGGAACGGCATGCCGAAGGTGCAGCGTCCGACCCCGATGGCGTCGCTCAGCGTCTCCGGGTCGAACGTATTGAACATGAAGAGGATCTCCTTGGCTGCACTCCGTTGCAGGGCGGGAAGGAGAGGCACCGCCTGATGGGCGAGCACAGTGACGATCACCAGATCGTAGGGTGCCTGCTCGTCGAAATGGGTAACGATACCGACGTCCGCCCGCTCGCCCTGCACGGAGACGACGCCGCGGTCTCGTTCCAGTTGCTGCAGCCGGACCGACCCGGACCTGGCGACCACCGTCACGGCGTGCCCCCCGATGCGGGTCAACTGGAACGCCAGGGCGCTGCCGATCCGCCCGGCGCCGAGGATTGCGATGCTTCTTCGCTGAGTTGCGTGAATAGGCATGAAGGCTCCGGATGAGGTGGGACAAACGCAAGGGCGTGTGGGACCGGCTACGGGCACCGTCGCCCAGTTGGGTGCCGCGGGAACGTCGGCGTCATTGGGCGAAGTAGATGTCGCGGTCGAGGTCCGGCAGCAGCGACGGACCCATCGGACACCAACCGAGATCCCTTTGCGTCTGGGCGCTGGATGCGGGGTTGTCGACGGCGATGAAGGGCCCGAACCATCCGAGGCGCCGCGTCGCCTCCGTAAGGGTCCTCGACCGGACGGGTACGCCAAGCCGGTGGCCAATCAGGTCTGCGATCGATCGGAACGGCACGCCCTCGTCCGCGACGCCGTGGTAGCGCGCGCCAGCCGTCCCGCGCTCCAGCGCCAGGCGGAACAGGGTTGCGGCGTCGTCGCGATGCACGCCGCTCCATCGGTTTTCCCCATCACCGACGGAGATCGAACCGCCACTCTTGCGGGCTGCCGCGATCAACTGGGGGATCAACCCCTTGTCCCCGTCCCCGTGGACCGACGGCGCCAGCCGCACCAGCGAGGCGCGCACACCCTTCGCGGCCCAGACATCCACCGCCTGTTCGTTCAGCGCGCGCCCATAGCCGGGAGACGCTGGGTCCGGCGCGTCCGCCTCTGTCGCCGGCCGCGCGGCCCGCACGCCGGATGCGGCGAGGCCCATGACTCCGAAGGTTGTCACCAGGGGGCGGCCGGAGTCTTTCAGGGCGTTGCCAAGGGCATCGATGCCCAAACGATCCGTCCGCATCAGGGCCTCCATGACCCGCATCGGAATACCGGCAGGTGGGCCGCCGAGGAAGACACCCATCAGGCGTCGGAAGGGCAGCTCCGTCAGGGCGAAGGTGAAGGCCAGATGGATGACGCCGTCCGCGGTCTCCGCGCCCCGCCGCAGGCTGTCCAGGTCGTAGAGGCTCCCCAGGTGGGGCTCGACGCCGGCCTTGCGCAGGGCGTCGGCCGCCCGATCCGACCGGGCGAGGCCCAGGACGTGATGGCCGTGAGCGATCAGTTGCCGCGTGACGGCGCCGCCGATGAATCCCGTCGCGCCCGTGACAAACACGCGCATTTTGATCTCTCCTGAACTCGGGCATCGGACGGTCCCGCAGGGTCATGTCTATTCAGGGGCGCGTGGCGGGTATATAATCAAAACTCCAATTTTGATTATGAGGTGTCCAAATGGGTGCGCTGAGACCGGCGGACGAGGTTGATCCCCTGTCCCAGCTGATCGCCTTGCTGAGGCCCTAGGCCCTGCAGTGGCGGGTGGTGGAAGCGCACAACGCCTGGACCCTGCGCTTTCCCGCCGTGAACGCCGTCGTGTTCGGTCAGGTTCTCGAGGGCCCGCTCCGGGTCGACCGTGCGGACGGGCAACAGTTCGACCTCGGGCCCGGCGATTTCATGCTGATGGCGGCCCCGCCCAGCTGGACGGCGCAGCCCCCGGGCGGGGGGCAGACAACGGCATTCCAGTCCTATATCGACGAGCCCACCTGCCTGCTCTCCGCAGATCCATGTCCCAAGATCACCCGCTTTCTCGCCGGCTATTTCGTGTTTGCCGCGGAAAACGCCGACCTCTTGACCAATCTGATGCTGCCCTTGATCCAGGTTCACGCAGATCAGGTGGCAGCGGGCCGGCTCGGCATCCTCCTGCAGCTCCTTGGAGAGGAAGCGGGCGTCAGCCGTCCGGGGCGCGCCCTCGTGCTCGACCGCTTGCTCGAGATCACACTGGTCGAGGTGCTGCGCCAGAACCAGAGCGGCATGGATACCCTGCGTCACGGATTGCTGGAGGGCCTGCGACATCCACAGATCAGCATCGCCCTGAAGCTGATGCACAACGACGCGAAATATCCATGGACCGTGTCGGAACTGGCGCGGCGATCGGGCATGTCCCGCTCGGCCTTTGCGGCGAGATTTTCGGACACCGTCGGCACGCCTCCCATCGACTATCTGGCCGGCTGGCGGATGTCGCTGGCCAAATCCGCGCTCGTATCGGGGACCGAGCCGATGTCCGACATTGCGGAGTTGGCGGGCTACCAGTCGGTCAGCGCCTTCAGCACCGCGTTCAGCCGGGCCGTCGGCTGCGCTCCGACCGTCTTCAGCCGGCAATTTCAGTCTTCGGCCTTGGGTTGAGGCTCTCGGTCGTGCTCTCGCATGACTCCATGGCGCGTCCGTCGCCTCTGAAGTCCGGGATCCCGGCGAAGCCAGCCTTCGCGAGGAGGGCGACGTCTGCTCTCCCCCCATCCCGGAAATCGGAACGTCCGCTGTTGGGCACGAGGACCGTCGGCACCTTGACGGCAGCTTACTGGCGCGGCACGGGTCGGCAATTGACCTCTAGCGCCTTGACTTGGAGGCGTCCGGTGGCTTCCGTGCGTCCATGAGGGGCAAATGGCGACTTCCCGACCTTCCCGATGGTGGCGTCTGATCGCTTTCGCGGCGGCGCTGATCGCCTTCGCCGGGCTGGTGGCGGCTGGTTCTGTGGGCGTCCTGAGATTGCAGGCCGAGCGGCACCGGCATAGTCGGATCCGCGAGGAGACGAAGACCCACCGGCTCCCCTTGCTCGAAAGCTCGGATAACCCGTTGGTCGCGTCAGCGGCCAGGAGCCTCGCGCCCCTACGCCAGGCCGCCGGCCCCTCCCGCGATGTCCTGTACTTCGTGGCCACTCCGTCATTAGCTGACGGGTATGCCATGACGATCTATCCGGCGAACGACGGAGACGCGGCTCATGTGGCCCTGATCGTCGTTCGGGAGGACTTCTTGAAGCGCACCGTGACCGTTCTGCGGCGATACAATTTCGTGGTTCCGAAAGCTGAATACAACGCGCTGACCCGGAAATTCGACGCCCTGACGGACGACTGGAGCGGAGAGACGACCGCAGACTGCTTGGACGGCACGCCGGTGGCCTTCGAGCGGCGAAAGGACGCCCTTGTGACATCCGGCATCGGCAACGCCGAATGCAGCGACCACGATCGCGACGTCGACATGATCGTGGAGCGCCTGATCATCCCCCACGCTCCAGCGGATGCCAAGATCGGCCCGCATTGGTCGGATCGCTCGCAAACCCCGGACGCCACGCCCAAAAGCCAATGACCGCTCAGGCACGACGGTGGTCGCGCCCTCGGACCCGACTTCGAGAAGAGTGTTCTGCTATTCTCACATATGACCGTCGCGTCGATCTTGGTGACAGTCCGATCTGAGCTTCTCCTCTGCATTCGCAGAGCCTCGAGACGAGTCTCGATGTTCGGGCGGGCTGGTCATACCAACGTCCGCCTTCCCCGATATTGTTGAAAAAATCTTCGGGTCATTCATCGAGTCCGAAAACCAGCAATATCATTGCGCCGAGTGAGCGTTGAAGGGTGTGTTCGTTCGCTAAAGTCGTCTAACCGGGTCGGTTAGTCCTCGACTTGGGGGAGTCTCGGACTTTTTCAACAATATCCCCCCATTGCGGACATCGGCTCGCCCGAACTTGGACGCCAGCTTGCGCTCAGAACCGCCCTCGGGAACGCCCGCGCTGTGGGAAGAGCCCAAGCCGCCCATCCGGCCTGCGGAAACCTCCGGCTAGTGGACCGCCATCGGCGCAGTCAGGTGGGCGGCAGCGAGTTCGGTCCGGGCCGCGGCGATCATGGGTGCCAGCTTGGGGCTTTGCATCAGCATCACGCCCACGGCGACGCCCAGGGCCTTGCTGGCCTCGATGTCGGAGGGGTAGTGGTCGCCGCAGACCATCCGGCTGTAGGCATAGTCCCCGGCCCGATCCTGCAGCGCCTGGGCGCGCTCCGGGATCAGCGTCCCCAGCACGTATCCCACGGAATAACCCAGTGTGGCATGGCCGCTCGGGAAGGACGTCCGCGGATTGGCATTGGGCTTGTAGTCACAGGGCTTCATGCCGGCATCGAACACCCACGGGCGGTTCCGCAGATAGACGCGCTTGGCGATGTTCGCCGCCACGGACTGATCGTTCTGGACCAGGGCGAGGAGCTTCGCGGTTTCCGGCAGCCGGGCCAGATCGAAGCCGGGGCCGAGCGTTCCGGCGAAGATGGTGGCGTCCTCGTGCTTGTCGTCCCACTCTGCCCGGGCCTTGCGGTCTGGGCTGGACTGCGTGTAGGCCGCCTGGACCTGGGCAAGGTCGCGCTTCTGGGCGTCGGAGCCGTCCTCTGGCGGGGCAGAGAGCATCCGCGCCGGATTGACGTCAGCCTCGCTGAGCACCTTCAAAGTCTTCGACGGACGGGCCATCGTGGCCGTCGCAGGTGCCACAGACGTCTGGGCGAGGGCGGGTGCCGCAAGGCAGAGGGCCGAGCACGCAACCAGCAACACTGTCCGTAAGCCATGCCGGTTCGTCATGAGCATCTGTCTCCCACGGCCACGGAAGGACAGCCGGCCGCGACGCCGCCGGAACAGATCACGAAGTCACGGTGACGGTTCAAGTGAACTTCTAGTGTCAGATTTCTGACAGGCTGTGTGTCAGGGGTCGTAGTCGAAACCGGAGGCCTTGGCCTTCTTCGTCTGGCCGAAGCTGTAGACGAGGCCCAGATAACCGATACGCCCGATCTGACGGCGCTGGTAGTCATCCTGCAGGCTCGCCGTCGCAAGGACCCGATGGAGCGCCTGGCCGTTCAGGGCGTCGGCATAGGTGGCCACCAGGGCGAGGTCGGGGCGAAGTTGCCGGCGGTATCCCAGGTTGACGATCGTGACCGGTCCCACCGAACCCTGCGCCGTCAGCCGCCGGTCCGCCCGGGTGAAGCTGATCTGTCCGGAGTCGATCTTCGTCGGGTGGTAGTCGAGGCTGCCCTTCAGGTTGAGGCCCGTGGACGACCGCAGGCCCGCGCCGCCGATCGCCGTGGCGTCGATCTGGCTCCAGAACAGGTTGCCGCTCAGCTTGAATGACAGCGCCGGCGTCACCTTTCCGCTGGCGGTGAACTCCGCCCCGCCCGACCGGGACTTGGGCAAGTTCGCGCCGGTGGTCAGCACCACGTCCGGACCCACGACGGTGGTGATCGACGTGACCGCGTCCCGGGCGAACCGGTAATAGCCGGTGAGTCCATAGCTCAGCGACTTGGCGTCGTAGCTGTAGCCGGCCTCGTAGGACAGGGTGTCCTGGGGCCGCAGGTTCGGATTGCCCGCCCGCAGGTTATGGATGTCCTGGTGATCGGAGAAGGGGTTCAGCGCCTCGGCGTCCGGCCGGTTCACCCGTCGGGCGATGCTGAACGACAGCTTGGCCTGCTCGCTCAGGTCCCGGTGCACGTGCAGGCTGGGATAGGCGCGGAAGTAGGACTGCCGGCTTGCGACCGGGCCACCCAGCGCGCGTCCCGTGGCGTCGGTCTGCTCAAGCCGGACGCCCGCGTCCACCGTCCAGCGGCCGTACCCGGTCTGGACATCGGCATAGGCCGCGGAGATGTCCTGGCGATACCGGAAGTGGTTGGTGATGTCGGGGTTGGCGACCGCCCGGCCGGTGGCCGGATCGACCGTGTCGCCGAAATTGTCGAACTGGTTGTTGTCGTCCTCGAAGTCGTAGCCGAGCTTCAGCGTGTGATCATGGCCGAGGGGAAGGACATAGTCGGCGCTGGCTTCTGTGGTCACGAGGTCGATGCTGAGGTCGAGATGATCCTGTGTCGGCACGGCAGCCGTGCCGGGAAGGCTGTTCAGATAGGCGTAACGTTCCCGCTCCCGGGTCAGGCTGCGGCGCAAGGAGAGGTTCAACGTCTCGCCGGGTTGCCGCAAGGTCTGCGCGAAATGCGTCTCGAGGTCGGTGTTCTTGTTCCACTCATAGCCGTCGCTGTGGCGGTCGGTGGTCGTTGTCACCCCCGCTCCCCGCAGTCCGCTGGCGTTCTGCTGGTCGAAGGACCGGTCGCCGGTCATCTCGTGATAGGCGATGGACGCCCCCACGGTCTGGCGTTCGTTCAGTCGCCAGTCCATGCCCCCCTTGGCCAGGGGTGTCAGGCGATGAAGTTGCTCGTTCAGAATCTCCCGGCTCGTGGTCGCCACGCCCGTCATCGGATCGGTCTCGGTGCGGCGGTCGGTGACCCGGCGCTGCTTGTCGTCCTGCCGCAGGCTCAACCCGCCGGACAGGGACAGGGGGCCGGCCTTGTAGTCGACAGTCAGCCCGGAGACGAAGCGGCGCTTGTCCCCGACACTGAGTTGCGCCGTACCAGAGAGCCCCGCAGCACGTGACTTCTTCGTTATGATGTTGATGACGCCACCCGATCCGTCGACCTTGTACTGGGGCGGCGGGTTGGTCATCACCTCGATCTTCTCGACCTCATTGGCGGGAAACTGGAGCAGGCCAAGCCCCGCCGCCGGGCCCGAGAGCTGGGCCGAGGGCCTGCCGTCGACCAGAATGGTGACGGCAGTGTCGCCTCGCAGGCTGAGCCCCCCATCGGCGTCCACCTGCACGGAGGGGATGTTGTTCAGCACGTCGGCCGCAGATCCCGTCGTCGCCTGCAGGTCGGTGCCGACCGTGTAGACCTTGCGGTCAACGAGGGTCTGGACCTGGGGCTTCTGCGCCGTGACGACCACCGACTGGACAACCGGCTCGCCGGTGCCGGGCGACGGCGATGCTCCGGCGTCGGCCACGCCGGCGGTCAGCACGGCGGCCGGTATCAGCGCAATGCCCCATCTCCGGAAGCCGTGGCCTGCGCGCTTGAGTCCGGCCGTGTATTGCAATTGTCGGTCCTCACCCCCCGCGCTCAGTTAGCTGGACGGCGGTGTCGCGTCTATCTCGGCTGGTGACGGATCTGCTTCCGACGCCCGGTACCCTGCGAACGGGCGAGGGCGACGCGTTGCACAGACGCCCGTACCCGCCGTTGCCGAAGTCGGGTGGGGCCACGTCCTGGCGGCCCGGCGGACAACGTGGGCACTGCGACCTTCGGGGGCTTCCGTCCTGACCCATTGCAGACTCCCAGTGACCGGCTGAGGTCGCTGACGGGTCAAGGGGCACCCTCGACTTCCAGCGCACCGCTCAGTTCCTGGCCAACGCCCGGGCATGGTAGGGCGCTACCTGCGTGAAGGATGCCCCGCCGAGCTGAGGTCGGTCTGGCCCACTGCGTCCGCTCTTCCCCGATACCGGACGGTCGGCATGTCCGGCTTGGGGCATTCCGTCCGTCACCGCCTCCGCGGCAGCTGTGGGGCCCAGGCCTTGAGACCGGACCCGACCCGATGCGGAGGTGAGTCGGTGTTCTGACGTATGGCTGAGCGCACAGACGATCGATTCAGCCTGAAATGTTACCAGACATGTTATTGATATTTCAGAGAAAATGTGAATTTCTGATTTGAAACATGCCCCGAAGTTACGCTTTATCCGGGCGCGGTTTCCAGTGTGCAGCGTGGCTCTTGTCTTCTCCTGTCCCCATTCATGAATGCGGCCCTCGCGCCGGCGACGATCACGCCACCGTCATGGCGGTCGCAGAGGCGATCCGGCTCGCTCAGGCCACGATCGGGGCGACCGCGCCCAATCCCCCGGTCGGCTGCGTCGTACTGGACGCGGCGGGTCGCCCGCTTGCGTCCGCTGCGCACAAGGGGGCCGGAACAGCCCATGCCGAGGCCGCGGCCCTGGCGGCGTGCCGATGTGCAGGACGGATCGACGACGCCCATACCCTCGTGGTGACCCTCGAACCCTGCAATCATCACGGGCGTACCGGCCCCTGCACCGAAGCCATACTGGCCTCGCCCGTTCGGCGGGTGATCTTCGGTGTGGCCGATCCGAACCCCGACGTGGCAGGCGGCGGACAGGTCCGGCTCCGGGCGGCCGGCATCCGTTGCGAGGCGCTCGGCGACGCACTGCCGGACCAGGGACACCTGGCCGACCAGTGCGCTGATCTGATCGCACCTTTCGCCAAGCACTGCTGCGAGGGCCTTCCCTGGGTCACGGTCAAGGAAGTGCGTGACCGCAGCGGCAGCATGATCCCGCCCCCGGGGCGCAAGACCTTCGCCTCCGATGCCTCCCTGGACCATGCCCATCTCCTGCGGCGCAGGTCGGACGCCATCCTGACCGGGGTCGGTACGGTCCTGGCCGACGCGCCGCTCCTGACGGTTCGACGGGTCGATGACCACCCGAACCGTCGAAGGCATCTGGTGATCATGGACCGCTCCGCCCGGACGCCCGGGAGTTACCTGTTGGCGGCCTGGACCCGGGGCCTCGATCCCATGCTCGGCCAGGACATCGAGACGTCGCTCCGGGACCTCGCGCGGAAGGGTTGCCTGAACGTCCTGGTCGAAGCGGGCCCTCTGCTCACGCAAGCCGTCCTTGCGACCGACCTCTGGGACGAGCGCGTCCTCATCCGCCAGGGGTCATCCGCGACGGCTCCCGACACAATCGACGTGGAGCGCAGACGCGACAGACGCAGGGGGATCGATTGCGCTGCCCCGGATCAAGAGGAATCCAACTGAGATGTTCACAGGGATCATCGACGCACTTGGCACGGTCGGCACCGTCGAACGGGAACCCGGGCACTGCCGCGTGAGCATCGCAACGCCCTATCCCGACCTTGAGCCGGGAGAGAGCGTCAGCATCAACGGGGTCTGCCTGACCGTCGTTTCGCGAAGCGACGAGGGCGGAGCGGACTTCTTTGTCAGCGCGGAGACGCTGGCGAGATCCAATCTCGACCGACTGGATGCCGGCCAGGTCGTCAATCTCGAGCGCGCCGTATCGCTGTCGACGCGCCTCTCCGGACACATGGTCCAGGGCCATGTGGACGGCAAGGGCCGCCTCGCGTCCGTGGCGGCGACCGACGGGGCCTGGCGGTTGTCCGTGGCGCTTCCGGCGACACTGCACGGGTACTGCGTCGAGAAGGGGTCCATCGCACTCAATGGCATCAGCCTGACCCTCAACAGCGTCGGGCGACCAGACGGCTCGGAAGCCTTCGAGGTCGGCCTGACGATCATTCCCCATACCTGGGACCATACGAACCTGCACGCCCTGTCCGTGGGCGACGATCTCAATGTCGAAGTCGACGTCATCGCCAAATATGTGGAGCGCCTATGTCAGCCCTATCTGTCGCGTTAGATCGGCTTGCCGCTGGGGGCTTGATCATCCTGGTGGATGACGAGGACCGGGAGAACGAAGGTGACCTCGTCTGCGCCGCCGAGTTCGCCACCCCCGAGGTCGTGAACTTCATGAGCCGCTTCGGACGGGGGCTGATCTGCCTGTCCTTGCCCCCGGAACATGTGGACCGGCTGGGCCTGCAGCAGATGGTCGCGACGAACCGGACGGCCCGCCAGACCGGCTTCACGGTCTCGATCGAGGCTCGGACCGGCGTGACCACGGGGATTTCCGCCTTCGACCGCGCTCGCACCATTGAGGCTGCCATCGCCGAGGGTGCCACGGGTGCCGACATCGTGTCGCCCGGCCACGTCTTCCCCCTCCGCGCCGTCGCCGGCGGATGCCTGCAGCGCGATGGTCACACAGAGGCGTCCATCGACCTCGCCCGGATGGCGGGTTTCAAGCCCGCCGCGGTCATCTGCGAGATCCTCAAGGATGACGGCACTATGGCCCGTCGCCCGGACCTGGACCTGTTCGCCGCGCAGCACGACCTCCCGATCCTGTCGATCAGGGCGCTGATCGAGCATCGCCTGTCGACGGAAAGCCTTTTGGAGGAAGTGGCCGACGCGCACCTGCCCGTCCGCGGCATCGACGCCGACTTCCGGATCCGGGCGTTCCGCAACCTTGTCGACGGATCCGAACACGTGGCGATCACCTTAGGAGACATCGGCACCGGCTCCCTCGTGCGCGTGCATTCCGAGTGCCTTACCGGCGACGCCTTCGGCTCTCTGCGGTGTGACTGCGGAGACCAGTTGACCCAGTCCCTGAAGCGGATCGCCGCCGAGGGCTCAGGCGCGGTTGTCTATGTCCGTGGCCATGAGGGACGTGGGATCGGCATCGCCAACAAGATCCGCGCCTACGCCCTCCAGGACGCAGGATGCGACACGGTGGACGCCAACGAGGCCCTTGGCCTTCCCGTGGACGGGCGGGACTATGCCGGTGCGGCACAGATGATCCGCGGGCTTGGTGCGCGCTCGATCCGCCTTCTCAGCAACAATCCCCGCAAGGCCGAAGCGCTCACCCGGTACGGCATCGAGATCATCGAACGTGTCGCCTTGAGGGCAGACGCCAATCCGCACAGCGCAGGCTATCTGGCCACGAAGCGCGCGCGCCTCGGGCATGATCTGGGCGACATGATCGCGCCGACTTCACCGCTCACCCACGCTCACTCTTCCGGCCCGCAAAGCGCCGATCACCCTGCTTCGAGGTTTGTCGCATGAAAGTCGCCCCGACCATCCGCCTCGGCGTCGTCGTCAGCCAGTTCAACCCGGAAGTGACCGGAGGCCTGCTCGCAGGCGCCCGGCAATATCTCGCCGAGCAGGGCCTGGAGTTGGCCGACGGGGACATCTTCAGCGCCCCCGGTGCCTACGAAATCCCCATCATTGCCCGCGCTGTCGCCGTCTCGCGGTCCCTGGACGGGGTCATCTGCCTGGGTTGCGTGATCAAGGGCGACACTGCGCATTTCGAATTCATCAGCCTGGCTGCAACCATGGGACTGATGACCGCATCCCTGGACATCAACAAACCCCTGAGCTTCGGCATCCTCACGACCTACACCGATGAGCAGGCCGAGGCGCGAAGTGCGGACGACGCCCACAACAAGGGTCGCGAAGCCGCGGCGGCCTGTCTTCAGACTGTCCAGTCACTGCGCGCGCTTGCGCCCAACGCATCGTAGGGTCGGCAGCGGTGACCGCGCAGGTCCTCGAATTGGTAGCCGGGTTGGTGACCCAGCCGGTGTCGTTCCCCAAGCGCGACCGTGCAATTCAGGGTGTCCGACGCCGGAACGTCCCGGCCGTCTCTGCAATCTCTTCGGCCTTGGCTTAGCGTCCCAGCGCATGCCGACGCGGACGATCGAGAAATACAACCTGTCCGGCGCGGCTGTGCTGATCGTGGATGCCAATCCGCACACATGCAAAATCCTGGTCCAGATCATGCTGGGGTTCGGCAGCAGGAACCCCGCGATCGCCAGCAGCGTCGAAGGTGCGATGCAGGATGTGCGGTCGGCGAATTTCGATCTCATCCTCATCCGAGCGCGACTTGGCGACGAGGATGGGTATGACTTCGCCGAATGGCTGAGGCGCTCGCACATCGAGCCGAACTGTTACACCGCGATCATCCTGCTGTCCGCGCACACGCCGGTTTCGAAAGTGGAGAAGGCCCGCGACAGCGGTGCGAACTTCATCGTCTCGGTTCCGTTTGCCCCCGTTTTGCTCCTTGAGCGGATCATCTGGATTGCAACTCAGCCACGGCTGTCGTTGCAGAGCGCAAGTTATTTTGGGCCGGATCGCCGGTTTCACAGCGTTATCCCAGATCCACCTTCGACCGGACGGCGTTCAGGCGACGACACATCAGACGAAACGCCGGGCTCGGATACGGAGTAGGCGTGCATCCCGGATCCGCACGGGCTCGGAGTTTCGTCGATCAAGGCTTGGAGCCGGTGGAGCCTTGGGAACGCGCGCCAAGATGACCTGGAAATAGCCGCACAGGTCCAGATAGAATTAATAAATATTAATTCACTCATTCAATCTCTTATATTGACTATGAATCAGTCTTTGTGAATTCATAAAGTATTGATCGAGGGAAAAATCATTAACCTTCTGCCGGATTTTTGTATGGTTATTATTTTATAATCAAAAAACGATTCAGATAAAATTAAATGTTGAAATTTATGTCAGTTGTTGTGCGCAAACATCGTGATCGTCAGAACGGCGAACGGAGTATCCACAAATGCCGTCCAACAGTATCAATACGAACTCTGGTGCGCTCGTTGCGCTGCAGAACCTGAACGTCACCGCATCCCAGCTGGACAAGACCCAGAACCGGATTTCCACCGGCCTGGCGGTTTCATCCGCCAAGGACAACGGCGCCATCTGGGGAATTGCCCAGAACAGCCGGGCCTCGGTCAATGCCCTGGACGCCGTCAAGTCGTCCCTGCAACGGGCTCAATCCACCGTCGATGTGGCGGTGTCCGCCGGCCAGACCGTCT
>CAIQUG010000098.1 GCA_903874895.1 uncultured Caulobacterales bacterium | reverse complement strand
CTTGCTGTCCAGGTTCTGGACGATCTGGGACGCCAGGCCGGTCACCGTCCGGGATGGGGCCGGCGCTGCGTTGCCTGCGGGCTGCCCGGCGGTCGCGCCGGCACTGGCGGCGACCTGGGCGGCCAGGTTCCCCGCATCGAAATTCGGGCTGAACGGTGTCTGGGGCACCTGGCCATCCCCTGTCGGGGCCGTCGGCATGCCAGCCGGATCCGTGCCACCGGTGGCCGCGCCCCCCTGGCCGGAGCCCTCGCCCGACCCATGACTGAAGTCGGGGTTCCCGGCGGTGTCGGCGGCCGATGCGAGGGTGAGGGTCCCGAAGCCGGAGAGCAGGTTCGCGCTGGCACCCGCCGTCGAGGACGGTCCCGACGACCGGCCGGACGCCGTGGAGGAGCTGGCGGATCCCGGGGTCTTGGCCGACGCGGCAGCGGACTTGAGCGGACCGGTGGCGGGCAACCCTGCGGCTCCCGGTGTCTGGGCGGCACCCAGCAGGGTGGACAGGCTCGGCGTCACCTCGGCACCGTCGGCGACCGGTCCGTCATCAGCGGCACCGTCCGCGTCCCGGGCACCCACGGGCGGCCTTCCAGACGCGGCGGCCAGGTCGGCAGCGGAGGCTGCGGTCGGGCCCGGAGGGGGGGCAGCCGGTGCGGCGGTTCCTGCAGAGGCGCTGTCGCCACCGGCCGATCCAACGGAAGCTGACGCAGCGGCGATGCTCACGGGAACGACCACGGGAACCGGCGTCACCGGCGGAGGTGCCACGGCGGGGGTGTCCGGGGATGTCCCGGTCGCCGTGTCGCGGGTGGTCCGGTCCTTCAGGTCCCGCGGGGCAGGATCGCTGGAGGTGTCGCTGACCGACGCGGACCCGCCGCCTAGGGTCGGGTGCACAGCGGCAGACCTGTCCACGCCGGTTCCGGCGTCCGCGGTCGTGTCCTGGGCGGGAGCCTGCGACGGTTCGCGCGCCTCGGATCGCAGGGCGGGGACCGGGCGGTCCTGACCGGCAGGTGCCGGACTGACCGGCAGGGGCGAAGGGGTCACCGACCTGGGCGTGTAGCTGGCAAGATCGACAAGCGCATTGAAGCCCGAAGCGCTGTTGGGATCGGATGCGTCCGGACCCGGCAGCGGGGGCGTCGGTCGATGCGTCGCCCTCAGATCAGTCGGGGCAGCTGTGGTCGCGGTTGCGGCGGTCAAGGCGCAGTCCCTGAGATTGAGGCCCTTGAAGTTCGAGGCGATGGGGGCAGATCGTCGCGACTTTGCCGCCCGAACCGTCCGGATAAGATCGACCACGCCTACTGCGGGCTTCGGTCAAAGGTGAAGCAACCGCCGGGCCAATCGCGGAAATTATCTGCAAAATATTGTTTTATTTGATTTTTATTGAATTTTACGTCTGCACGGAGGTCTCGGAAGACCGGACCTTCTTGCCGGGTTGACGGTCCCACCCGGCGTTTCCTGCCGGGCGATTTGTGGCCGCGATGTCCGCCACGACGCCAGCTGCCCTCTTCGCCGAGGTCACCCGCAGGAACCCGGCCGGACCGATCGGCCGCTCTGGCACCGGTTTTGCGACAATGCGGTGGCCATGACGCATCAGACTTTGACAATATACAACATTATCAAGCGCTTGCGCGATGGCGAGAGGGCTCCGGTCGCCCTTGCCCCGGCAGTTTCTGCCCAGGGGCCTGACGGAACTGCCGGGGAGGAGAGTCGGTAATGGCGTCGCTAGGCGGAATCCTCAACATTGCATCGACGGCCCTGCAGTCCGCGCAGACCAGCATCAGCGTCGTCAGCAACAATGTCAGCAACGTCAACACCCCCGGCTATGTGCGCGAAGTGGCCAACCAGGAATCCCTGGTGGTCGGCGGGGCCGGCGGTGGTGTGGCGGTCACGTCCATCACCCGGGCGGCGGACACCTATCTGCAACAGGCCAGCCTGTCGGCCACGGGCAATGCGGGAAACTACGGGGCGATCTCCAGCTATCTGGACCAGGCCCAGAAGCTGTTCGGCGACCCCTCCTCGTCGAGCACCCTGTTCGACCAGCTGGACCAGGTGTTCTCGGCCTTCTCCGCCCAGGCCGCGGCCCCCAGCGGGGTCACGCAGTCGCAGAGCGTGGCGGCCCTGCAGACCTTCTTCAACCAGGCCACCCAGATCAGCCAGAGCCTGCAGACCCTGCAGACCCAGACCAAGACCCAGATCAGCAGCGACGTCTCGACGGTGAACGACCTGCTGCAGAAGATCAGCGATCTGAACACGGTGATCTCCCAGGGTACGGTCTCGGGCAGCAACGTCACCGGCTATCAGGACCTCCAGAGCCAGTATACCGACCAGCTGTCCAAGCTCATCGACATCAAGGTGAGCCAGGATGGCAGTGCCACCGGTGCGATCACCATCCGCGGCTCGGACGGCACCGCCCTGACGACCCTTGGCCGCAGTCCGGCGGTCTTCACCTATGACCAGTCCAACGGCAGCGGCCAGCTGCTGTTCACCCCGCCGGGTGGCCAGCAGCAGCCTTATGGCACCCGCCTGACCAGCGGCGAGCTGGAGGGCCTGCTGCATGCCCAGAACACCGATCTGCCAAACCTGTCGCAGCAGCTCGCGGAATTCACGGCCGGCACGGCATCGGCGCTGAACCAGGCGTCCAATGCCTATTCCTCGACCCCGGCCCCGGCCTCCCTGACGGGCAAGGACATCGGCATCGACGTGCCCTCAGCCATTGCCAATTTCACCGGCAAGACGACCATCGCCATCGTCAATGCCCAGGGCGTCATCCAGAAGAGCGTGGCCATCGACTTCACCGCCAAGACCCTGAGCGTCAACGGTGGTGCTGCATCCAGCTTCGGGACCGCTTCGACCTTCATTGCCAGTCTGAATGCCGCCCTCGCCCCGGCGGGAGGGGCCAGCGTCTCGGGCAGCGTGCTGAGCCTGACCGCTGCCGGCGGCAACGGCGTGGCGGTGGCGGACGACCCGACGACGCCCAGCCAGCTGGGAGGCAAGGGCTTCTCCCAGTATTTCGGCCTCAATGACGTGATCACCTCCAAGGGGGCCAGTGACTACGCCACCGGCCTGACCGCCGGCAGCGCGTCGGGCTTCACCTCGGGTGCGCTCAAGTTCCGGGTGGCCACCGCCGACGGGACGGATGTCGCCGACGTTATAGTGTCGCCGACCAGCGGCCAGACCCTCGGGCAACTGGTCACGCAACTGAATGCGTCGTCCGGCGGACTGGGCGCCTATGGCAGCTTCGCCCTGGACAGCACCGGGGCCATCGCGTTCACGGCACGCAGCGGATCGAACCTGAACCTCGGCGTGGTGTCCGACACCACCACCTGGAACGGAACCGGGCCGAGCTTCACCCAGCTGTTCGGCATTGATCCCTCGACCCGGATCTACCGGACCGGCAACCTGGCGGTGAATGCGGCCATCGTCCAGCAGCCCGGCCTCTTGCCCAATGCCAAGCTGAACCTGACGGCGGCCGCCGGTGCCATTGCCCTCTCCCCCGGGGACACCCGGGGTGCAGATGCCCTCGGGCAGGCGGGTACGGCGATCCGCAACTTCCAGGCGGCGGGCCTTGCCTCCGCCTCGACGGTGACCCTGTCGAACTATTCCGCCGCCCTGTCGGCCCGGATCGGCGCGGCGGCATCCAACGCGTCCACCAGCGCGACGAACGCCACCGCCGCCGCCACCGAGGCCCAGAGTCGCCGATCCGGAGTGGAAGGCGTCAACCTCGACCAGGAACTGATCAGTCTGACAACCTACCAGCAGGCGTACAACGCCTCGGCCCGCCTGTTAACGGCTGCCAAGGACATGTACGATACCTTGCTGGCCATCGTGCGATAGGTGCCCGAATGACCCGTGTCTCCACAGCCGGCCTCTATGCGACCTCCGTGGCGGCGATCAACACCGCCCAGGACCGCCTGAACACCGCCGCCCAGCAGGCCAACTCCGGCAAGCTGGCCACGGACCTGTCAGGCTACGCCTCCAGCGACGAGCAGATCACCGCCGCCAAGACCCTCCAGTCGCGAATCCAGAGCTACCTGGACAACAACAAGATCCTGTCCAGCAAGCTGGACCTGCAGGACCAGACCCTGCAGTCGGTGGCGAACTCTGCCACCACGGCCAAGACCGCCATTACCCAGGCCCTGGCGGCCGGCGACGGCACTTCGCTCCTGACCCAGTTGCAGGGCACCCTGTCCGATGCCGTCACGGCGCTGAACACCCAGTTCAATGGTCAGTACGTGTTCGCCGGATCGCAGACCAGCACGCCGCCCGTCTCGATCACCCAGCTCAGCGATCTCAACAGCGCGACGGCGCTGGCCAATATCGGCAGTGTCTTCGCCAATGACCAGCTCGCCCCGGTCACCCGGATCGAGGACAATGCCGTGGTCACCACCGGACAGCTGGCGAGCGCGGTGGGCACGCCCCTGTTCTCGGCCCTGCAGCAGATCGCCGCCTACAACGCCGGGCCCAATGGTCCGATCACCGGGACGCTCACTCCGGCCCAGACCACCTTCCTGACGGGGGTGATCTCCAGCTTCACCACGGCGGAGACCAAGTCGACCGCCGCGGTCGTCCAGAACGGGGCGGTGCAGCAGCAGCTGACCAGTGTCACCAAGAACCTGTCCAACCAGAGCGATACCCTGACCCAGTCCCTGGGCAATCTCACCGATGTGGACATCGCCAAGGCGGCCAGTGACCTGCAGATGGCCCAGTTCGCCATGCAGGCCTCGGCCAAGGTCTTCAGCGCCCTGACCAACTCGAACCTGCTGAACCTGCTGCCCAACACGTTCAACTGACCCTTTGGCAACCGACCCTTCGGCAACGGACCCTTCGGAAACCGACGCCGCACCGCCCCGAGAACGGCAGAGGCCCCGGAGTCCATGGGACTCCGGGGCCTCTCGAACCTCTGTGATCCGCCGTTCGGAAGGGCGCTGCGTCTACCGGCGCGCCCCCTCGACGACCAGGATCAGCCCTGGCGGGCCTTGAAGCGCGGGTCGGTCTTGTTGATCACGTAGACGCGGCCCTTGCGGCGCACGACCTTGCAATCCCGGTGGCGGGACTTCAGCGACTTCAGGGAGCTGCGGACCTTCATGGGGATATCCGGATCAATCGTGGTCTGAAACAATACCAAGCCGCACGGTTGGGGCCGTGGGCGTGACGAGCCGCGGTGTATAGGGGCTGAGTTCTGGTGAGTCAACGCCACAGTCGCCCTTGCTTCGCCACAGATCGCCCTCAGACAGGGATTCCGCGTTGAACAGGCCCGTCGAAACCCCGTATGGCTGAGCGCATGAACCGTCGTGTCTTCCTTTTGTCCACGGCCGGGCTGGCTACGGCCCCCGCAAGCCTGCCGCAGGACCCGCCGGCGGGTGAATCGCCGCCGCCACCGCCGGCGCCGGACCTGGCCGGCTGGCTCGCGGCAATCCGACCCAAGGCCATCGCCGCCGGCGTGCGGCCGGAGACGATCGATTCCGCCTTTGCCGGCCTGACCGTGGACACCACCGTCCAGCGCCGGGACTCGAACCAGCCGGAATTCTCCAAGCCCATCGGCGACTACATGGCGGCCGTGCTCACGCCGGGGACCATCTCGATCGGGCAGTCCAAGCGGGTCGGGCTGACCTCCATCCTGGAGCCGATCGCCAGGGCCAGCGGCGTGCCGGCCGAGATCCTGCTGGCCGTGTGGGGGGTGGAATCCGCCTTCGGACGGGTGACCGGCGACCAGGACGTGATCCGGTCCGTGGCCACCATCGGCGTGATCGGCCGTCGCCCGAAGCTGGCGGAGCAGGAGATGATCGCCGCCCTCAGGATCCTGGACCAGGGCCTTGCCACCCGTTCGCAGCTGAAGGGCTCCTGGGCCGGGGCCATGGGCCAGACCCAGTTCCTGCCCTCCGACTATCTCACCTATGGTGCCGACGGGGATGGCGACGGCCGGGTCGACATCTGGGGCTCCAGTGCCGATGCCCTGGCCTCCACCGCCCGGTTCCTGCAGGTCAAGGCCCACTGGCATGCCGACCAGAGCTGGGCGCTCGAGGCCGTGCTGCCCAGCGGCTTCGACTACATGCTGTGCGACAATGATGCGCACACGCCCCTGGAATGGGCGGAGATGGGCGTGGGCCTGATGGAAGGCGTGGGAACCCGCGAGGCCGACAGCGACGCGCCTGCGGTCCTGATGCTGCCCGCCGGCTGGCGGGGACCGGCCTTCCTGGGCTTTCCCAACCACATGGCCATCCGGGCCTACAACAATTCCACCGCCTACGCCCTGTCCGTCGGCCTGCTGGCGGACCAGATCGCCGGACGCCCGCCCCTGGTCACCCGCTGGCCGAAGGATCCGCCCCTGGCGCTGGCGGACCGGATCGCGGCGCAGCAGGCCCTCAAGGCCCTGGGCTTCGACCCCGGAACGGCCGACGGGGTGCTGGGCCTGCGGACCCGAAAGGCGGCCAAGGTGTGGCAGGCCGCCAAGGGACTGCCCGCCGACGGCTATCTGAACCTGGAGCTGATCCAGCTGCTCAAGGTCGAAGCCGGGCTTTCCGGCGCCGCGCCTCCAGCAGCCGCACCGCCCGCAGGCGTCGCCTGATCTGATGAATGGCCCCGCCGCGGCCCGCGGGGGGCTCGGCCAGGCGGGGCGTTTCCCCCAGGCCCACCTGCGCCTGCTCCAGTTCGTCCGGATCCAGCTGCGCCTCCGGCAGGGCACCGGCGCGGCGCAGGGCGGGGTTCAGGAAGATGAAGCCCAGCATGGCCGCCAGCACGACGGTGTTGATGGCGAAGGGGGCCCAGTGAATGTGGTCATAGAGCCAGACCCCGAGGATCGGGGTGATGATGATGCAGGATCCGTTGACCGCGGTGACCGCTCCGGCGACGGCGCCCTGCTCCCCCTGGGGCGCGGACAGGGACGCGCCGGCGGTGAAACCGGGCCGGGCAAAACCGAAGCCGATGCTGGTCAGGGCGTAGGCCGTGACGACCGTGCCGTAGCTGGGGGCGAAGGTCGTGAACAGATTGCCGAGAGCCGCAAGCCCGGCCCCCCAGACCAGCAGGTCCCCGGGCTTCATGTGGAAGATGCGGATCAGACCCCACTGGGCCATCAGCCCTGCCACGGCCCCCCCCAGCATGGCGACCTGGATGAATCCCTGGGCCTGGACCGGTGCCAGATGCACCTTGTCGATCACCAGAAAGCCCAGGGTGTATCCGTTCACGGCCTGGGCGGAACCCACCAGGAAGCCGAAGAGCAGGAACGGCGCCACCCGCGGGTCGCGCCAGAGACCGAAATCCAGCAGACGGCCCTTGGTCCGTGCCGCGGACTGGAACTGGGTCCGGGCCGGGATCTCCGACGGCGGCAGAAGCCGCAGGACCACCACCAGACAGACCAGGGCCGCCACCGCAAAGGCGAGCATGGGGCCGGCGAACGAGACCCCCGGCAGCACGAAATAGGGGGCGATGGCAGGGCCCAGCACCGTTCCGACCCCGAAGGCTCCAGCGAGGGTCGCCAGCGCGTCCGTTCGTTCCTCCATCGAGGTCCGGTCCGCCACATAGGCCTGCCCGGCCGGGTTGGAGGCCGAGCCGATCAGGCCGAACAGGGCCCGCATGCCGGCAAAGCCGACGAACACCACGGCGGGTCCGATCAGATGCTTCAGTCCCGCCAGGACGACCACGGCGCACCCGGTCATGGACAGCACGAACCCGCCCAGACCCAGGGCGATCAGCGGCTTGCGCCCCCGCCGGTCCGAGGCCCGGGCCCAGACCGGGGCCGACAGGGTCCAGAGCAAGGCCGACAGGGAGAAGATCCCCGCCACCAAAGGGTCTGGAATGTGGATCTCCCGGCCGATGGCGGGAAGCACCGACTGCAGGCCCGAATTGCCGGCAGCCACGGCCATCATCACCGCGAAGACGATGGCGAAGTCCCGTCGGCGACTATCCGGCGAGGCAACAGGCTGGGTCCGTCTGCGGGCAACAGTCATGGTGGCGTGCAGCTCTTCCGTAGGGGTCGGAGTCTTGAGGCTCCCGTGAGTCCGTTGCCACAATAGACCTGCCCGCGGCCCTCGCAATGGGGTCGCCTCCGTCGCCGAGCCGGTGTTGACGGCTGTTTTCCGGCAAAATTCGTGCGCGGGCGTCCATAAGTGGGGTCTCGCCGCTTGAGCCTGCGGACGTCGTCAGTATTATCCGGCCGAAATCGACATCCGCCGCCCCATCACAGACCCGGGGTCGGTGACCGCAGCAGGAGACCCGCCTTGGCCGATCATTCCCATTCCGACTACGACCGGGGTCATATGGACATCCAGGAGCAGTCGGCCACCTATTCGGCGGTCTACGGCATGATCAAGTGGTGCTCCCTGGCGCTCGCGGCCAGCCTGACCTTCGTGGTCATGTGGTTCTGCACACCGGCGGGTCCCTTCGCCGGACTGGTTGTCGGCGGGATCATCACCGTGCTCGGCATCATCTTCCTGCGCAGCAAGCCCGACGGCGCCCACTGAGGCGCGAGGCCCGGGGGTCCGTAGGGGAATGGACCCGCAGTGAGCCGATCTGATGCGTCCATGGCCGTTCACAACTGGACAGACGCTGCAAAACCTTCCTAATTGACGGGACTTAGACCTCAATTAGGGGCATGCATGGCCGTCAAGATCGCAGTCACGAGGGAAACGCATCCCGGGGAAACCCGCGTTGCGGCGACGCCGGAAAGCGTCAAGAAGCTCATCGCCTTGGGCGCGGACGTCTCGGTCGAGACCGGGGCGGGTTCGGGAGCGTCGGTGAATGACGCGGATTACGTGGCGGCCGGTGCCACCATCGCCCCGAATGCGGCGGCGGCGGTGGCCTCGGCCCAGATCGTGTTCAAGGTCCGCGAACCCGGTGAGGCCGAGATCGCGGCCATGGCCCCCGGCACCCTGTTTGCCGGACTGATCAATCCCTACCAGTCAAAGCCCCTGCTGGACGCCCTGGCCGCCCGCGGGGTGACCACCGTGGCGATGGAGCTCATTCCCCGGATCACCCGCGCCCAGTCCATGGACGCCCTGTCGTCCCAGGCGAACCTCGCCGGATACCGCGCCGTGATCGAAGGGGCGGAGGCCTATGGCCGGGCCCTGCCGATGATGATGACCGCCGCCGGTACCGTGGCCGCGGCCAAGATCTTCATCATGGGGGTCGGCGTGGCCGGCCTGCAGGCCATTGCCACCGCCCGCCGTCTGGGCGCCGTGGTCACCGCCACCGACGTCCGCCCCGCGACCAAGGAACAGGTGGAAAGCCTGGGGGCCAAGTTCCTCGCCGTCGAGGACGAGGAGTTCAGGAACGCCCAGACCGCCGGCGGCTATGCCAAGGAAATGTCGGCGGAATACCAGGCCAAGCAGGCCGCCCTGACCGCCGAGCATATCAAGAAGCAGGACATCGTCATCACCACCGCCCTGATCCCCGGCCGCGCCGCGCCGCGGCTGGTGACGGCGGAGCATGTGGCCTCCATGCGCGCCGGATCGGTGCTGGTGGATCTCGCCGTCGAGCAGGGCGGCAATGTCGCCGGTTCGAAGTCCGGCGAGGTGGTGGAGATCGGCGGCGTGAAGATCGTCGGCTATCCCAACCTGGCGGGGCGGATCGCGGCGGATGCCTCGGCCCTCTACGCCCGCAACCTCGTCAATTTCACCGCCCTCCTGATCGACAAGGACAAGGCGCTGGCCCCGGACTTCGAGGACGAGATCCTCAAGGCCGCCGTCGTTACCCGCGACGGGACCATCGTGCATCCGGCCCTGAAGGGCTGATCCTCCACACCACCAAGGGACGAAGAGCCGCCACATGGAAGCCGTAGACCCCACCGTATTCCGCCTTGCCATCTTCGTGCTGGCGATCTTCGTCGGCTACTATGTGGTGTGGAGCGTGACCCCCGCCCTGCACACGCCGCTGATGGCCGTCACCAACGCCATCTCCTCGGTGATCATCGTCGGGGCCCTGCTGGCCGCCGCCGCTCATCCCCCGACCGGGGACGAGAGCACCGGGGCGGGCGTCCTGATCTCCAAGGGGGCCGGGGCCATCGCGGCGGGACTGGCGGCCGTGAACATCTTCGGCGGCTTCCTCGTCACCCAGCGCATGCTGGCCATGTACAAGAAGAAGGAACGGGCGAAGTAGCGACCCGCCGCCCGCTTCCCGCCTTGAGCCTGACGATCCAGATCTTTCCGGAGGGCGACCGCCCATGAATGCCAATATCGCCGCCATTCTCTATCTCGCCTCGGGCGTGCTGTTCATCCTGGCCCTGCGGGGCCTGTCGAGCCCGGAGACCAGCCGGCGCGGCAACACCATGGGCATGATCGGCATGGCCATCGCCGTGGGCACCGTGCTCACGACCCTCTTCAGCGAAGGCATACTCGACGGCATCACCCTGGCCCTGATCGCCGGCGGTGTGGCCATCGGTGGCGGCGTGGGTGCCGTGATCGCCCGCCGGGTGGCCATGACGGCCATGCCCCAGCTGGTGGCGGCCTTCCACAGCCTGGTGGGCCTCGCCGCCTGCCTCGTGGCCGTGGCCGCGATCTTCACCCCGGCGGCCTACGGCATTGCCGAAGGGGACGGGATCAAGCTGGAAAGCCTGATCGAGCTCAGTGTCGGCGTGGCCATCGGAGCGATCACCTTCACCGGCTCCCTGATCGCCTTTGCCAAGCTCAACGGCAACATGAGCGGCGCGCCGATCCTGCTCCCGGCCCGGCACCTGCTGAACCTGGCTCTGGCCGTGGGCATCGTGGCGCTGATCGTGATCCTGTGCATGTCCGGCGGGACGGCCCTTTGGGCGTTCGGCGGCGTCTTTGCCCTGGCCCTGATCCTGGGCATCACCCTGATCATCCCCATCGGCGGCGCGGACATGCCCGTCGTGGTGTCCATGCTGAACAGCTATTCCGGCTGGGCGGCAGCGGCCATGGGCTTCACCCTCGGCAACATCACCCTGATCATCACAGGCGCGCTGGTGGGCTCCTCCGGCGCGATCCTGTCCTACATCATGTGCAAGGCCATGAACCGGGGCTTCATCTCCGTCATCCTGGGCGGCTTCGGCGCCGAGGATGCAGCCGCCGCCGGCAGCGGAGTCAAGGAGACCCGTCCGGTGAAGCAGGGGTCTGCCGACGATGCGGCCTTCATCATGAAGAACGCGTCCAAGGTGATCATCGTCCCCGGCTACGGCATGGCCGTGTCCCAGGCCCAGCACGCCCTTCGCGAAATGGCCGACCGGCTGAAGGCGGAGGGCGTGGAGGTGAAGTACGCCATTCACCCCGTGGCCGGCCGGATGCCCGGGCACATGAACGTGCTGCTGGCCGAGGCCAATGTGCCCTATGACGAGGTGTTCGAGCTGGAGGACATCAATTCCGAGTTCTCCACCGCCGACGTGGCCTTCGTCATCGGCGCCAATGACGTGACCAATCCCGCGGCCAAGACCGATCCCAAGTCGGCGATCTACGGCATGCCGATCCTCGACGTGGAAAAGGCCCGCACGGTGCTGTTCGTGAAGCGGGGCATGAGCTCCGGCTATGCGGGGGTGGAGAACGAGCTGTTCTTCCGCGACAACACCATGATGCTGTTCGCCGACGCCAAGAAGATGGTCGAGGGCATCGTCAAGGCCCTGTGATCCCGTGACGCCGGACCGGGTCGAGGACGCAGAACCCTGGGCCCGCGGATGGCGGATCCCCGTCTCGTCCACCGGACGGCGGCTTTACCTGACCATGGCCGGTGAAGGGCCGGACCCCCTGGCGCTGTTCCTGTGCCCGGAAGGCGGGTGCGCCGCGGAGGCGGCCTGGCTGCAGAAGGCCCTTGCCCCGCAGTGGCCCAGCCTCGCCTATGATCGCGCGGGTCTGGGCCTGTCGGATCCACCGGATGCCGAAGCGGCCTCGACGGCCGTCAGCGACCTTGTCTTGCTGCTCGACCGGATCACCCGGACCCGGCCACCGATCCTGGTGGGCCTCGGCCACGGCGGGTGGATTGCCCTGCAACTGGCCGCACGGGAACCGGACCGGGTGGCCGGCCTTGTGCTCGTCGATGTGCCGCAGCCCACCCCCGACCGCGGGCCTGTCCGGGCGCGCCAACGGGATCGCGCTGCGTCCCGCATGTGTCTGGCCCTCGCCCGCTGGGGCGGGTCCAGGGCCCTGGCAGCGCTCACCTCGGACCCGATCGGCCTGCCAGCCTCGGCGGCGGAAGAACGTCGCGCGATCCTCGCCAGCCCGCAGCACCATGCCGGGGTCCTGAAGGAATCCGCCGACTGGCCCCGACAGGCAGAG
>CAIQUG010000097.1 GCA_903874895.1 uncultured Caulobacterales bacterium | reverse complement strand
GCCACCTCCTGGGCATGGCTGAAATCCTCCGTGACCGCGGCCATCCGCTCGCCCCGGGCGTCGAGGGCGATGTGCCCCTCCCCGGCCTCCAGCGAGATGGGCTGCGACCACAGGACGGTCGTCTTGCGGCCCGCCGGATCGATGGCCACCACGGCCTCGTGGTCGCTCATCAGGGCCGTGGCGATGATCCGCCCCCCCCGCCAGGTGAGGCCGTCGAAGCTGCCGGCAAAGCCGGGCGTCAGGTTCACCGCTTCGCCACCGGCGAAGGGCGCGAGGTACACGTCCCCGCCGACAGAGCCGAAATCGCTCATCAGACCGCCGATGTACGCCACCTGCCGGCCGTCGGGCGACACGTGGGGAGCGTTCAACTGATCCTTCGGCCTGGCGATGCGACGCATCGTGCCGGTAGCGAGATCCACGGCCTGAAGATCGGCGACCCACCAGTTGTTGTCCCCGTCGCCCTTGGCGGCGGTGGCGACGAAGCCCTTGCCGTCGGGGGTCCAGTCATACTCGTAGACGAAGGTATCGTCCGGGGAGACGAGGCGCAGTCCGTCCTCGCCGGCCACGGACAGAACGGCGATGCGCTGCTCGTCGAAGCTTTCGCCGATCTCCCCCACCTGCGCGGCGGCAGCCTGGGTGGCACCGATCTCCTTGTGGGCACCGATCACCACCTGCAGGGCGATCTTCGACCCGTCCGGCGAGAAGCGCGGCCGCTCCGCCACGCCGGACACGGTGGTCCGCAGCGTCACATGATCCGCCGTGGCGAGGTAGAGATGGGTCACCCCCGCCTTCCGGTCGCGACCGAGAAAGGCGATCTGGCGACCGTCCGGCGAAAAGGTCGGATCGCCATAGGCGCAGGTCGCGCAGGGATCGAGGGTCAGGCGCGGGCGACCGTCCCCGGTGGACCGCACCACCACCTTGCGGTGCGGATCCTCCATGGAGTCGTCGATCTCGTCCGATTCGACGGCCACCCACCGGTCGGCCGCCGGGGCCAGCGCCAGGCCCGCATAGATGTGCCGATGGGCGGGAAGCTCTGCAGCCGTTGGCGGCGCAGGGGAAGCTGCCGGCGCACCGGACAGCAGGGCAATAGCGGTGGCAAGACCAAGCAAGCGAGGCATCCTCTCATCGAAACTCGAGCAACAATCGAAGCGGGCCGCCGGGTTCCTGTCAATCTGGCGAAGGTGCATTTCACCAACCAGGAGATTTCAGCAAGAACATTCCTCACCACAGAACGCCCTGCCCACACCCGCGTCCGGTTGCTAGAGTAGGCTCCTGCCCGCCTCCGCGCCGCCGTCGGCGCCGTTCGACGAAGAGACGTCCATGACCGCCGAGGACGCCCCGCCGCTGCAGCTGATTCTCGACCGGGTCCATGCACGCCTGCGCGATGAGGCGGAGCGCGGCCGGGTGGCCGACTACATTCCGGAACTGAAGCACGTGGACCCGCAGCGGCTGGGGCTGTCCATCCAGTTGATCGACGGGCGAAGCTTCCATGCGGGGGATGCGGATGAACCCTTCTCCATCCAGTCCGTGTCCAAGGTGTTCACCCTGACCCTGGCCCTGGGCAAGATCGGGGACGCCCTGTGGCGGCGGGTGGGGCGGGAGCCGTCGGGCTCGGCCTTCAACTCCATCATCCAGCTCGAGTACGAGCAGGGCATTCCTCGCAACCCGCTGATCAATGCCGGTGCCATCGTCGTGGCCGACGTGATCCTCGCCGGTCACGAACCGAGGGAGGCCATCGGCGAGATCGTCCGCTTCGTCCGTTTCCTGGCCGATGACGACAGCATCGGCATCGATCCCGCCGTGGCGCGGTCCGAGACGGCCACCGGCTTCCGCAACCAGGCCCTGGCCAACTACATGCGGGCCTTCGGCAATCTCCACCACGACGTGGACAAGGTGCTCGGTGTATACTTCCACCATTGCGCCCTGAGCCTCAGCTGCCGCCAGCTGGCCCGGGCCGGGTCGTTTCTCGCCAACCAGGGCCGACTGGTGGGGGACGTGAACAGCGTGGTGTCCAAGGAACGCGCCCGGCGTATCAACGCCCTGATGCTCACCTGCGGTCACTATGACGGGTCCGGCGACTTCGCCTTCCGCGTGGGCCTGCCCGGCAAGAGCGGCGTCGGTGGCGGCATACTGGCCATAGCGCCGGGGATCGCCTCGATCGCGGTCTGGTCTCCCGGGCTCAACGAGAACGGCAATTCCCAACTGGGCTCCCGGGCGCTGGAGATGATCGCCCGGGAAGCGGACTGGTCGGTGTTTTCCGGCTGAGGCGCGGTCCCGGCGATCCGGTCAGGGGGCCGGAACCGGGCGGCGCTTGGTACCCGCCAGCTCCGCGGCCATGAAGCCGATTTCCTTGGGGGCAAAGTAGTCGAAGGCCTCCCAGCCCCCGTAGACGGCCTTCAGCTTCGGCAGCACCGCCGCCACCAGGGCCTCGCCGGACAGTCCATTGGCGCGCGCCGCAGCCGTCTCCTTCGACAGAAGCTGAAGATAGGCCCCGAAGTCCCTGACATCGCTCACATCTGCGAGCTCTCCGTGTCCGGGAACGAAGCGGGTTTCGGCCGCGTCCGACGCGGCGGCGAACCCGGCGACGCTGGCCATCCAGTCGGCAACCGTCCCGTCGATCACATTGGGGGAGACCCGCCACCACACCATGTCGCCGCAGAACAGCACGTGCGCATCGGGCACTGCGACAACGAGATCGCCGCCCGTGTGCCCCTTCACCGACCGCACCTCCACCCGGCGATCGCCGAGCCAAAGGGTCAGATCTCCGCTCACCCCCTGGTCAGGCAGGGCCAGACCCTCCACCAGCATCCGATAGGCGGGCTTGATCCCGGCACCGCCCAGCAGGTTGATGTTCTCGGTCCGCACCCAGCCGCGGACATTGCGGTGGGCGATGATCGTCGCCCCCGCCTCGCGGAAGACCGCGTCCCCGCCCGTATGGTCAGCATGATAGTGGGTGTTGACCACATAGCGGATCGGCAGGGGCGTGATGCGCCGGATCTCCGCCAGCAGGGCCTTCGCCGCAGCCGGGCTGAAGAAGGCGTCCACCACCACCACACCTGTCTCACCGACAATGAAGCCGGCATTGGACCCGGCCTGGTCCTCCGGCCCGTCAATGGCGGCGTAGACCCCCGGTCCGATGGACTTCAGGGCAAACGGCAGGGACGCAGCCCGGGCGGTTGTCGTGCCGGCGATGAAGGTCAGCAGGGCGGCACCGACGGCGGCAAGCAGCGGCTTTCTGGACATGGCGGGCTCCGGACGGGTGACAGGGGGTCAGAACAGGCCGCCGATGCGACCCTCGGCATCGAGGCGGATACTGGAGGCCGCGGGCCGGCGCGGAAGGCCCGGCATGGTCATCACGTCGCCGCAGATGGCTACCACGAACCCGGCCCCGGCGGACAGGCGCACCTCCCGCACCGGCAGGACGTGCCCCGTGGGCGCACCCAGCAGGGTCGGATCGGCGGAGAAGGAATAGGGCGTCTTGGCGATGCACACCGGCAGCCCGCCCCAGCCCGCCGCCTCGAACCGGGCCAGGTCGCGCTTCGCCCGCGGGGTCAGGCTGATCGCTGATGCGCGATAGATTCCCGTGGCCACCGCGGTGATCTTGTCCGCGAGGGGCTGGTCGAGGTCATAGAGGGGACGGAAGGGGCTCGCGGCCGGTGCCGCGTCGCAGATGGCCGCCACGGCCCGGGCCAGGGCCTCGGCCCCTGCCCCGCCCTCGGCCCAGTGGCGGCAGACCACCGCCTCGACCCCGTGGGCCGTCCGGCAGTAGTCAATGACGGTCTGCAGCTCCGCATCGGTGTCGCCGTTGAAGAAGTTGATCCCCACCACGGGTGTCACGCCGAACTTGCGGATGTTCTCGATATGGCGGCCCAGGCTCGACAGTCCGCTGGCAAGCCCGGTGGAGTCGGGACGGGATACGTCGGCGAGCGGGGTGCCGCCCTGGTATTTCAGGGCGCGCAGGGTGGCCACGATCACCGCAGCGTCCGGGGCGAAGCCGCCCGCCCGGGTGGCGATGTCGCAGAACTTCTCCGCCCCCAGGTCCGCGCCGAAGCCCGCCTCGGTGACGGTGAAGTCCGCCAGCTTCAGGGCCGCCCGGGTGGCGATCACCGAATTGCAGCCGTGCGCGATATTGGCAAAGGGCCCGCCATGCATGAACACCGGCGTGCCTTCCAGGCTCTGCACCAGATTGGGCTGGATGGCATCGCGCAACAGTACCGCCATGGCCCCGTCGGCCTCGAGATCCCTCGCGGTGACCGGGGAGCCGTCCCGACGTCGCGCCACGACGATGCGGGCCAGCCGTGCCTCAAGATCCGCAAGGTCGGTGGCCAGGCACAGGACGGCCATGACCTCGGACGCCACGGTAATGTCGAAGCCCGTCTCCCGCGGGGCCCCGTTGGCGTCATCCCCCAGACCCACCACGACCTTGCGCAGGGCCCGGTCGTTCACATCCAGAACCCGGCGCCAGACAATCCCCCGCGGGTCGATGTCGAGGGTGTTGCCCCAGTAGATGTGGTTGTCCAGCAACGCCGCGAGCAGGTTGTGCGCGGCGGTGATGGCGTGGAAGTCCCCGGTGAAGTGGAGGTTGATCGCCTCCATGGGTGCCGCCTGGGCCCGGCCGCCGCCGGTGGCCCCGCCCTTGATGCCGAAGACGGGGCCCAGCGAAGGCTCCCGCAGGGCGATGATGGCCCGGCGACCGATGCGGTTCAGGGCGTCGCCCAGTCCGACCGTCGTCGTGGTCTTGCCCTCCCCCGGGGGGGTCGGATTGATGGCGGTCACCAGCACGAGGCGACCGTCCGGTCGATCGGCAAGCCCGGTCAGGTGATCCAGAGAGATCTTGGCCACGTGTCGGCCATAGGGCAGCAGCACCTCGTCCGAGAGCCCCGCCCGTGCCGCGATCTCGCCTATGGGGCGCAGCTTCGCTGCCCGTGCAATCTCGATGTCCGTCGCCATGATCGTGCTCCCCCGGGGAATCGCCTCGCGAGCTTGCCGGGGATTTCGTCGAATGCAACCGCCGCGCTAGAAGAACAGCTTGCGCAAGCCGATCGTGACCACCCGTCCGGCCGGGTCGAGATAGGCGGGCTGGTAGCTGAGGGGCGTCCGACCATTGGCGTCCCGCACGCTCTGCCGCGCGTCGAACAGGTTGTTCACCGCCAGGGTGAGGCGCACGCCCCGCGCCCAGGGCATGGCCTTCACCATGTCGGGCTGGGCCCCCAGATTGTCGAACAGACGCAGGTTGACGGTCGCAAGGTCCGAGAAGTCCAGCGGGCCGGAGCCGGTGCCGTCGACCCGGGTCGCGCTCTTCCAGTCGGCGCTGAGCCGCGCGCCGAGACCGGACTTCAGGTAACCCATCTGGGCTTCCACCTCATGCCTGGGTTGCCCCCCGGCACTGCCCGATGCCCCGCCGTTCAGCAGGTCG
The DNA here is from genome assembly GCA_903874895.1 of uncultured Caulobacterales bacterium. Taxonomy (GTDB): domain Bacteria; phylum Pseudomonadota; class Alphaproteobacteria; order Caulobacterales; family Caulobacteraceae; genus CAIMFV01. The sequence goes on along the minus strand of CAIQUG010000097.1, from coordinate 26,154 downwards.
AAACGCGGCCCGCCGCGACGGACCAGGATCGTGTCAGTGAAGACCACCGTATGGTAGACGGCGATCTGGAAGCGGCCCTGCTGTGGCCCGCGTCCACCGCCAAAGCCGCCAAAGCCGCCGCCTCCGCCCGGGAACCCGCCGCCGCGGGCGTTGTCGGGCCGGGGCTCGCCCGTCCGCGGGGCATCCGCGGCCCGGGGCGGCGGCGGCGGGCCGATCGCCACGGAGTAGTTGACGCCCCAGCGCAGCTGGTCACGCCGCTCCTCGGCAAAGGTCACGGGACGGTTGTCGATTTCCACAAGCCGCCCCTGGGCATCGCGGATGAACCGGTCAGGGAACGCCGCCTCGACCTGCGCCGTAGCCGCGGGAAGACTCGCCGCGGCGTTGTGGATGCGGCTGGTGGTGTAGCTGGCCTGGAAGGTCAGGTCCCGGTCGGCCATCGGCTTGAGAGTCACCCCGATGCGGGTCACGTCCCGACTGTCCGAGGTCAGGAAGGGATTGCCCCCTTCGAGGCGCAGCACCTGCACGGTCTGGCCGGTGGCATAGTCCAGCACCCGCGCACCGTTGGTCAGGGTCGTCGGGGCGTCCAGCTGCTGCTGGCTGGGGGCGGTCTCGTCATGCGTGGTGGACAGGATGAGCGTATATCCCGTCACCGGCGACCAGTTGAGCCCGAACCCCACCGTGTTCAGGGTGCCGAAATCCGACAGCGCGCTCACCGCCAGATTGGCATTGGTCGACAGCTCCCCCAGGAAGCCGACGACATGCTTCTTTGCACTGGCCAGCGGCAGGTCGAGGTTCAGCTGGGTGTTGAAGGTGCTCCGCGCCAGATAGCTGTGCCGGGCCGTCTGGTCGCGCAGGGTATCGCCGGTGAAGCCGCTGAGGGTCTCGCCCAGCTTGAAGCTGGCATAGAGGTCTCCCGCAGGCAGGGTCCTCAGGGGGCCGCTCGCCAGGAACTGGGCATTGGCATTGTCGGACAGGGAGCGCGCCTTGCTGTTGGGCAGGCGGGCGAAATCCGTCACGGCAAGGGGGGCGAACGGATTGAAGCCCGGGGACAGGGCCATGAGCTGTCCCTGGGCCGCCGTCGCGTCCAGTCCGGTCTGCGAGGTCGTCAGGCTGTCGGAATGGTCATAGGCCGCCGTGCCGGACAGACGCCACTTGCCCAGGTCCTGATCCACCCGGGCTCCCAGATGCGCGGACCAGCTGTTCGTCGTCTGGGTCAGGGGCCCGAAGGCGTCGACAGTCCGGGACAGACGCACCGGCTGGCCGAAGGGCGAGGCCGGGTCCGCCGCCGGGACGAGCAGGGACACCACCGGCAGTCCCTGCAGGGAGCGGCCATGGCTGGCGTCCAGGGTGCCGTTCAGGGTCAGGCCGATTCCGCCGAGGGTGGAGTGGCTCTGCACCGCGTTCAGGCTCACGGACCGGCTGTCCGGGATCAGGGTTCGATCGGCGGCCCCATCCGGTCCGACCCCGGCACCCGGTGGCAGGGTCAGCGGGGCACCGGTGACGTCCGAGACAGAGCTCCCGGCACCCTGGGACAGACCCCGCTCCCGCTCCGTCAGGGACGCGGCCTGGGAATATTTCAGGTCGAGGTTCAGGCGATCGTCGTTGCGCAGGTGCAGCAGGTCCGCCTCCGCCTGTCCCCGGGCCGCGCCGCCCTCGGTGGCGCCCCCGCCGGTCACCTCGCCGGTGATGGCGCGGAAGCGCCGCCGCAGGACGATGTTCACGACCTTCTGGTTGGCGGCATAGCCGTATTTCAGGCTGACCTCCTCCGGCAGGATGTCCACCCGGGCAATGGCTTCCGTGGGGATGTCGCGGACCTCGTTGAAGCCGGAGATCCGTCGTCCGTTCAGCAGGATGACCGGGCTCTCGCCGCCGCGACCGCGGCCGCTACGGGTCTGGGGGGCGAGTTCCGCCAGGAGGTCCGTCACGGAACTGACGCCGAACGACTGGATTTCAGCGGCGGAGAACTGGACCTCGGGCTTGATGTCGCCGACCACCGCGCCGGGCTGGATCCGGGTCCCGCGCACCGTCACCGCAGCGACCGTGTCGGCCTCGTCGTCCCCAGGGCGGCGGACGGGCGGCGGAGATGGAGTCCGCGTCGCCCCCGGCGGCGGGGCGGACTGGGCCAGGGCCGCATGCGAGGCCCCCGCCCACAGGACAGCGATCAGGCACAGGCGCAGGCCCGAGCTCAGGCTTCGGCGATCATCACGCAAGACCCACTCCCCCTGTACCGTCGAAATCCGGTCGCCCCGACGGCGGGCGTTAAGCCATCCGATAGTCGATTTCTTGGCAGATTATATTGCAGCGGTGCCACGCAGGGCGGTTCACGCGCGCAGGCGATAGCCCGTGCGGAAGATCCACCAGATCACCGCGCTGCAGAGGGCGGTAAAGACAAGGGTCACCGCGAGGCTGAACCCGATGCCCACGTCGGAATGACCGTAGAAGCTCCAGCGGAAGCCTGACACCAGATAGACCACGGGATTGAACAGGGTGAGCTGGCGCCAGAGCGGCGGCAGCATGTTGATGGAATAGAAGCTGCCGCCCAGGAAGGTCAGGGGCGTGATGATCAACAGAGGCACCACCTGAAGCTTCTCGAAATTGTCTGCCCAGACGCCGATGATGAAGCCGAACAGGCAGAAGCTGACGGCGGTCAGCACCAGGAACGACGCCATCCAGACCGGATGCGCGATCTCGAACGGCACGAACAGCCGGGCCGTGGCCAGGATGATCATGCCCAGGATGATCGACTTGCTGGCGGCGGCCCCCACATAGCCCAGCACCACCTCGAACCACGAGATGGGCGCGGACAGGACCTCGTAGATGGTGCCGTTCCACTTGGGCATGAAGATGCCGAACGAGGCGTTGGACAGGCTCTCGGTCAGCACCGCCAGCATCATCAGCCCCGGCACGATGAAGGCCCCGTAGCTCACCCCGTTGATGGCGGTCATCCGCGAGCCGATGGCCGAACCGAACACCACGAAATAGAGGGAGGTGGAGATGACCGGTGCCAGGATGCTCTGGGACAGGGTGCGGAACCAGCGGGACAGCTCGAAGACATAGATGGACCGAACGGCGTGGAGGTTCATGGGCGCTCGCTGACCAGGGTGACGAAGATGTCCTCGAGCGAGCTCTGCTGGGTCTGCAGGTCGCGGAACTCGACGCCGCACGCGGCGAGCTGACGCATCAGGTCGGCGATGCCGGAGGCCTGCGTGCGGGTGTCGAAGGTGTAGGTGAGCGCAAGGCCGTCCGACGACAGCTCGAGCCCGAACGGGGCGAGCGCGTCGGGGACAGCCGCCAGGGGTGCCTGCAGATCGAGATGCAGCTGCTTCTTGCCGAGCTTGGCCATCAGGGTCGCCTTCTCCTCCACGAGGATGATCCGCCCGCGGGAGATCACGCCGATCCGGTCCGCCAGCTCCTCCGCCTCCTCGATGTAGTGGGTGGTGAGGATGATGGTCACGCCCTGTTCGCGCAGGCGGCCGACCATCTCCCACATGTCCCGGCGCAGCTCCACGTCCACGCCGGCCGTCGGCTCGTCCAGGAACAGGATGGTCGGCTCGTGGCTCAACGCCTTGGCGATCATGACCCGGCGCTTCATCCCGCCGGACAGGCTGACGATCTTGGAATCCTTCTTTTCCCAGAGAGACAGGTCGCGGAGCACCTTCTCCACATGGGCATCGTTGCGGGGCTTGCCGAACAGGCCGCGGCTGTGGCTGACCGTGGCCCAGACCGTCTCGAAGGAATCCGTGTGAAGTTCCTGCGGCACCAGGCCGATGCGGGACCGGGCCTGACGGTATTGGGTCTGGTTGTCGGCACCGTCCACCAGCACCTTGCCCGCCGTTGGCTGGACGATGCCGCAGACGATGCTGATGAGGGTGGTCTTGCCCGCCCCGTTGGGACCCAGCAGGGCGAGGATCTCGCCGGAGCGGATCTCGAGGTCCACCTTGTCGAGGGCCTGGAAGCCCGTGGCATAGGTCTTGGTCAGACCGGTGATCTGGATGATGGGGGTCAAGGCGTATCCGGGGACAGCGAAGGGCCGGCGCGCCTGCCGACTGTTGCGATGCATCATAGACGGCGACCGGACGCTGTCGAGGTGCCTAGGCGAGGGGTTCATTCTCGATTACCCCTTTGGACGTCGAATCCTCGGGGGGGCATTCGTGCCCGGCCTGATCGTATGGAGTGCTGGCGCGTGGTCCCTTCCCCATCAATGTCCGGCCGGTTGTCGCGCGCCTGGACTCTGCCCCGGCTGACCGCCCTTCCCGGCCTCGCGGGGCTCGCCGCCCTGCTGCTGGCCTCCACCCCCGCCACGGCGCAGGTCGTCCCGTCCGCCGCCCCCGGAGCGCCGGATCCCTATGGCTGGCTGGAGGACGTGCACGGGACCCGCGCCCTCGCCTGGGTGGAGGGGGAGAATACGCGCACTGCCGACCGGCTCGAGCGCGACCCCCGCTACGAGACGTTCCGGCGGGACGCCCTGGCCGTTCTGACCGCGGGTGACCGGATTCCGGCCCCGGCCTTCCTCGGGGACCGGATTGCCAATCTCTGGCAGGACGAGTCCCACGTGAAGGGCGTCTGGCGGGTCACCACGCCAGTCAGCTACGGATCCGCCGCGCCGGTCTGGGAGACGCTGCTGGACCTCGACGCCCTGTCGAAGGCCGAGGGCCGCAACTGGATCTTCAAGGGCGTGACCTGCCTTCCCCCGGCGGAGACCCGCTGCCTCGTGCGCCTCTCCAATGGCGGCGGCGACGCGGCGGAGATCCGCGAGTTCGACATACCGAGCCGCAGCTTCGTCAAGGACGGATTCCGTTTTTCCAGCGGCAAGCAGGACGTGGAATGGCTGGACGCCGACACGGTGCTGGTGTCCCGGGACTGGGGTCCGGGGACCCTGACCGAGTCGGGCTATCCCTTCGTGGTCAAGATGCTCCGTCGCGGCCAGCCGGAGACCGAGGCCACGGAGATCTATCGCGGCCTGTCCACTGACGTTCGGGTGGCGCCGACCGTCCTTCGCGGTCCGGGCGGCAGGGTCGAGCATGTGCTGGCGGATCGCAGCCCGGCCTTCTTCCAGGGGGAATGGCGGGTCCGGCAGCCCGACGGGTCCCTGCGGCTGCTGGACCTGCCACGGCATGCCGAACTGCGGGGCTATGTGGCCGGGCGGATGATCGTCTCGATCAACGAGGCCTGGGCCGCCGCCCCCCACCATCCCGCCTTCAAGGCCGGGGCCCTGGTCGCCTTCGATCCGAAGGACGGCACCGCCGCCCTGATCGCCGAGCCCGGTCCGACCCAGACCTTTGACAACGTCGCCACCACCCGGGACCGGGTGCTGGTCCAGCTGCTGGACAACGTCAACGGCGCCCTCGACGTCTATGCGCCCACCGCGGGTGGCTGGACGAAGACCCGCCTGCCCCTGCCGCCGGGGCTGGCGCTCACCGTCCGTGCCGCAGACCACGGTTCGGACCGGGCCTATGTCCAGTCCGAGGGCTTCCTCGAACCCCCGGCGCTGTGGTCGGTGGACGCTGCCACCGGCACCGTGACGAAGATCCGCAGCCTGGCCCCCAAGTTCGATGCCTCGAAGGACGTGGTGGAGCAGCGCTTCGCCATCTCCACCGACGGAACGCGCGTGCCGTACTTCCTGGTGCGGCCGACGGCCATGAAGCCCGATGGAACCACGCCGGTGCAGATGTTCGGCTACGGCGGCTTCCTGATCTCCGAAACGCCCACCTACCGGCCGGAACTGGGCAAGCTCTGGCTGGAGCGGGGTGGAGCCTACGTGCTGACCAATATCCGCGGCGGCGGCGAGTTCGGCCCCGCCTGGCACGATGCCGCCCTGCGGGAGCACCGGCAGCGGGCCTTCGACGACTTCGCCGCCGTAGCCAGGGACCTGATCGCCACCGGTGTCACCTCACCGAAGCATCTGGGCATCTATGGCCGCTCCAATGGCGGGGTGCTGACCAGCGTCTCCATCACCCAGCATCCCGAGTTGTTCAACGCCGCCGTGATCGAGAGCCCGCTGATCGACATGCTGCGCTACAATCACCTGTCGGCGGGTGCCTCGTGGGTCGCGGAGTACGGCAATCCCGACGTGCCGGAGGACCGGGCCTTCATCGCCAGGTACTCGGCCTATACCCGTCTGCAGGCGGGGGCGACCTACCCCGAGCCCTACATCACCACCAACACCGAGGACGACCGGGTGCATCCGGGCCATCCGCGCAAGTTCGCCGCCGCCCTGCAGGGGCTGGGCAAGCCGTATCTCTACTACGAGAACACCTTCGGCGGGCACGCCAATGACGCGGACCCGGAGCTGAACGCCCGGCGCTGGGCCCGGCACTATGTCTACCTCACCCAGAAGCTGATGGACCCGCCCGCCCCCTGACGCGACGCGCGGGTCCTTCCGGGGGCTACTTCGTCTTCAGGTGGCCGTCATACCAGGCCATCCACCGGTCCATCCGGTCCTTGAGGAAGCTCGGCCGGCGCAGGCCGTGGAACTCGCCCGGATAGAGGATCAGGCCGGTGTCGATGTTGCGGCTGCGGAGCGCCTGGTACATCTGGTCGGAGTTGGTCATCGGAACATTCATGTCCTTGTCCCCGACCATGAACAGGGTCGGGGTCTTGATCCGGTCATTGTGCAGGAAGGGGAAGCTGATCTTCGCCCACACTTCCGGATGCTCCCACGGGCGGCCGAGTTCCATCTCGTAGTCGCGGATGTACTGGTCGGTGCCGTATCCGGCGATGATGTTGGAGATGCTGGCCCCGCTCACCGCCGCCTTGAAGCGGGTGTCGGTGGCGATGACATAGTTGGTCAGCATGCCGCCATAGCTCCAGCCGCCGACCACCAGCCGGTCGGGATCGGCGACGCCCTTGGCCACCGCGTCATCCACGGCAGCGAGGGCGTCCTGGACGTCCTTGAAACCCCACTCGGCATAGATGGCCTTGGCATAGGCCTCTCCCCGCCCGGTGCCGCCCCGGGGATTGGACGACACCACGGCATAGCCATGGGCCGCCAGGAGCTGGCGGATCATGTCGAACTCGTCGTCGAACTGCGCCTGCGGCCCCCCGTGGTTGTAGAGCATGGTCGGCAGCTTCTCCCCGGCCTTGGCGTGGGGCGGCAGCACCATGAAGCCGTGCACCTCGGTGCCATCCTTGCTGGTGAAGCTGGTCTCGGTGGTCCTGGCCACCTCCACCGTCGCCAGCCAGGCGTCGTTCTGCTTCGACAGGGGACGCACGGTCGCACCCTTGCCCGTCCGGTCGAGGGCGTAGACCTCCGTCGGCGCGTCGGGACGGCTGAGCAGGACCGCGGTGTGGCCCTTGCCGCCGACACTGAACGCCCGGAACACCTGGCGGCCGCCGATCACGGGGGTGACCTTGCCGCCGGCCGCCGGGATGGAGGCGATGGTCACCGCCCGGTCGTCCTCCACGGTGAAGCTCAGGGACTTTCCATCGGCGCTCCAGGTCGGTTGGGTGACGTTGCGGTCCAGGGTCGGGGTGAGCACCCGCGGGGCACCGCCCTGGGCGGACACCACCGCCAGCTTGCGCACCCCGTAGGAGAACAGCTCCACCGGCCCGCCCTGCAGGTAGGCGATCTCCCTGCCGTCGGGGCTCCAGGCGGGATAGCTGCCCCAGTCCGGGCTCTCGTCCTCGCCGGGATATGAGGTCAGGGCCTTCGGCTCCGACGCGGCCGAACCCACCGGGACGGTGTAGATGTTGTGGTCATAGGTCCGGTCGGGATCCGCCCCGCGGTTGGAGACGAAGGCCAGGGTCCTGCCGTCGGGGGAGAAGGACGGCAGCGCCTCGTCAAAGTCTCCGGTAGTCAGGCGCGTCGCCTTGCCCGTGGCGATCTCGTACAGCCACAGGCGACTGCGATCGGTGCGCAGGAACCCGACCGTGTCCTCCATGAACTTGAAGCGGCTGATGACAATCGGCTTGGGCTTCTTCTCGGCCTTTTCGTCCGCGGGGGCATCGGGGTCGGGATCATGCACGATCAGGGCGAGGAAGCGGGAGTCCGGCGACCAGACCACGTCCTCGACGGAGCCCTTCAGGCCCGGCAGCTGCACCGCTTCGCCGCCCCCCCGGGGCAGGATCCACACGCCGTCATCGTCATGCGCATCCCCGCGGGAGGAGATGAAGGCCAGGCTCTTGCCATCGGGGCTCCAGCGCGGATCGCTTTCGCTTTCCTTGGCCCGGCCGGTCAGCTGAACCGTGGCCGAGCCGTCCCATCGGGTCATCCAGATGTGACTGTAGCTCTTGTCCGCCTCTGCATCGATGGTGCGGACCACATAGGCCACCCAGTCGCCGCCCGGATCGACGACGGGGGACGTCACCGCCTTGATCCGGGCGATGTCCTCCGACGTGATCGGATGAGGCGCTGCCGCGGATGCGGACCCGGCCGTGACGGCAAGTGCCGACAGCAGTGCCCCGATCGAGGCCCCGACGAAACGTGAACGCATGAACTTCCCCCAGAGGTCGTGTTGGACAAACTCGCGGTCTGATTGAAAAGGTTCGCTCCGGGGGACGCAAGACAGATGTCATCGGGATGCGGCTTTTCGCTGACAATCGCCGCGGCCTCGGGCTAGTCTGCGCCGAACGGCGCGAATTGCCTCCACCATCAGACTCCGGAATGTCCCATGCCCGCGATCAAGGCCTCCCTCTCAGTGCTGCTGGCCAGCGCCGCCCTCAGCGCCCTCGTGCCCGGCGCCCTTGCCCAGGCGGATACGGTGGCGGTCAGTGCCGACCGGATGCTGGACGTGGTCGGGGGAACCACTGTCGACAAGCCGCTGGTGCTGATCGTCGATGGTCGCATCGCCAAGGTGGGCCGGCAGGGAGACCTGGCCGTTCCCGCAGGCGCGCGCACCGTTGCCCTGCCCGCGGGCATGACCCTTCTGCCCGGCCTGATCGACATGCATGTTCACCTGACCAGCGATCCGCGGATCAGCGGCTATCGCCACCTGGAATTCACCGACAGCTTCTGGCAGGTGGTGGGCGTCGCCAACGCCCGGCGCACCGTGGAGGCGGGCTTCACGACCGTGCGCAACGTGGGTTCGGGCAATTTCGACGATGTGGGCCTGAAGCAGGGGATCGAGGCGGGCTATGTCCCCGGTCCCCGGATCGTGCCGGCGACCTATGCCCTGGGGGCCACCGGCGGCCACTGTGACGGTGGCGGCCTGCCCCCCTCGATGGATCGTGATGCGCCCAACGTGTCGGATACGCCGGACGGATACCGCCATCTGGTCCGAAAGATGCGCAAATACGGGGCCGAGGTGATCAAGATCTGCGCCACCGGCGGGGTGCTGTCCAAGACCGATTCCGTCGGGGCCCAGCAGATGACCCTGGCCGAGATGCAGGCCGTGGCGGACGAGGCCCACATGCTCGGCATGCGCGTCGCTGCCCACGCTCACGGGACGGAGGGCATCAACACAGCCCTGAAGGCCGGCATCGACACCATCGAGCATGCCAGCCTCGCCGACGAGGAGAGCTTCCGCCTGGCCAAGGCCCGGGGGGCCTGGTTCTCGATGGACATCTATGACGACGACTACATCCTGTCGGACGGCGCGAAGAACGGCGTCTATCCGGAAAGCCTCGAAAAGGAACGGATGGTCGGACTGAAGCAGCGCCAGACCTTCCGCGCGGCGGTGAAGGCCGGGGTGAAGATGGTGTTCGGCACCGACGGCGGGGTCTACCCCAATGGCGACAACGCCAAGCAGTTCGCCAAGATGGTGGAATGGGGCATGACGCCCCTGCAGGCCATCCGCGCCGCCACCAGCGAGGCAGCCGAAGCCCTCGGCCGACCGAAGGACGTGGGGGCCATCGAGGCCGGCCGCTACGGAGACATGATCGCCGTGGCGGGCGACCCTCTGGCCGACGTCAGCCGACTGGAACATGTGGCGTTCGTGATGAAGGGCGGCCAGGTGATCAAGTCGGCCCCATAATGGGCCCACAGCCCGCCGCCTCCCGTCGTCCGGCGGGCTGCCATTAGGACATTGTCAGCATTTTCCGGACCACCTGTGACGCTCGGGGGCAAACACGACCGTCAGAGGCAGACGGGTGGAGGCCGGCATGTCATCCTGGGTTCGCATCTGCGTTGGCGTCGCGGCCGCCTTCGGGGCTGTGGTGGCGGCCGGATCGTGTCTGGCCGGAGACAGCCGCTACGTCCTGCACAGGGGCGAGGTTCTCGACAGTGCGACCGGCCTGACCTGGGCGCGTTGCAGCGTCGGTCAGCACTGGCGAGCCACAACCGGCTGCGTCGGCACCGCGGAGAAAATGACCTTCGCCGAAGCCCAGATCCAGGCAAATGTCCACTGGCGCCTGCCCACGGCGGAGGAGCTCGAGTCCCTGCGCACGGCCACCGGCCACACCCACCCCAACGGCGCGGTGCACTATGTGGATGAGGACGTCTTCCCCCCCGGACCCGAGGAAAGCTCCTACTGGTCCAGTTCCGGCGTCACACCCCTCGATGGGGTGGCGGTGACCTTCTTCGACACGCATTCCGCCTTTGTCACCCACCGCCTCGAACTCTATGCCGTCCGCCTGGTGAAGCGCACGACACCGTGAGCCGGACACGACGGACGGCGGGGTCAGATCGGATCGTCGATGGACCGCGCCAGGGGCGTGAACGGGACCGGCCCCGTCTGCGTCATCCGCCAGCAATCCTCCAGCCGGATGCCGAAGGCCCCGGGGATATAGAGGCCCGGTTCGTCGGAGAAGCACATGCCGGGCGCCAGCGGCGTCTCGTCTCCGTGGACGAGGTAGGGTGCCTCGTGCCCATCGAGGCCGATGCCGTGACCGGTACGGTGCGGCAGGCCGGGCAGGTGATAGCCCGGTCCCCATCCGGACTTTTCATAGAAGGCCCGGACGGCATCATCCACCCGTCCGACGGGACTCCCCAGACGGGCGGCGTCGAGGGCCACGTCCTGGCCCCTGCGGACCGTGTCCCACACCTGGCGCTGGCGCGGCGTCGGCTCCCCGTGAATGAAGGTGCGGGAGATGTCCGAGACGTAGCCCTGCACCCGACAGCCGCAGTCGATCAGGACCACCGACCCCTCGGCCACGGTCTGCGGCTTGATCGAGCCATGCGGATAGGCGCTGGCCTCGTTCAGCAGGACCAGCGCCCCGTCGGACTTGCCCCCCAGTTCTCCGGTGAACCGGTCGATCAGGGCGGCGATGTCGTGCTGGGTCATGCCCGTGCGGACCTCGGCGCGGGTCTTGCGGATGGCCTCCAGGGTCACGCGGTTCGCGACGCTGAGCAGGGCCAGTTCCGCAGGGGACTTGATCAGGCGGCAGGCGCGGACCATCGGATCCCCGGGCACGACGGCGCGCCCCGAGGCCCGGGCGATCCCGTCGACAATGAACCAGCGGGTGGTGGCTTCCACCGCCACCGGCCCGGTCACGCCCCGGTCCGCGAGGCCCTGGGCCAGCCGCTGGAACGGACTCTCGTGCTCGTTCCACACCCGCACCTCCGCCGGAACGGCCAGGGTCTCCCGCACCGAGGGTTCCTCGAAGGCCGGGGTGACGATCAGCACCTCTCCCCGGGCGGGAATCAGGGCGGCGGTGGTGCGCTCCGACCGCCACCACTGGACGCCGGTGAAGTAGTCGAGGGTGGTTCCCGCCTCGACCAGAAGCGCAGCGACGCCGGCGGCCTGGAGCAGCCCCTGGAGCTTGGCAACCCTCGCCACCCGCTCGTCGGCGGTGATCGGGGCGGCCGATCCGGTCAGATCCGACGCGCGGTCGGCAGCCCTCGCCGGCGCGGCAGCTCCCGCAGCCACCGAGACGGCCATCAGGCCGGCCGGCGCACCGAGCAACAGGCTGCGTCGCGACGGGGGCGTGGGCAGGGATACGGACATGGAACAAGGCCTCTCGGAAATGCTGGGCGGGACCCGCGTTTCCAGAGCGGCAGACTCCGTCGGATCCGGGGGGCAGGACCCGCACACTGCCCTGTCGGGCCCCGGCTGTCATCCCGCCGACGCGGTATCGCGCCCGGCCGCCCCTTTCCAAACGCCTGTCCCATCGACACAGTAGCGACAAAGCGCACCCAGACGCGCGATCGGATGGAGACTTCCCCATGAATGCCCCCCTTGATCCCACGAGCGAGACCGACCCCCGCCTGGCCGGGGTCGCCGCCGGCCTCGCCCCCTTCGTGGAGCGCGGCGACCTGTCCGGGGTGGTGACCCTGACCTGGCAGACGGGAAAGATCCGCTCGGTGAACGTGCTCGGTTCCCGGGACCTGGAGTCCGGCGCACCCATGCAGCGGGACACCCTGTTCCGGATCGCCTCCATGACCAAGCCGGTCACCACCGTCGCCGCCATGATGCTGGTGGAGGCGGGCGTGATGAAGCTGGACGATCCGATCACCCGCTGGGCTCCGGAATTCGCCCACATGCAGGTCCTGAAGGATCCCGCAGGCCCCCTCGACCAGACCGAACCCGCCCGGCGGGCCATCACCGTCGAGGACCTGATGACCCACCGCTCCGGTCTGGCCTATGCCTTCTCAAGCCGCGGCCCCATCGCCCATGCCCACGAATTGGCGCTGGGGTCCCTGATCGACAATCCGATGACGCCGGACGAGTGGATGGCCGCCATCGCCAGCCTGCCCCTGACCTACCAGCCCGGCGAGCGGATGCACTACAGCCACGCGACGGAGGTGCTGGGTTATGTGGCCATGCGTGCCGCCGGGGCACCGACCCTCGAGGCCCTGCTGCAGGACAGGATCTTCGCCCCCCTCGGCATGAACGACACGAGCTTCTGGGTGCCGCCGGAAAAGCAGCACCGGGTGGCCGCCCTCTACGGCTTCCACGAGGCCAGCGGAACCCTGCGCCGGGCCCCGATGCCGACCCATCCCACGCCCCCCTCGCACATGGCGGGCGGCGGCGGCCTCTATTCGACGGTTGACGACTACCTCCCGTTCGCCCGGATGCTGCTGAACAACGGTGAGGTGGACGGGATCCGTCTGCTGAAGCCGGAAACCGTGGCGGACATGCGCACCAACCGGCTGACCGACCTGCAGCGCGAGGACCTGTTCCTGGGCATGCCCATGTGGGCCGGCATGGGCTTCGGCCTCGGCCTGTCCGTGGTCGACAAGCCTGAGAACAACATGTTCGGGGCCGGGCCGGCGGGTTGCTTCGGCTGGCCTGGTGCCTTCGGGACCTGGTGGCAGGGGGATCCGGAGAACGATCTCGTGATGATCTACATGATCCAGCATTCGATCCCCCTCACCCCCGATGCAGGCGCAATGATCGCGGGCGGTCGGGGCATGGCGGGACGGCTGGCCCTGCCGACGTTCCAGCGCATGACCTACGACGCGCTGGCCGAATGACAGCCACCCTGCGGAGACCAAGCGCATGTCCCTGAAGACCGCCCTGTTTTCCGCCGTGGCCTCCACCTGGACCGGGGAAGCCGCCCTTCGAAAGCGTCGCGCGGATGCCGAGAAGGCGCGTCGCCGGTCCGGGGCCCCGCACCTGGTGGAATACTTCCACCAGGTTGACGATCCCTATTCCCACCTGGCGGTGCAGGCCCTGCAGCTGATGGCCGACCGCTACGCCGTCGAGCTGAAGCCCTGGCTCGTCGGCGCCCCCGAGGACTGGGCCGCGCCGGAGCGGGCACTGTTGCTCGACTATTCCCGTCGAGATGCGGCCCGCCTGGCTGCCCGGGCGGAACTGAGCTTCCTCGATCCGGGGACGCAACCGGAAAAGGCGCTGGTCGCCGCAGCCACGGCGCAGCTGGCCCAGACCCGGGACCCGGTGGCGTTCCTCGGAACGGCGGTCACGGTGGGTGACGCCCTGTGGCGCGGCTCCCCGATCCGCATGCCGGAGGGGTTGGCGGCTGCAGGGCTGGACCCGGCCGCGACGGTCGCCGCGGGGGACGCCCGCCGCAAGGCGCTGGGCCACTTCATGGGCGGCATGATCCACTATGGTGGGGAGTGGTACTGGGGCGTCGACCGGCTGCACTTCCTCGAAACACGCCTGGCGGACCTCGGCATCCGGCGGATCGGTGCCCCTCAGACCGCTGTATTTGCGCCGCCGGTCACCCCCCGGGGACGGGCAGCGCAGCCACATCCAGGCCTCGAGCTGCACTACTACCTGTCCTTCCGCAGTCCCTATACCTACATCGCCGCCGCCCGGGCCGAGGCCCTGGCCAAGGCCTATGGTGCGGAGCTCAAGCTGCGCTTCGTCCTGCCCATGGTCATGCGCGGCCTTCCGGTGCCGCCGATGAAGAGCCGGTATTTCACCCTCGACACGGCACGGGAGGCCCGCCGGGTCGGCGTGCCCTTTGGCCGTATCGCCGACCCTGTCGGCACCCCGGTGGAGCGGGGCTATTCCCTGCTGCCCTGGGCGGTGCATCAGGGGCGCGGGTTCGAGTTCTGCATGTCCTTCATGCGCGGAGTCTGGTCGGAGGGCATTGACGCGGGCAGCGACCCGGGCCTCCGACGGATCGTCGAGCGGGCGGGCCTGCGCTGGGCGGATGCCCGCCCCCTCATCGGCAACGATGACTGGCGCGAGGAGGCCGAGGCCAACCGCCTGGAGATGATCGAACTCGGCCTGTGGGGTGTCCCCTGCTTCCGGGTCGACGATGTCAGCGTGTGGGGCCAGGACCGGATGTGGGTGATCGAGGACGCCCTGATCGCGCGCACCGGCTGATCCGCTCCCAGACTGGCGCGACCGGCGATTTCGTGGGATCGCTCCCGGGAATGACCGATCGAGGATTCCCGCGAGATGACTGAACCGCTGTTCGCCCCGTTGAGCTTCATGCATGGCCCGGACATGAAGAACCGCTTCATGCTGGCCCCCCTCACCAATCTGCAGAGCCATGCGGACGGAACCCTGTCCGACGATGAGTTCCGCTGGCTGACCTACCGGGCCGAGGGCGGCTTCGGCCTGACCATGACCTGCGCCGCCCATGTGCAGGCCGTCGGCCAGGGCTTTCCCGGCCAGCTCGGCATCTTCTCAGATGCCCATCTCCCCGGCCTGACGCGCCTGGCCACGGCGATCCGCGCGGCGGGAAGCCTGGCGTCGGTCCAGCTGCACCATGCGGGCATGCGCTCGCCCAAGGAGATCGTCGGCCAGCCCGTCGCCCCCTCCGACGATGCGGAGACCGGTGCCCGGGCCCTGTCCACCGGCGAGGTCGAGCAACTGATCGAGGACTTCATCGTCGCCGCCGTCCGGGCCGAGCAGGCGGGCTTCGACGGGGTCGAGATCCACGGGGCCCACGGCTATGTCCTGGCGCAGTTCCTCTCGCCCGAGAGCAATCGGCGCGAAGATCGCTTTGGCGGCACCCTCGCCAATCGCACCGCCCCGATCCGCGAGATCATCGCCGGTGTCCGGGCTCGCTGCCGGGCAGACTTCCAGCTGGGTCTGCGCCTGTCGCCGGAACGGTTCGGACTGGTGCTCGGCGAGATGATCGAGGTCAGCCGGACGATCCTCGCGGCGCAGGAGATCGACTTCCTCGACATGTCCCTGTGGGACGTGGACAAGGCCCCGAACGATCCGGCCTTTGCGGGACGGACGCTGATGTCGTGCTTCACCGAGCTCGACCGCGGTGCCGTGCGCCTGGGCGTGGCGGGCAAGATCACCAGCGGGCCCGTCGCCGCGAGGATGCTGGCAGAGGGAGCCGATTTCGTCCTCCTCGGTCGGGCGGCAATCCTGCACCATGACTTCCCGGAGCGCGTGCAGGCCGACAGCGGATTCGTCCAGGCGAGCCTCCCCGTCTCCCGGGAACATCTGGTCGCAGAGGGGCTCGGCCCGAAGTTCGTGGACTACATGAGCACCTGGAAGGGGTTCGTGGAGTAACCACAGGAATACGGCACCTCTGACTGGACCCCCGGCGCTGTCGGGAGCAGTATCGATTCGTGGGCACTAAAGCTGGGGTTGGTCAGGATACGTCAACCGGTTCCGGCTATTCTGGATCGAACCGGGGGAGCCGCATTGCCCGACTCGAATGAACAGATCCTGCGTGTCGTCGATTGGCGCGTGAACGGTCTTCGGACCCGGCTGGCGCAGTGCGTCCTTGTCATGCTGCTGGCCTATGGCGGGACCAAGTCCGCCCTTGTCTTTGCCTGGTTTGCCGCAGCGTGCGCCATAGCCGTCGTCGATGCGTGGGTCTTCCAGCGACTGCAAGGACATCTGTCCGACCGCATGCGCCGCCGTTTGGCGCTGTTCAGCCTGTCCCTGTCATCCCTCGCCTTCGCCGTGATCGGGCCAATTCTGTATCTGGCCCCGTCGGTGGTCACGGAAATCGGTGCCTCGCTGCTGATGTGCGCCGTCAGCCTCAACAACACCGTCATGACCCGTGGATGGCGCGCCGCCACCTATGTGGTGGTCGGTTCGGTGGCCGCCGTGATGCTGATCGGGGCACCGATGGCCCTGATGGCCCGCCACGTGCAGGTCGGCGGCCTCGACGTCCTCGTGCTGGTCAGCGCCAATCTCTGCTACCTCGCCTTCATCGCGATCCTGATCGCGACCCTTCAGCGGGAGAGCGACGCGGTCCGCAATGCCAAGGCCCGGTGGCGTTCGCTATTTGACCAGAACCCCCTGCCCCAGCTCTGTCTTGACGCCTCCAGCCTGTTCCAGACCCTGAGCTTCGATCCCCTCGACGACACGGCGCGCCAGGCGACCCTCTTCCAGCAGAGGGTCTGGAGCATGGAGATGCTCAACGGGGCCGTCCGGGTCACGGATATCAATCGTGCGGCGCTGCGCCTGCTTGGCACCGAGAGTGCAGACACGCTCCGCCTGGATGCCCATTTCGATCAGTTGTTCATCGACGGCTTTGTGGCCTCTCGCAGCCGTCCACGTACCGCAGACGGCTTCGAGCCGTTCGACTGCCCGCTGACCCGGGGGGACGGTTCCATCCGGGAGGTCAAGGTGCACTTGCACACCGTCGAACTCGACAGCCGCGGATGGGCGACGGTCGTCCTGACGCTGGAAGACATCACTGAACTGCAGCGGGCCGACGCCATCCAACAGCAGGCTCTGCTTGCCGCCGAGCAGGCCAATCGCGCGAAGAGCGACTTCCTGGCCACGATGAGCCACGAGATCCGTACGCCGCTGAACGGGGTCCTCGGCATGGTCCAGGCCCTGGAGCGCGGAAGCCTGGATGCGGACCAGCGGCGTCAGCTGGCAGTCATCGGCCGGTCCGGTTCGGCATTGCTGGTGATCCTCAACGACATCCTGGACCTTTCGAAGATCGAAGCCGGCATGCTCGAGCTCGATCCGACACCGTTCGATCTGGAGCTTGTCGTCGCCGACGTGGTGGACACCTTCAGCGAAATCGCCGGGAGCAAGGGGCTTGCCCTCGGCTTCACCCTCGCACCGGAGGCCGCGGGGAGCTATCTGGCAGACGCGGTGCGCGTGCGGCAGATCCTGTCCAACCTCGTCGCCAATGCCATCAAGTTCACGGACTCCGGCGAGGTGACGGTCAGCGCCACCCGCGACGAGGACCGGCTCTGCCTTGCGGTCAGCGATACCGGCATTGGGCTCGCCGATGACCGGATCGAACCCCTGTTCGACAAGTTCACCCAGCTGGACCAGACCACAACCCGAAAATACGGGGGGACCGGCCTCGGGCTGGCGATCTGCCGGGACCTGGCCATAGCCCTCGGTGGCGAGATCCGCGGCCGCGGCACACCGGGTGTCGGAAGCCGGTTCGTGTTCGAAGCCCCGCTGCCCCGGTTCGCGTCACCGCACGCCGATCCCGTCGTGGAGACCTCGGACCCGCAGCCCCTCACACGCCCGCTGCGCATCCTCGCGGCGGAGGACAATCCGATGAACCAGACCGTCCTGCGCACCCTGTTGCAGCAGGCGGGACTGGAGGTCGAGATCGTGTCCGACGGTGCCGAAGCCGTGGCCGCCTGGGAGTCGGCATCGTGGGATGTGATCCTGATGGACGTCCAGATGCCGGTGATGGACGGTCCGGCAGCGGCCCGGGAGATCCGGCGACGGGAGGCGGCCGGTGGACGACCGGCAACCCCCATCGTAGCGGTGACCGCCAACGCCATGGCCCATCAGATCGAAGCCTATCGGGCGGCGGGCATGTCGGATCTGGTCGCCAAGCCCATCGAGGTCCGCGCGCTGCTCAAGGCCGTGCAGGCGGCGACGGAAGCCTGGCCGGCCGAGGTCCTTGCCACTGGCTGAACCGCGGCTCACCGGGGTTCAGCCGCCTTGCAGATCAATGCTGGCGCAATGCGGATTTCCCCGCTACGTCCTGATCAGGACAGACTTTGCGCCACCCGCGGGACGGACCTCCGGTCTGTGGCACTCCGGTCCTGTCCCCCCGCCGACCGGTACCGGCGCGGGTCGGCGCAGACCAGACAGCAAGTCGGCAAGAATGAAAACGAGAGAGGACCCCAGACCATGAACCAGCAGACGCCCCGCCCCGGCTCATCCTTCGGCCTGAACCCGACGGACGAACTGAACGACCTGCGCATGTCCGCCGAGGCCATGCCCCTGCTCGAGCACGTGAAGCGCTTCATCAAGGACACGGTCAACCCGATGTCCGAGGAATTCCACCGCCTGGGTGAAGGCCGCGCCGACCGCTGGTCCTACGCGCCCGGCCAGCTAGAAGTGCTGGAAGCCGCCAAGGACAAGGCCAAGGCCGAGGGCCTGTGGAACTTCTTCCTCCCCGACGCCGAGACCGGCGTGGGCCTGAAGAACCTGGACTATGCCTATATCGCCGTGGAGCTGGGCAAGAACCCCCTGGCCTCGGAGACCATGAACTGCTCCGCCCCGGACACCGGCAACATGGAAGTGCTGGAGCGGGTCGGCACCCCGGAACAGAAGGAACGCTGGCTGAAGCCGCTCCTGGCCGGGGAGATCCGCTCCGCCTTCGCCATGACCGAGCCCGACCGCGCCTCCTCCGACGCCAAGAATGTCGGCATGATCGCCGTGCTGGAAGGTGACGAGTGGGTGCTGAACGGCGACAAGTTCTACATCTCCGGCGCCGGTGATCCCCGCTGCAAGATCATGATCACCATGGTCAAGACCAGCCCCGATGCTCCGCCGCACAAGCAGCAGTCCCAGATCCTGGTGCCCATGGACACCAAGGGCGTGAAGGTGCTCGGCCCCATGCACGTTTTCGGCGAGGATGACGCCCCCCACGGGCACATGCACATCCGCTTCACCGACGTGCGGGTGCCCAAGGAAAACATGCTGCTGGGCGAAGGCCGCGGCTTCGAGATCTCGCAGCTGCGCCTCGGCCCCGGCCGGATCCACCACTGCATGCGCTCCATCGGCCAGGCCGAGCGCGCCCTCGACCTGATGGTCGCCCGGGGCCTTTCCCGGGAAGCCTTCGGACGCAAGCTGGCCTATCTGGGCGGCAATATCGAGATCATCTCCCGCGCCCGCATCGAGATCGAAAGCATGCGGCTGATGGTCCTGAAGGCCGCCAAGGCCATGGACGTGCTGGGCAACCGCGAAGCCCGCATCTGGGTGCACATGGTCAAGGCCCTGGTGCCCGAGCGGGTCTGCACGATCATCGACCAGGCCATCCAGATGCACGGCGCCACCGGCGTCTCGCAATGGACGCCGCTCTCGCGCATGTACGCCAGCCAGCGGACCCTGCGCATCGCCGACGGCCCGGACGAGGTGCACCACCTGGTGGTGGGCCGCAACGAGCTCCGGCAGTACGAAGGCGGCGCGGCGGAAGACAGCACGTCCGGCGTCGTCTGGCGCAACTAGAACGGTCCCGGCCCGCTCACTTGCCCCGCTCATTCTTCAGGGCGGCGCGTGAGCGGGACCGGCAGATCACGGGAAGTTGTCACCTCGGGGTGAGCCGTAGCCCCATGGCGCAAAGCCCCTGCGATGCCTAGATTCTCCGGCACAGGTTGTGGGGAGTCGCTCATGTCGGGTCTGTTTGCGCTGGCGTTCGTCGTCCTGGCGCTGATGTTGGTGTTCAGCGCCATCAAGATCGTGCCACAGGGCCGGGAATATACGGTGGAGAGCTTCGGCCGCTACACCCGGACCCTCAAGCCCGGCATGACGATCCTGACCCCGTTCGTCGAGCGGATCGGCCGCAAGGTCAATATGATGGAACAGGTTCTTGAGGTCGCCAAGCAGGAGGTGATCACCAAGGACAATGTCACCATCAATGTGGACGCCATCGTCTTCATCCAGGTGATCGACGCCGCCAACGCTGTCTACCGGGTCGACAACCTGATGTTGGCCATCAGTCAGCTCTCTCAGACAAACCTGCGCACCGTGGTGGGGTCGATGGACCTGGACGATGTGCTGTCCCAGCGGGAATCGATCAATTCCCGGCTGCTCTCCGCCATCGACCTGGCGACGGAGCCCTGGGGGGTGAAAGCCACCCGGATCGAGATCAAGGACCTGACCCCGCCGCCGGACATCACCAGCGCCATGACCCGGCAGATGAAGGCGGAGCGGGAGCGCCGCGCCCTGATCACCGAAGCCGATGGCGAGAAGCAGGCGGCCGTCACCCGGGCAGAGGGTGCCAAGCAGTCGGCTGTGCTGCAGGCCGAGGGGCGCCGCGAGGCCGCCTTCCGCGACGCCGAGGCCCGCGAGCGCTCCGCCGAGGCGGAGGCCCGGGCGACGGCCTCGGTGTCGGAGGCCATTGCCAAGGGGGATGTGAACGCCATCAACTACTTCGTCGCCCTGAAATATGTGGAGGCGTTCGGCAAGCTCGCTGAATCGCCGAACCAGAAGACCCTGATCGTGCCCGCAGAGATGGGGGCGCTGGTGGGATCCCTGTCGGGCATCGGCGCGCTGGTGCAGACGGCGAAGGACGCCGCCGCGCCGCCCTCCTCCGGGCGCGGGAGCTGAACCATGGGCGAGACGCTGCAGTTCCTGTCGGATCACGCCATCTGGGTCTGGCTGGCCGTCGGTGCCGGACTGCTGGCGGCGGAACTGGCCACCAATTCCGGCTATCTGCTGTGGCCCGCAGGCGCGGCAGGCGCAACGGCGCTGGCAACGCCGCTGCTGCATCTCGGCGACGTGGCCCAGATCGTGGCCTTCTCGACCCTTACGATCGCCGCCACCTATCTGGGACGCCGCTTCCTCCGCCCGCACAGCCGCGCCGAACGGGACCTGCAGAACGACAAGAGCACCCGGTTGGTCGGGCGCAGCGGGCGGACGACGGCCCCCTTCACCGCGGGCCACGGGCGGGTGTTCGTCGACGGCGCGGAGTGGGCCGCCGACCTGACCCCCGACGCGGCAGTCCCCGAGGCCGGCGCCGTCGTGCAGGTGGTCGAGGTCAACGGCTCCCGCCTGATCGTGCGGCCTTCCGCAGGGTGACCCTTGCCCGGCGGTCCGATTGCCGCCGATAATCCGGAATGCACGGCCTGCGCCGCGGCGAAGCTTCCATACCGGAGTCCCGATGACCCACCCGCAGACACCCCCGGCGACGCCTCCGGGCCTCGCCTCCATCGAGGCGGTGACCGCGCATCTGGCGTCGGCGGGCTACATCTCCACGGCGGAGATCTCCACGGCGGTCTTTCTGGCCCACCACCTGCGGAAGCCGGTGCTGATCGAGGGGCCGGCCGGGGTGGGCAAGACCGACCTCGCCCGCTCCCTCGCCCTGTCCATGGACATCCCGCTCCTCCGCATGCAGTGCTACGAGGGCCTGGACGAGTCCAAGGCGCTGTATGAGTGGAAGTACGGCAAGCAGCTGCTCTACACCCAGATCCTCAAGGAAAAGATCCACCTGCTGATCGACGGGGCGGACACGCTGGACAGTGCGCTGGCGAAGCTGAACGGGTTCCAGGACCTGTTCTTCTCCCGCGACTTCCTCGAGCCGCGCCCCCTGCTCCGGGCCATGGAGCAGACCTCCGGCTCGGTGCTGCTGATCGACGAGATCGACAAGTCCGACGAGGAGTTCGAGGCCCTGCTGCTCGAGGTCCTGTCGGATTATCAGGTCACCGTGCCGGAGATCGGCACCATCGCAGCCCAGTATCCGCCGCTGGTGATCCTCACCTCCAACAATACCCGGGAGCTGGGGGATGCCCTGAAGCGCCGGTGCCTGCATCTGCATATCGACTTCCCGCCGGCGGAGCTGGAGTCGCGGATCGTCCGCACACGGGTGCCCGACGTGTCCGAGCGGCTGCTGGCCCAGCTGGTGGCCTTCATCCAGCGGGTGCGGGAGGAGAACATCCGCAAGCTGCCCTCCATCAGCGAGACCATCGACTGGGCGCGCACCCTGATCCTGCTGCACGCGGACAGTCTTGATCCCGCCCTGGTCCGCTCGACCCTGAACGTGATCCTGAAGCGCCAGAGCGACATTGCCGAGATCGCGCCGAAGGTCGACGCCCTGGTGGGCGCGGCGGTCCGGGACGTGGCCGAAACGGTCTGATGGAGCGCACGCTCACCCAGTATATCCGCGCCCTGCGGGCCGCCGGTGCCGGGGTCTCAACCACCGAGGCCATCGACGCGGCCCGGACCCTGGACGTGGTGGGCTACGCCGACCGGACGGTGATGAAGACCGCCCTGGGGGCCGTGCTCGCCAAGTCGGTGGAGGAAAAGGCGCTGCATTCACGCCTCTTCGACCTCTATTTCCACCGGGACGCGGTGACCGAACCACCCCCTCGGGACGAGGCGGACCAGGCGGCGTCGCCCACGGACAGCGAAGATGACGAGGCAGACGGCGATTCCGACTCGGCCGACGCCTTCATGGATCTGGCCGAGGCCCAGGATGCGGGCCGCACGGCCATGGCCCTGGAAAAGGCGGCGCAGGCGGCGGGGACGGATGGCATCCGCTTCGCCTCCCAGGCCTCGTACTATACCCGCCGGATGCTGGAGCAGATGGGGGTCAAGGCCCTGGAGCAGCGCCTGATCGGCAAGCTGGGCGAGCACACGCCGGAGGCCGACGCCGAGGCCCGCCGGATGATGGAGGCCCGGACCGCGTTGCAGACCCGGGCCCGGGCCGTGGTGGACGCCCGCTTCGAACTGTTCGGCCGCGCGGCTACCGAGACCTTCCTGAACGAGATGGTGAGCGAGCGTCAGATCGGGGCCCTCTCCCGCACCGACATGGAGCGGATGAAGCACGTGGTCGCCCGCATGGCCAAACGGCTGGCGGTGAAGCATGCCCGCCGTCGCAAGGTCCGCAACCGGGGTCAGCTGGACCTTCGCCGCACGCTCCGCGCCAATGCCGGGCATGATGGCGTGCCCTTCGACGTGGTCTGGCGGACCAAGCGCAAGGACCGGCCGAAGATCGTGGCGGTGTGCGACGTGTCCGGCTCGGTGGCGCAGTATGTGCGCTTCCTGCTCCTGTTCCTGTTCATGCTGCGGGAGAAGGTGACGGACCTCGAGACCTTCGCCTTTTCCAACCACCTCGAGGACGTGGGCCCGGTCCTGGAGTCGCGGGAGTTCAATGCGGCGATGGACCACATCGTCATGCAGGTGGGCTCGGCCAGCACCGATTACGGCGTGGCGCTGGAGGACCTGGAGACCCAGTTCGGCGAGGTCATCGACCGGCGCACCACCGTGCTGATCCTGGGCGACGGCCGGTCCAACCACGCCAATCCCCGCCTGGACCTGTTCCAGCAGATCGCCGACCGGGCCAAGCGGGTGGTGTGGCTCTGTCCGGAGCCGGAGGGCAGCTGGGGCATGGGCGACAGCTGCCTGCTGCAGTACCGTCCGTTCTGCACCCACCTGTCGCACTGCGCCACGGCGGGGGACATCGAACGGGCCATCGACGAGATGCTGCTGGCCTATGACTGAGCCGGACAGCGCGACACACACGGGGAGACTGGGATGCAGGTGAAGGACAAGGTGGTCGTGGTGACGGGCGGGGCCGACGGGATCGGGGCGGCGCTCTGCCGTCGCTTCGCCGCGGACGGGGCCCGGCATGTGGCCGTGGTGGACCGCAATGGCGCAGGTGCCGCCGCGGTGGCCACCGGGATCGGCGGCTCCGCCTGGACGGTGGACGTCTCGGACTCCGTCGCCGTGGCGGCCATGATCGCCGGCGTGGAGGCCGCCCAGGGCCGGATCGACCTGCTGTGCTGCAATGCCGGGATCGGTGACGGCGACCCGGACCGCAACAACGCCGCCTCCTCCCCCGATGCCGTCTGGGCCCGGGCCTGGGGCGTGAACGTGATGCAGCACGTCTATGCCGCCCGCGCCGTGCTGCCGGGCATGATCGCGAGAGGCGAGGGCTACATCCTCAATACCGTATCGGCGGCAGGTCTGCTGTCGCAGATCGGCAGCGCGGTCTATTCGACCACCAAGCACGCCGCGGTGGGCTTTGCCGAGAGCCTCGCCATCACCCATGGGGAGCAGGGGATCAAGGTCTCGATCCTGTGCCCGCAGGGGGTGGATACGGCCATGCTGCGCGCCGGCGGCGACAACCAGCCGCAGAACCTGGACGGTGTGCTCACCCCGGACCAGTGCGCCGACGCCGTGGTGGCGGGCCTGGCGGAGGAAAGGTTCCTGATCCTGCCCCACCCGGTGGTCCTGTCGTACATGCAGCGCAAGACGGCGGACTATGATCGCTGGCTCGGAGGCATGCGTCGGCTGCGCGCCAAGGTGCTGGGCGGCTGAGGTCGGGGCGCGCGCTGCAAGGCTACCGGGCGGCCTGCGCCGCGACCTGCTCCCAGGTGGTGGCTGCGGCGCTCGGCCGGCCCGCCATGCGGTCCATCCAGGCATCCAGGGCGGGATGCGGTCCCGCCAGGGTCGCCCATTCCGGTGCCAGCCGCATAAAATCCAGCTGCGGAAACAGCTGGAGGTCGGCGAGGGAGACCGTCTCCCCCGCGAAGAAGGCCTGCCCTCCCAGCAGCCGGGCAAGTTCGGTGAACACCAGGGTCGCCCGGGGCATGGCCGTGGCGATGGCGTCCAGGTCCGGCTCCAGTCCCATCAGACGCGGCCCCACCACCCGCTGGAAGGCGATGATGTTGGCGACGCCCTGGAACAGGTACCAGTCATTCAGGTTCAGGATCAGGTCCATCCGCCCCGCCGCGCGGGGATCGGCAGGTGTCAGCGAGCCAGGGGACGTCACCCGGTCGATGTAGCGCAGGATGGCCTGGGTCTCGTAGAGGCTGAAATCCCCGTGCTCCAGCACGGGTATCCGTCCGAAGGGGTGGCGGGCGAGGTGCGCGGGGGCCTTCGCGGCAACAGGCGTCAGACCGGCGATCCGGTACGCCTCCCCCTTTTCCACCAGAGCCATCAGCACGGCGCGGGCGAAGGGACTGCCCGGCACGGTGTGGACCACGAATTCCGGCATGCGCTGATCCTCCCGCACCGTCATGGAGGACCAGTGTTCAACAGGGCTCAGGCCTTGTCGAGAGGGGTCTCCGGAGGCGGTGCCGGCAGGTCGTCGGGCCCCTCCGCCCGGTGGTCGTAGAGGATCCGGGCCGCGTCCCCCTGCGGGTCGTCGTACTGACTGGACCGGAAGGTCCAGAAGAAGCCCGCCAGCCCCAGACCCGCCAGCAGCAGGGAGAACGGCGCGAGGAAGACGATGATGTTCATGACCGGCCGATCCTCCACAGGCGAAGGGCGTTCAGGCTGACCACCAGGGACGAGCTCGACATGGCGATGGCCGCCACCACCGGCGAGACCAGTCCCAACAGGGCCGCAGGCGCTGCCACGGCGTTGTAGAGGGCGGAGAAGGTGAAGTTCTCCAGCGCGAGCCGCCGGGCCTTCCGGGCGATGCGGATCGCGTCGGTCACACTGTCCAGCCGCTCGGTGGTGAAGACGAGGTCGCTGGCCGTCTGGCTGACATCGGCGGCAAGGCCGGGGGCCATGGAGGCGTGGGCCTTGGCCAGGGCGGCGGCATCGTTCAGCCCGTCACCCACCATCAGCACCCGGGCACCCCCCGCCTGCAGGGCATCGATGGCGGCGGCCTTGGCCGCGGGATCCAGCCCGGCGCGCCAGTCGTCGATGCCGACCTGGCCTGCGATCCGCTCGACCGCCGCCGTCACGTCGCCAGACAGGATGGCGACCTTCAGCCCCAGACGGCGGCACTGGGCGACGCAGGCGGCGGCATCGTCCCGCAGGTCGTCGGCAAAGGTGAAGCGGAGGGGCGCGTCACCCTCCAGGCAGAACCAGAGCTCGGTCTCGGTGCCGGTCGAGCTGTCGCCCCCCACAAAGGCCGCCCGGCCGAGACGCGCATCACGACCGTCGATCCGGCCCGTCATCCCCTGCCCCGTCACCTCCCGGGCCTCATCGGCCACCGGACCCGGTCCGGCAGCCTCGGCCAGGGCGCGGCTCAACGGATGGCGGGAGGCGCGGGCAAGTTGCGCCG
>CAIQUG010000096.1 GCA_903874895.1 uncultured Caulobacterales bacterium | reverse complement strand
CGGCGGGGGCGGCGGAGGCGGGGGCGGAGGAGGCGGGGGCGGCGGCGGAGGCGGCGGCGGGGGCGGCGGCGGGGGCGGCGGAGCGGCGAAGGAATACCGCAGGCCGACCGTCACGGCGTCGTCCTCATACTGGCCATGGAACGTGCCCGGCTGCAGGATGCCCGTACCGGTCGAGGCGAACCGCGACTTGTCCGCGCCCTTCATGTGCCGATAGGTCAGGTCGACCTTGAGGCGCTCCGTGGCGTGCCAGCTGATGCCGGCCAGGGCCTGGTAGGCCAGAACGCTCTTCGTGGAGTCGATGTGCAGGTTCTGGATGGCCGCGCCAGCCGGAGCCGTCGCGAACTGAGCGGTGGTTCCGATGTCCATCTGGGCGACGCCGAGACCCACGCCGACGAACGGGTTGACCGGTTCCGACGGAAGGAAGTCCCAGATCGCGTTCAGCATGCCGGTGGCGGCGTTGAAGTTGCCACCCGCCTTGCCGCAGCCAGGGGCTGCCCCGGTACGGATGACCGTCTGGGCGCAGAGGCCCGCCGGTTCCAGAGGACGGGTGCTGGCATCGCTGGCGCGGACGGTGGTGAGGGCCGACTTGCGGTACCCACCTTCGAGTTCCACCCGGAAATGGTTGTTGAACTGGTACCCGACGCGGGCAAAACCGGCCCAATCGCCTTCCGAGCCGAAGGACCAGTTATACGCGCCGCCGTCCGGCGCAGTGCCGTCGGACGTCGACTTCGTGGCATTGGCATGGTGCAGACCTGCATCCAGAGCGCCGTACCAGCCCGTCTGCGGATCAGCCGCCTGGGCGCTGGTCGCCAGCAGCGCCGCCGACAGGGCGACTCCGGCCAAAAGAAGTGTTTTCATCAAAAGAGCCCTCTTTGCCCTTACGCTCAGGCGCGACGCCCAAAGCCAGGAGTTAATGTATACCAAGCCCCGTTCTGCTCTGCAGTGTCATACAGGCCACACAACGGAGAATTTGGGCGTTCGTTCCGTGACGCGCCCAGCGAACTGGTTAACGTCCAGGAACGGAAGATGACACATTTGTGTGATGGCCGACAATGCGGATTTTCGGAGCGACCGCTCAGGCTGGTCGAATAGGGGCCGGGAAGCGAACCGGGCCGGCTGTCGGGAGACCCTTGTCCCCGGTCGAGGCGCGGCGTCAGAGCTCCGAGACCGGTTCGGGCAGGCGGGCCCGGCGGTTCAGCCACATGACCCCGGTCAGGTCCGACAGGGCCGCCCACAGGCGCTGGAGGTTGGTATATTTCGAGGCACCGGTGGTCCGCGGCCTGTGTCCGACGGGGGCGAAGGCAACCTGGTAGCCCTCACGGATCATCAGGGCCGGCAGATAGCGGTGGATGTGGTCGAAATAGGGGAGGCGCAGGAAGGCGTCGCGCCGGAAGACCTTCAGGCCGCAGCCCGTGTCGTTGGCCTGATCGTTCAGCAGGCGCTTGCGGATGCCGTTGGCCAGCCGGGACGCGATCCGCTTCGCCGCCGTGTCCTGCCGCTTGACCCGCTCGCCGCCCACGAGGCCCAGGGTCGCCGGGCCGTCCGACAGCCGCTGGACCAGCCGCGGGGCATCCGCCGGGTCGTTCTGGCCGTCTCCGTCCAGGGTGACGATGATGTCGCCGGATGCGGCCAGCACGCCGGTGCGCACGGCCCGGCTCTGGCCGGAATTGGCCCCGTGCGCGATCACGCGCAGGGTGGGGATTTCCGCCTTCAGCGCGACCAGGATCGCGCGGGTCTCATCCCGGCTGGCATCGTCCACGAACAGGATCTCGTGGGTCGAGCCGGCAAAGGCCGCCGCGATCTCGCGGGCCAGATCGGCGCAGGCACCCGCCTCGTTATAGACGGGAACAACGATGGAAATGCGTGGTGGCAGGCTGTCCGACATGAAACCCCAGAACCGCCCCCGGCGGTGGAATGGCTTGGCG
>CAIQUG010000095.1 GCA_903874895.1 uncultured Caulobacterales bacterium | reverse complement strand
TCGCGAGGCCCGCGACTTCATGCGGATGATCATGCCCTCCCAGGCCAAGAAGATCGTCCAGCACAAGGAACCGACGCCCCTGTTCGTGCGGCACCGGGTCGAGGACCAGCTGTCGCAGCTGCACTCCCCCGTCGTGCCGCTGAAGTCCGGCGGCTATCTGGTGATCAACCAGACCGAGGCTCTGGTCGCCGTCGACGTCAACTCCGGCAAGGCCACGCGAGAGCGCAACATCGAGGCCACGGCCCTCAAGACGAACATGGAGGCGGCCACCGAAGCCGCCCGCCAGATGCGCCTGCGCGACCTCGCCGGCCTGATCGTCATCGACTTCATCGACATGGATGAGTCGAAGAACAACCGTGCCGTCGAAAAGCAGATGAAGGACTGCCTGAAGGACGATCGCGCCCGCATCCAGATGGGCAAGATCTCCGGCTTCGGGCTGATGGAGATTTCCCGCCAGCGCCGCCGGGCCGGTCTGCTGGAAGGTGCCACCCATGTCTGCGAGCACTGCCAGGGCACGGGCCGCGTGCGCTCGGTGGAAAACAGCGCCCTGGCGGCCCTCCGCGCGGTGGAGATGGAATCGGTCCGCGCCGGTGCGGGCTCGATCAACCTGTATCTGCCTGCGGCCGTGGCGCTCTATGTGCTGAACGAGAAGCGCGCCTATCTGGCCCGCCTCGAGTCCGTTCAGGACCTCTATGTCACCGTGGTGATCGAGCCGGCCCTGTCGGCGGCGGAACACCGCATCGAACGGGTGTCCCGCGAGGAGACCCGCGAGCGCGTGGTCGAGCCCGCGCGGATGCTGGCCGCCCCGGCCCTGGAGCCGGAGGATGACTTCGTCTATGCCGAGGAAGAGGACGACGAGGAATCCGAGGGCGGCGGCGAAAGCCGTACCGAGATGGTCGACCGCGAGGACCGGGAGGACCGTGCCGACGGGGACAGCGAAGGCCGCAACGGCAAGCGTCGCCGCCGCCGCCGCCGTGGCGGACGCCGGGACGAGGGCGAAGGCCGCTCGACCGCGCCCCGTGGAGACGGGTCCGAAGACGGCGACGAAGCCTCCGCCGAGGGGGATGACGAGGATGATGACGGCCGGGACACGCCCCGTCCGGGCGAGACGGCGGCCGAGGGCGAAGCCCGTCGCCGCCGCCGCCGCCGGGGTCGCCGCGGCGGCCGCCGGATGCAGGAAGACGAACGTCGCGATGTCTATGCCTGGCGCTCCGCCGGCGAGGATCGTCCGGCCTTCGGCGAGGAGGCCTATGCCTGGCGTGACGGCTCCGGCCGCAGACCGCCGACGGCGAACGACGGTGCCGGCCGGTCGGCGGAGGGACGCCCTGCAGAGGACCGGGCCCGTGGTCCCCGTCCGCCACGGGACGATCGTCCGCCCCGCGAGGACCGGCGTCCCCGTGAGGACCGGCGTCCCCGCGAGGAGGCTGAAGCGGCCGATCCGCTGCGGGTGATCTCCCCGGAGGAAACGTCCGAACTGCCGAGCCTCACCCAGACCGCCGAGGAAGGTCGCGGCCGTCGTCGCCGTCCCCGTCGGGGTCGCAATGGCGGTGCCGCAGCCGAGAGCGCGGAAGCGGTCGAGGCGGTGGAGGTCGTGACGACGGAGGCTCCCATCGAGCTGGTGGCCGACGACGTGACCCCCAGCGCGGCGGAAGTCGTGGCCGAGGCGGTCGCCGAAGCCATCGTCGCCGAAGCAGCCGAGCCGGCTGCCAAGCCCAAGCGGGTCCGTGCCTCCCGTGCCAAGAAGCCGAAGGTCGAGGCGGATGCCGAAGCCCCGGTGGAGGCTGTTGCCGCTCCGGCGGACGCCGTGGTCGAGGCCGCTGCCCCCGTGGCAGAGCCCGTCGTCGCCGCACCGGTCGCGCCGGAACCGGTCATCGTGGCCCCGGTGGTTCCGGATCCGGCGGAAATCAGCGAACCGCCGCCGCAACCAAAGCGTGGGTGGTGGCGCAAGAGCTGAGGACGCGCTAAGAAGGGATCGGGGCGTTCCGGCGGATCTTGCATCCTCCGGAATGCGGGCGGGGTGTGTAACGAGGAGCGTCTGCCCGTATGTCCCGATCCCGTCCTTTCGCCTCTGCACCTTCACGCCGATCGGTCGACCTTGGCCGGACCCTCGCAGGGCTGGCCCTGTCCGCCACCCTGGCCCTGGGCCCCTGCCTGACCCCCTCCGTCGTCCAGGCGCAGGAGGGGGGCGGCATCAACCTGATCCGCGATACCGAGATCGAGGAGACGCTGCACGCGGACTCCGATCCGATCTTCCGCGCCGCAGGCCTGGTGCCCAAGGACGTGACGCTGATGCTGGTCGGCGACAAGGACCTCAACGCCTTCACGGTGAACGGTCAGGCGATCTTCGTGAACACCGGCCTGATCGTCGAGACGGCCAATCCCAACCAGCTGGAGGGCGTCATCGCCCACGAGACCGGCCACGCCGCCGGTGGGCACAGCGCCCGCTCCGGGGACATGGAAAAAGCCGCCATGGCCCCGTTCCTGATGACGTTGGGGCTGGGCGTCCTGGCTGCCGCGGCCGGGGCGCCGGATGCGGCCATCGCCCTGATCGGCTCGTCCCAGTATTTCGGCGTGATCAACATGCTGACCTTCTCCCGTGCCCAGGAGGCGGCGGCGGACCAGGCGGCGATCACCTACATGCAGCGGTCGGGCAAGTCTGCCCGCGGCCTCGTCGATTTCTTCGAGAACTTCCGCTACGAGGAGGTGTTCTCCGAGGCCCGCCGCTTCAAGTTCTTCCAGAGCCACCCGGTCAGCGGCGAGCGGATCGAGCTCCTGCGCCGCCGGGCGGAGGAACAGTCCCACTACAACGACGTGGACACCGCCGAGGATCAGGCCCGCCATGACGTGATGAAGGCCAAGCTGTTTGCCTTCATGAACCCGCCACAGCAGACCTTCATCAAGTACACCGAGAAGGATACCAGCTATCCGGCGCGCTATGCCCGGGCCATCGCCTACTACAAGGCCCTGGAGACCGACCACGCCATCCGCGACATCGACGCCTTGATCGCCGACTATCCGACCAACCCCTATCTCTACGAACTGAAGGGGCAGGTCTGGTTCGAGGTGGGCAAGTCCGCCCTGGCCGAGAAGGCCCATGCCCGGTCGGTGGAACTGAAGCCCGGCGCGCCCCTGCTCCGCATCAATCTGGCCCAGGCCATCATCGCCCAGGGAGACGAGAAGCGCACCGACGAGGCCATCAACCATCTGCAGAAGGCCCTGTCGGTGGAGGGGGACAACGCCTTTGCCTGGCGGCTCATGTCGCAGGCCTATGATGCCAAGGGCGAGCCCGGCGCCGCCCGTCTCGCCGCCGCAGAGGAGCGGTTCGCCGTGGGAGACATGACCCAGGCGCGGATCTTCGCCCTCCGTGCCCGCCAGCTGCTGACCAAGGATACGCCCCAGTGGCGCCGCGCCACGGACATCGTGCTGGTGTCCAATCCGTCAAAGGACGACCTGCGGATGATGGCCGGACAGACGGGGCTGGCGAACCTGCCGCACTGAGCCACGCGGGCCCGTCGACCACGCCATCTGGACCCCGCCTCCAAACCAGCAGAGAATATAGTGCCTTGTCGCGGCCCGGCCGCCCTTTCGAAGTCTGCAGGACCTCCTGAATGCGTCGTCTCCCGCTGATTGCCGCCCTGGCCGCCTGCATCGGTGTCACCGCCGTCACCGTCGCCTGGTGCGCCGACACGACCCATCGGGAGGAGACGGCCTTCGGCAAGAAGGTCCGGGCCTATCTGCTGGCCCATCCCGAGGTGATCGAAGAGGCTATCCAGGCCCTCCAGACCAAGCGGGACGCCGAGACCGCCAGCCTGGCCCGGAAGGCGATCTCGCAGCACGTGGCCGAACTGACCCAACGTGCCGGCGACCCGACCCTCGGGGACGGACCGGTGACGGTGGTGGAATTCTTCGATTACCGCTGCAGCTACTGCAAGGCCGCCGCGCCGCACATTCCGGAAATGGTGTCCGGCCACAAGGCGATCCGGCTGGTCTTCAAGGACTACCCGATCCTGTCCCAGATCTCCGACACGGCGGCCCGGGCCGCCCTCGCGGCCGCCCGGCAGGGGAAGTACGTGCCCGTACATCTGGCCCTCATGGCCGAGAAATCCCTCGACGAGGCGGCGATCGACCGGATCCTGACCGAGAAGGGCGTCAATCTTGACCAGGCGCACAAGGACATGAAGTCCCCCGAGGTGGAAAAGCAGCTGGATGACAACCGCACCCTGGCCAAGGCCATCGGCGTGGACGGGACCCCGTCCTTCGTGATCGGCCAGAAGATGATCGGCGGCTTCCTCGAGGATGACATCCTGGCCGCTGTGAAGGCCGACGGTGCCCACCCGGCAGCAGCAAAGGCGGCAGGCCAATGACCACGCTCCTCAACATCTTGTGGTTCATCTGCGGCGGATGGCTGTCCGGCACCCTTTGGCTGCTGTCCGGCTGCCTTCTGGCCGTCACCATTGTCGGCCTTCCCTGGGCCCAGGCCGCCTGGCGCATCGCCGGGTTCGCCTATTTCCCCTTCGGCAAGCGGATCGTCGACCGCTTCGAGGAAACCGGCGAGGAGGATCCCGGCACGGGGCCGCTCGGCCTTCTGATGAACATTGTCTGGATCGTGCTGGGCGGCTGGCACATCGCGCTCAGCCATCTGATCATCGCCGGACTCGAGGCGGTGACGATCATCGGCCTGCCCTTCGCCTTCAAGGACCTGCAGCTGGCCTGGCTGGCCCTGGCCCCGGTGGGCAAGTCGGTTCAGCGCATCCGCTGATCCCGCCGGCCCGCGCGGACGGAACATTTTTGTCAATCCTCCCACTTCCGGGGCCCGTCAGATCAAGATAGGTCTTGGGCGGTGCCGGGGTGACGGGAATGCTTGCGCGGGTCGAGCGTAATAATCTGGAGCAGTACTACGACCGCACCTACAGCGGTGGCCTGCTGACCCGGATGGTCAGCCTGACCGGCGTGGCCGCCGTCACATATGTCATCGGTGTGTGGCCCCTCATGCTGGCCGGGCTGTGGCTCGCCGCCTATATCGCCGGCGAACTCGGCCTCACCTATTACTGGAGCCGGGTCCGGTCCCGGCTCCCGACGGCGACCCTGGCCTATGTCACCCAGGTCAAGCTGACCTTGATGGTCATTTCCAGCGCCGTGGTCGGTATCGGCACGATCCCGTTCCTGCTGACCCCTGGCCACGGCATTGCCGCGGCCGGCCTGGGCATTCTGGTCAGCACCGCCGCCCTCATGACCGTGGCCGCCCAGCACAGCCTGTCGCCCCGGATGTTCTGGTTCACGGCACCGCCCATGGCCCTGGCGCTGGAGATCAACATCTATCCCCTTGCCGAGGGGCCGTCCCGCTGGTTGCTGTTGCTGCTCGGCGGCGGCTTTCTGATCAATTGCTGGCGCCTGCAGGTGGCCAATGCGGTGGCCTACAGCCAGCTCATCCGGTCCACCGTGGACGCCGACCTGGCCAGCAAGGCCAAGAGCACCTTCCTCGCGACCATGAGCCACGAGATCCGCACACCGCTGAACGGGGTGCTGGGGATGGCTCAGGCCATGTCCCTGGACCAGCTGTCCCTGCCCCAGCGCCAGCGACTGGCCGTCGTCCAGTCCTCCGGCGAGGCGCTGCTGGCCATCCTCGACGACCTTCTCGACCTGTCCAAGATCGAGGCCGGCCGGGTCGAGATCTCGCAGGACGATTTCGACCTGACCCACACCATCGTCAGCGCCTGCCACGTCTATCGCTCCATTCTCGAGGAAAAGGGCGTGCGCCTGGTGATCGACACGGTCGAGATCGACGGGGTGTTCCGCGGCGACGCCGGCCGGATCCGGCAGATCGTTCAGAACCTCGTCTCGAACGCGGTGAAATTCACGGCGTTCGGGTCCATAACGGTGGTCGGACGGCGCGCGGCCGACGGGGTCCGGATATCGGTGACCGACACCGGCATCGGTATTTCCGACGAAGGCCGCGCGGCGCTGTTCACGGAATTCTCCCAGGTGGACCAGGCCAACACCCGGCGCTTCGGGGGCACGGGGCTGGGTCTTGCCATCGTCCGCAACCTGGCCCGGCTGATGGGGGGCGAGATCGAGGTGGAGAGCCGGCTCGGAGAGGGGGCACGGTTCACGGTAACCCTGCCCCTGCCCTTCGTCCGTGCGTCGGAGATGCCGGCGGGAACCCCCGGTCCGCAGATGGTCTCCCTGGCCGGGGAGGCGGCGGCCGCCCTGCCCTTCGACGCGCCGCTCATGACGGGAAAGCCGCTGCGACTGCTGGTGGCAGAGGACAATCCGACCAACCAGATGATCCTGCGCAGCATCCTGGAATTTGCCAATGTCGAGGGCGTGTTCGTTGAGAACGGGCTGGACGCCGTGTCAGCCTGGGCGCAGGGGTCCTGGGACCTCGTGCTGATGGACGTGCAGATGCCGGAAATGGACGGGCTGGACGCCACCCGTGCGATCCGCCGTCGCGAACGGGACGACCCGCGCCCTCCCATCCTGATCTACGCCATGACCGCCGACGCGATGTACCATCAGGTCTCGGAGCACCGCGCCGCAGGGATGGACGGACACATCAGCAAGCCGCTGCAGGTCCGGGTCCTGTTCGAGCTCCTGTCCGAGATCGCCGCCCGTCGGGTGCCGGCGGAATGACTGACCTCAGGCGTTGAAGTTCAGCTTCAGCCCCGGACGCGGCCAGCGGGTCTTGTAGAGCCGCCCGGTCCCGGAAGAGGTGATCCAGGCGTCCCGCATGTCCGCCCCGCCGAAGCAGATGTTGGTGACGATCAGGTCGGGCACCGCAAAATGCTCCACCGTGCCGTCGGGGTCGAAGGCGGTGATCCCGCCATTTATGATGGTGGCCACGCAGACCTTGCCGCCGGCTTCCACGGCGAGACTGTCCAGCAGCTGGTATCCCGGCAGGGTCGCGATGACGCGGCCGGGGATCGCCGCCAGTTCGGGCTTCGCGGCGACACCTGGCGTCTCCAGGTCAAAGCCCCACAGCCGGCCGGTATGGGTGTCGGCCATGTAGACCACCGTCTCGTCCGGCGACAGGCCGACCCCATTGGGGGAGATCAGATGATCGCGGACGCAGGTGATGCTGGAGCCGTCGGGCTGGGCATAGAACAGGCCCCCGTGCGTGCGGTAGGCCTCCATCGAGGTGCCATGGTCGGTGAACCACATGCCGCCCTGCCTGTCGAAGACGAGGTCGTTGGGCCCGTTCAGCCGGCGCTTGCCGCAATGGGTATAGAGGGTGGTGATGCTCCCGGTCTTCAGGTCCACCCGCTGGATATGCCCCCCCGCATGGTCCGGCGGGGTGGGGCCTGGAATGTTCATGCCGTTGACGGTGTAGTACTGGAACGCCCCGCCGTTGTTGGTGATGTACATGGCCCCGTCAGGGCCGATGGCGGCACCGTTGGGGCCGCCCCCGAGTTCCGCGACAATGGTGCGCTTGCCGTTGGGGGCCACCCGGGTCAGCGTCTTGCGCTGGATCTCCACCAGGATGACCGAACCGTCGGCCATGGCCACGGGGCCTTCGGGAAACTGCAGATCCTCTGCCACGAGGGTCAGGTCAAGCTCAGCCACGGCACGTCCTCCCGGTCGCTTCATGAGCGAGCGACCTTGGGATGAAGTATAGGCCCGACAGGCGCTCTGCAAAGCCTTAACCGCGCGCGGACCGACGGGATTTCAGACCCGTTCGAGCACCCGGATCACGAAGGAGGCCTCGTCGTCCTCGCCGGCCGCAAAGGCCTCCACACCCGTCTCGCGCCACTGCGCCGGATCGGGGGCATCGAACCAGGCGTCCCCTGCGGGCGCGAGGTCGACCTCGGTCAGATAGATGCGCCGCGCCCGGGGCAGGGCCAGCTTGTAGATCTCCGCCCCGCCGATCACACAGATCTCGGCGGCGCCGTCTTCCTCGGCCTGCTCCCGGGCCATGGACACGGCATCGGCCCAGGCGTCGCAGGCCACTGCGCCTGGCGGTTCGAAGGACAGGTCCCGGGTCAGGACAATGTTCAGCCGCCCCGGCAGGGGCTTCTTCGTCAGGCTGTCCCAGGTCTTGCGGCCCATGATCACGGGCTTGCCCATGGTCGTCTCGCGAAACCGCCGCAGGTCGGAGCGCAGGTGCCAGGGCAGGCGACCGTCCCGACCGATCACCCCGTTGCGCGCGCGGGCCACGACGAGGCTCAGGGGAATTTGGGCGCTCATCGGCGGTGATGTCCCCTCAAACCGCGATCGGGGCGCGGATCAGCGGATGCGGATCATAGCCCTCCAGCGTCATGTCCTCATAGGCGTAGTCGAACAGGACAGGTCGCGGCGTCAGGACCAGCCGGGGAAAGTCCCGGGGCTCCCGGGCCAGCTGGGTGCGCGCCTGGTCCACGTGGTTCACGTAGAGATGGGCATCGCCGAAGCTGTGCACGAACTCCCCCGGCTCCAGCCCGACGACCTGGGCGACCATCAGGGTCAGCAGGGCATAGCTGGCGATGTTGAACGGCACGCCCAGGAACACGTCGGCGGAGCGCTGATACAGCTGACAGGACAGGCGTCCGTCCGCGACGAAGAACTGGAACAGGCAGTGGCAGGGCGGCAGGGCCATGTCGTCCACCTCCGCCGGGTTCCACGCGGAGACCACGTGGCGGCGACTGGAGGGGTTGGCCTTCAGGCCTTCCACCAGCCGGGTGATCTGGTCGATGGAGCGGCCGTCCGGCGCGGCCCAGCTGCGCCATTGGTGGCCGTAGACGGGGCCCAGCTCGCCATCCGCATCGGCCCATTCGTCCCAGATGGTCACGCCGCGCTCCTGAAGCCAGCGGACATTGGTGTCCCCGCGCAGGAACCACAGGAGTTCCAGCGCCACGGACTTGAAATGCACCCGCTTGGTGGTGAGCAGCGGAAAGCCCTGGGCGAGGTCGAAGCGGATCTGCCGCCCGAAAACGCCGAGCGTGCCAGTGCCGGTCCGGTCATCCCGCAGAACTCCATGAGCCAGGATATCGGCCAGCAGGTCGAGATACGGCCGTTCGGGATGATCCGGTGCCGAGGAGGACGGGGGAACCGACCGGTCGAGGCTGATTCGGGTGAGGACGCTCATATCCCTATCTTCTCGCATCTGTTCTCCCTTGGCCACCGGGAACCCGCAGGCGCCCCCATTGCCGCGGACGCCGGGCGGTCGTATCTGAGCCCCCATGACTCATCTGCCGGCCAAGCCCCCCGCACCCCGGGACGCAGCGCTCCTGGAGGTGGAGGCGGCTCCCGCCTCGGCCGCGGCGCTCCCGACCCTGCTGTTCGTGGTGTTCATGAACCTGCTCGGTTTCGGCATGGTCATCCCGCTTCTGCCCTTTTATGCCCGCTCCTTCCATGCGGAGCCGTGGCAGGTGGCACTGGTCTTCTCCGCCTATGCCATGGGCGGTTTCGTGGGGGAGCCGTTCTGGGGCCGGCTGTCGGACCGGATCGGGCGACGGCCGGTGCTGATGTCGACGCTGGCGTGCAACTGCCTCTGCTACGGGCTGATGGCCTTCGCACCGAACATCTGGGCCGCCTTCGTCATCCGACTGTTCGGCGGCATGTTCGCCGGAAACGGCTCGGTGGTGCAGGGCTACATCGCCGATGTCACCCCGGCGACGGAACGGGCCGGCAAGCTGGCGCGGCTGGGGGTGGCCTTCAATATAGGCTTCATCGTCGGGCCGAGCCTCTCGGGCCTTCTGGCCCATCCGGAACTGGGGCCGGCGGGCTTTCGTCTGCCCTTCCTGGTGGCCTCGGCGCTCGGCGGCCTGTCCGCCCTCGGCGTGTTCCTGCTGGTGAAGGAGAGCCGGACCCGGCGCAAGGGGATGAGCCAGCTCAGCCGTTTCGCGCTGTTCAGCCGGGGCATCCGCCATCCCGTCGTCGGGCCGCTGCTGATCCTGACCCTGGCTTCGGGCTTTGCCTTCACCGGGATCGAGAGTGTGTTCGGCTTCTGGGGCCAGGCCCGGTTCCACTGGGGCCCGCGGGAGACGGGCATCGTGTTCGGCATGGTGGGCGTGACCAATGCGCTCGCCCAGTGGTTCGCCACGGGGCGGTTGTCGCGACACTATGGAGAGGCGCGGATGCTGGCCGTCGGCATGGGCCTGACCGTCCTCGCCCAGTTGCTGCTGCCGTTCAGCTGGGGCCTGCCCTCGACCATCGTGTTCATGTCGCTGATGGCGTTCGGCCAGTCCGTGGCCTTTCCCAATGTCGGGGCCCTGATCTCCCGCGTCGCGGATCCCGACCGTCAGGGACAGGCGCTGGGCCTGAACAACGCCATGGGCGCCCTCGCCCGTTTCCTGGGCCCCCTGTCCTCGGGTCTGGTGTTTGCGAGCCTCAGCATCGAGGGCCCTTTCTGGCTGGCCAGTATCGTCGTGGCCCCCGCCATCGGACTGGCCATCCTGGCTGGCCGCGCGCTCCGGACGGCGCCAACCCTCTGACCCGATGTCGTCGCGGGCAGGCAAAAGAGGTACTTGATCAGAATCAATGCCTGCGGTGGGAGCCCGCCGCAGACTTTGGGCATGAAACTCACGCGGTACACAGATTATGCGCTGCGCATCATGACTCATCTGGCCATGGTGCCCGACGGGCTGGTGGCCATCCATACACTGGCCGCGGCGTGCGACGCCCCGGAGAACCACGTCATGAAGGTGACCCCGACCCTGGTCCGGGGCGGGTTCGTCAAGAGCACGCGCGGGCGGGGAGGCGGTCTTCGCCTGGGCCGGCCGGCCGAAGAGATTCACCTGGGCGATATCGTCCGCCTCACCGAGTCCGGGTTTGATCTGGAGGGCTGCTCCGACTGCGCCCTTGAGCCCCGCTGCAAGCTGAAGCAGGCGATCGCCCTCGCCGGCGAGGCGTTCCTGGCGGTCCTCAACCAGTTCACCCTGGCCGATATGTTGGACGCCGGGCCCGATTCCGTCTCACTCAAGGTGGCAAATCTGCAACCCATTCTGCTCGGATCGATTTCTCCGCCTTGTCGCATCCCATAAGCTGGTTTTAAAGTCCCGGACTGGTTGGGTTCAGCGGTGTTTTATCCCGCTGACGGCGCGCGTAAGGGACAGATCACCCCATGAAAAGCTCTATCTGGTTGGCGGCTGCGGCTTCCACTCTGGCGATCGCCTGGTCCGTCCAGGCCGCCGACGTCCCGACCCCGCCGCTGAACACCGCCAGCCCGCACTACGGGACCTGGGGCTTTGACCTGTCGGGGCGCAATGTGGCGGTGAAGCCGGGGGATGACTTCTTCGCCTATGCCAACGGGACCTATCTTTCCCGGACGGAAATCCCGTCGGACCGCACCCGGTTCGGCAATTTCGACCAACTCTCGGTGCTGTCGGAAAACCGTGTCCGCGGCATCCTCGAGGATGCCGTCAGCGCTCCGACGGAAAAGACCGCCAAGATCGGTGCCTTCTACAAGGCCTTCATGGATGTCGACCGCGTGGAAAAGCTGGGCGCGGCACCGATCTCCCCGGACCTCGCTAAA
The DNA here is from genome assembly GCA_903874895.1 of uncultured Caulobacterales bacterium. Classification (GTDB taxonomy): domain Bacteria; phylum Pseudomonadota; class Alphaproteobacteria; order Caulobacterales; family Caulobacteraceae; genus CAIMFV01. The sequence goes on along the minus strand of CAIQUG010000095.1, from coordinate 10,189 downwards.
ATCAAGGCCGCCGCCACCAAGGACGACCTGATCACCCTCATGGGCGATCACACCCGCCTGCGCCGCGGTCTGTTCGGGATCTATATCGGCCCCGACGCCAAGGACCCGACCCACTATGCGGTGCAATCCGGAACCGGCGGCATCGGCATGCCGGACAAGGACTACTACCTGAAGCCCGCCTTCGCGGCGACCAAGGCCAAGTATGAGACCTATGTGGCCCAGATGCTGACCCTGGCCGGCTGGCCGGACGCCGAGGCCCGGGCCAAGGACGTGGTCGCCTTCGAGACCCGCATGGCCGAAGCCACCTGGGAACGGGCGGAGCGGCGCAACCGGGACAAGACCTACAACCCCATGACCCCGGACGAACTGGCGGCCTACGCCCCGGGCTTCGATTTCAAGCGCCTCCTGGTGGCCAGTGATCTGGGCTCCGTGAACCGGATCATCCTGTCCGACAACACGGCCTTCCCGAAGAAGGCGGCGATCTTCGCCGAGACCCCCATCGAGACCCTGAAGGCCTGGATGGCGTTCGGCGTGGCGGATGCGTCCGCACCCTACCTGTCCAAGTCCTTCGTCGACGCCCAGTTCGAGTTCCGGTCCAAGACCCTCGGCGGTCAGCCGGAACAGCGGCCCCGCTGGAAGCGGGCCGTGGCGGCCACCAATGGCGCGCTGGGCGAGGCGGTCGGCGAGATCTACGTGGAGAAGTACTTCCCGGCCGAGTCCAAGGCCAAGATGCTGGAACTGGTGGCCAATGTCCGCGCGGCCCTGTCCGCCCGGATCAACAAGCTGGACTGGATGAGCGCGGACACCAAGGCGGCCGCCCAGGCCAAGCTGGCCAAGTTCACCGTGAAGATCGGCTATCCGGACCACTTCCGGGATTATTCCGCGGTGGTGGTGAAGCCCGATGACCTCTACGGCTCGGTGCTCAGCGCCGAAGCGGCGGACTGGAACCGGGAGGTCGTTCGACTGAACAAGCCCGTCGACCGCACCGAATGGGGCATGACGCCCCAGACCGTGAACGCCTACTACAACCCGTCCCTGAACGAGATCGTGTTCCCCGCCGCCATCCTGCAGCCGCCGTTCTTCGATCCGAAGGCCGACCCGGCCGTGAACTATGGTGGCATCGGCGGCGTGATCGGTCACGAGATCAGCCACGGCTTCGACGACCAGGGCCGGAAGTCCAACGGCGACGGCGTGCTGAAGGACTGGTGGACCGCCAAGGATGCGGAGGGCTTCAACAGCCGGGCCGACCGTCTGGGCGCGCAATATGAAAGCTTCGAGATCCTGCCGAACGAGCACATCAACGGCAAGCTGACCATGGGCGAGAACATCGGCGACATGGGCGGCATCAATCTCGGCCTGGACGCCTACCACGCCTCGCTGCACGGCAAGCCGGCCCCCGTCCTGGATGGCGTGACCGGGGATAAGCGGGTATTCTTCGGCTGGGCCCAGGTCTGGCGCGAGAAGATCCGTGACGAGTCCCTGCGCCAGCAGCTTCACACCGATCCCCACTCCCCGGCCCAGGCTCGGGTGAATGCGGTGGTGCGCAATGTGGACGCCTGGTACGCCGCCTTCGACGTGAAGCCCGGCGACAAGCTTTACGTGGCCCCCGCCGACCGGGTGAAGATCTGGTAGGCGACCCACGGCCCGGCCCCGTCGTCAAGCCGGGGATGTTGCCTGTCTCCATAATGGAACGCCGTGGACCCGATGTGCGAATTTGCGCGCACCGGGTGGCACGATCCATTGCTTAATGCCCGGGATTTTGGCACATAGGCGCCATTCACAAGGACTCCATCGGGATTCATGAAAGACAAGATCAAGACTGGTTACAGCGACCGCCTCGCCGCCGCTGCCGAGGCCCGCAAGGCGCAGCTGGCCAAATTCAAGCCGAAGCCCGCCGTCATGGCGACGGATGCAACCGCTGAATTCAAGACCCGGGAACAGATCAAGAGCGAGGAACGCGAAGCGTTCCGTCTGGCGCGGATCAAGGCCAAGGAAGACGCCGCAGCCGCCGTGGCAGAGCGTGAAGCCGCGGCCCTCGAGGCCAAGCGGTCGGAACGCAAGGAGCGCAAGGCCGCCGTCAAGGCCGACCAGCGCGCCCGCAAGAGCTCCCGCTACACCACGCTGGACGCCCTGGCCGACCTTCACCTGGGCAACCGCGAAGCCTCCTGAATTCAGCTGCCGGTCGGGTGAGGCCCGCCCGCCGGCCGCTTCCTCAGGGAATTCCCAGATATTTGTGCGTCTGCATGCTCAGCCGCCACTGCGGGTGGCTGAGACAATAGGCAATGGCCGCCGCGGTATTTGCCGCCCGGTCCGGCCCATCCATCGGCTGAAGATAGAACCGCTCGAAATCCAGCGCCGCAAAGCGCGCCGGGTCCGCCTCGGCCTGCGGATAGACCAGCTTCAGCTCCTGCCCCGACCGCTGCACCACTTCCGCTGACGCCTTGGGACTGACACAGACCCAGTCGATTCCCGCCGGTGCCGCCAGGGTGCCATTGGTCTCCACCGCGATCTCGAATCCGGCGGCGTGAAAGGCCGCGATCAGCGGCGGATCGAGCTGCAGCAGCGGCTCGCCCCCGGTGCAGACCACCAGCCGGCGCCCCTCGCCGACCCACAGCGCCGCCGCGGCGGCCACGAGGGCCGCCGGTTCGGCAAACCGCCCGCCACCGGGTCCGTCCATGCCGACGAAGTCCGTGTCGCAGAAGGTGCAGACCGCCGTGGCCCGGTCTTCCTCCCGGCCCGACCACAGATTGCAGCCGGCAAAACGGCAGAACACCGCGGCCCGTCCCGCCTGCCCGCCCTCACCCTGAAGTGTGAGGAACATTTCCTTGACTGCATAACTCATGGACGCGGCCTCATTGGCTCTCGCGCCACTGCACATAGCCCCGCGCCCGCAGGTCGCAGGCGGGGCAGTCGCCGCAGCCATAGCCCCAGTCGTGGAGATGGGTCCGGTCGCCGCGATAGCAGGTGTGGCTGTCCCGCACGATGATGTTCACCAGCGCCGCTCCGCCCAGCTGATGGGACAGGGCCCAGATGCCGCCCTTGTCGAGGGACATGAGGGGCGTCTCCAGCCGGTAGGGACGCTCGATGCCCAGCTGCAGGGCGCGCATCTGTGTGTCGAGGGTGGTCTGCCGACAGTCCGGATAGCCGGAATAGTCCGCCTCCCCCATGCCGCCCACCAGAATGTCGATCCCCCGCCGGTCCGCCAGCGCGGCGGCGTAGACGAGGAACACGAGGTTGCGGCCCGGCACGAAGGTCGACGGCAGCCCCGACGCGGTCATCTCGATGGCCCGGTCGGCGGTAAGTGCGGATGCGGCCACCGCGCCGAAGCCTCGCAGGTCCAGCACATGGTCCTCTCCGAGCCGCGATGCCCAGTCCGGAAAGGCCTGCGCCACAGCCTCGCGCACGGCGAGCCGGGCCTCGAGCTCCACGTGGTGGCGCTGACCGTAGTCGAAGCCCACCGTCTCCACCCGCCCATAGCGGGTGAGCGCCCAGGCAAGGCAGACACTCGAATCCTGACCGCCGGAAAACAGCACCAGGGCTGCGTCCGTTGTTGGCGGGTTCGTCGGGGAAGGGATCTGAACCATTCCGTTCAGCTAGGCTGTCACCGGGCCGAGGTAAAGGGCCGAAGGTCCGTTGCGCGGGTCCCTGAGCAACGTCTCCGGCGACCGACGGACGCAGGAGTTGTATTCGCCCAGAAATCAGGCAGGCCGCGGGGGAGCGAACCAAATGCCCCTGCGGAACCGACGCCAATTGGCCACAGTCGCAACGCAATCCCGGGAAAGCGAGACTGTGTAAGCATACCTTGAGTTGACATAACGGGCCGCTTCATGAGCAAACAGGCCTCAGCGACAGGCAGGCCGTGGTCTGTCGTGATGGGGGCAATCCCTGTTGCACGCGGCGCTCGAGGAAAAACTACCCCGCGCAGAGCCACATAGAGGGCCGCCCGGGGTACGGGAGACTTTCAAAATGACAGATGCACTGCGTCTGCGCAGCATGCTTGCGCTCGGCGTTTCCGTAGCGGCCCTCGCCCTGGCGGCGCCCGCTTTTGCAGCCAACGACGCGGATGCGCCGGCGGCCAAGGACGACAATACCATCCAGCCGGTGATCGTCACCGCCAGCGGTCGCGCCGCGGCCGTCCAGGACGTGCCGATCGCCATCAGCGCGGTCACCGCCGACACGCTGAAGAACGCCAATGTGACGGACCTGAAGGGCCTCACGGGCCTGGTGCCGAGCTACAAGCTCGAGCCCGGCCAGTCGAACGCCGCAGGCGCCAGCGCGACCATTCGCGGCATCGGCACCGGCGGCGACAATGCCGGCTTTGAATCCGCCGTCGGCTTCTTCATCGACGGTGTCTACCGCAACCGCGCCGGCGTCGCCCTGAGCGAACTGCCGGAAGTGGAGCGCATCGAAGTCCTGAATGGCCCGCAGGGCACCCTGTTCGGCAAGAATACCTCGGCGGGCGCCATCAGCGTCACGACCAAGGCCCCGAACTTCAAGGGCACCACCGGCTTCATCGAAGGCACCGTGGGCAACTACAACGACCGCAAGGTGCTGTTCGGCGTGAACACCGCCCTGGTGGCCGACGTCCTGGCCGTGCGCCTTGACGGCAGCTGGGAAAACCGTGACGGCTACATCAAGGACGTCAATTCCAGCCGCGCCTTCAACGACAAGGACCGCTACAGCCTCCGCGGTCAGGCCCTGTGGCAGATCAATCCGGACGCGACCCTGCGGGTGATCGCCGACGTCTCCCACACCAACGAGCAGTGTTGCGTCGGCCTGGTCGCCCTGAACGGCACGTCGGCCGCAGCGGTGAACGGTCTGTCGGCTCTGGCAGGCGTCACCGGTATCCCGACCTTCGACCAGAACAACTTCCATACCGCCATCACCCCCGCCCGGGACTATCTGGAGCGGGTCGATGACAAGGGTCTGTCGGCCGAGCTGAACTGGAACGTCCAAGGCGTGAAGGTCTCGTCCATCACCAGCTATCGTGACTGGAAGGTCCTGCGGGATCAGGACATCGACTTCAGCGGCCTGGATCGCGCCTATCGCCAGGGCTACACGGACGAGTTCAAGACCTTCACCCAGGAAGTCCGTTTCCAGGGCAAGACCGACAAGTTGAACTGGCTGTTCGGCGGCTTCTATTCCGACGAAATCCTGCCGCACAAGGACAACATCAAGTTCGGCACCCAGGCGGCCCAGTACGTGGACGCCCTGGCCGGTGGCGGCCTGCCCGGCTACAACATCTTCGGCAGCCTCGGCACCGCCGGTTGCGGTCCCGCAGCCGCCCTGTTCCCCCGCTGTCGCGCTCTGACGGCGGCGCTGTATCAAGGCACGGTCGCCAAGTACACGCAGCTCCTCGGTGCCGCGGGTGCCGCAGCGGCGGCCCAGGGTGCTCTGGGCGGTCCGGCCGGCTTCCAGGCCTATGGCGACGCCGTCGCCGCGGGTGCGCCGCTGGCGGGAACGGGTCAGAACAACGACACGTTCAAGCAGACCACCAACAGCGCCTCGATCTACACCCACGACGAATACCAGATCACGGACAAGCTGAAGCTGACCGTCGGCCTGCGTTACAATCGGGATGAGAAGAACCTGTCGGCAGGTCTGAGCGCCACCGCCCCCGGCTGTGGTGCCCTGATCGCCAACCCGGCCTTCGCCGCCTACACCTCGTCGCTGCTGGCGAACCCGGGTCTGGCCTCGCTGCTGACCCTGGTCTGCAACCCGGTGGTCAACACCATTGCCGACGGTGCCTACAAGACCTCCTCCACGGAAGACGCGGTCACCGGCACGGTGTCCCTGTCCTACAAGGTCACCGACGACGTGATGACCTATGGCGGTTATTCCCGCGGCTACAAGTCGGGGGGCTACAACCTCGACCGCTCGGGCTTCAACATCACCCCGGCCTCGACGGTGAAGCCGACCACGGCGGACCTGCACTTCAATCCGGAATATACCGACGCCTATGAGTTCGGCATCAAGTCGACGATCAACCGCAGCACCCAGCTGAACCTGAACGTGTTCTACGAAGAGGTCTCCGACTTCCAGTCGAACAACTTCTCGGGCTTCAACTTCGTGACCCGGAACATCCCGACCACGATCAGCAAGGGCGTCGAAGTCTCGCTGCTCACCCGTCCCCTGGACGGCCTGACGCTGCAGGGCGGCCTGCTGTACAACAACGCCAAGTATGGTTCGACGGTCAATTTCGGCCCGGGCTACACCATCCTGAGCGGCACCACCATCGAGGGTGACTCGGTGTGGACCGCGACGGCGTCGGCGACCTACCGGACGGAACTTCCGTTCCAGCACCTGACCGCCCTGTACTACATCGACGGTCGCTTCAACTCGCCGTACCAGACCTCGGCCCTGAACCCGAGCGGCGTGTCCAAGCAGGGTCAGTTCACGGTCATCAACGGCCGGATCGGCATCAGCCCGCCGAACGAACGCTGGAGCCTCGAACTGTTCGCCCGCAACCTGCTCGACCAGTATTACATCGTCGGCAGCTTCGCGGTGCCGGAGCAGAACAACTACGCCGTCTATCCGGGCGAGCCCCGGACCTTCGGTGCCACCATGCGCGTGAAGTACTGATCCGGACGGGCGGGGGCCGCCGGTCGCGCAGACCGGTCCGCCTCCGACCTTCCCTCAAATCCGGCGGCGGCGGGCTTCGGCCCGCCGCCGTTTCCTTTTGGGCACCGTCCCTGACGAGCCGATCTGTGTCAAATCGGTCGCAACGGGTCTAGAAAGGGTCACAGGCCGGGCGTACAGGTGCCGTCTCGGTCGTCCGGATGGTCCCATGCTGGCTCTCGTTCTCGCCCTTCAGATCGCTGCTCAGCCGACCCCGGCCGCGGCTCCCGCCCCGCCCGCGACTGTCCAAGGCCAGAGCGCGAGCCAAGGCAAGGCGGGGCCCCCGGTGGCCGACGACCCGCCTCCGAAGTCCCTGGAGGAACGGCTGGCAGACCTTCATGTCCTGTGGACCCAGACCTGCGGCAACCGCGCCTATGGGGCCTATGACGACCTCTGCCAGAACCTGGGCGACGAGATCCACCGGGCGGAGCGGGAGGCCCGCAAGGCCCGGCTCGCGCCGAAGCGCGCCCCCGTGCCCTCCGCGCCGCCCCCGGTGACGGCCGTGGGGACAAGTCCTGCCGCGACGGCTCCGGCACCGACGGCCGCCGCCATCTCGGTGACAGCCAAGGCGACCCTTCCCCCCGCGCACTGACGGGGACGCGGGACTTTTTCGCGACCGAGACTGGACGTGGCGTCCAAAGGTGCTAGCTCAACCGGCGTCGCCGGTCCGGCGGCAGTGCCTGCAGAAGAACACCTGTCCCATGTCCGTCCTCTATCAGCGTCTCGCCGTCATCGGCTGCGGTCTCATCGGCTCCTCGGTCCTGCGCGCCGCCCGCGCCGCCGGCCTCGCACAGACCTATGCCGCCTATGATCGCAGTGCCGAGGTGCGCAGCCGCGTCGCCGCCCTCGGCCTGGCCGACGACGTCTGCGACACGCCGCAGGCCGCCGCGGCGGGGGCGGACCTGGTGCTGATCGCGACGCCCCCCGCCGCCATCGGCCCCATGGCCGGCCAGATCGCCGCCGCCCTGGCCCCGGGTGCGACCCTGACCGACGTGGGATCAGCCAAGCAGGCGGTGCTCGACGCCTTCGAGGCCATCGCGCCGGAGGGCGTCTTCGCCATTCCGGGCCATCCCGTTGCCGGCACCGAGCAGTCCGGCCCGGACGCAGGCTTTGCCGAACTGTTTCGCGGCCGCTGGGCCATCCTTTGCCCCCTGCCCCGGACCGACGCCCCCTATCTGGCGGCCGTCGCCCGCCTGTCCGACTTCTGGACCGGCATGGGCAGCCAGGTGGAGCACATGGACGCCCGACACCACGACCTGGTGCTGGCCGTGACCAGCCACCTGCCCCACCTGATCGCCTACAACATCGTCGGCACCGCCGCGGACCTGGAGGACGTCACCGAGAGCGAGGTGATGAAGTTCTCCGCCGGGGGGTTCCGCGACTTCACCCGGATCGCGGCCTCGGACCCGGTCATGTGGCGGGACGTGTTCCTCTTGAACAAGGACGCGGTGCTGGAGATCCTGGCCCGCTTCACCGAGGACCTCCAGGCCCTGTCCCGCGCCATCCGCTGGGGGGAGGCCGACAAGCTCGAGGCCCTGTTCGTCCGCACCCGGGCCATTCGCCTGGGCATCGTCGCCGCCGGCCAGGAATCCGCAGAGCCCAACTTCGGACGCAACCGGACGACCTGACCGCGCCCTTCTGGAGGGAACCCATGACGACGACCGAGACGCCCTGGTGGAAGGGCGCAGTGATCTACCAGATCTATCCGCGCAGCTTTCAGGATACGAACGGGGACGGGGTCGGCGACCTGCCCGGCATCCTGTCGCGACTGGACCATGTGGCGAGCCTGGGGGTGGACGGGATCTGGCTGTCGCCGATCTTCACCTCTCCCATGCGGGACTTCGGCTATGACGTGGCCGACTATTGCGGGATCGACCCCCTGTTCGGCACGCTCGCCGACTTCGATGCCCTGGTGGAAGGCTGCCACACCCGCGGCCTGAAGCTGATCATCGACCAGGTCTACAGCCACACTTCGGACCTGCACCCGTGGTTCACGGAAAGTCGCGCCGACCGGACCAATCCGAAGGCGGACTGGTATGTCTGGGCCGATCCGAAGCCGGACGGTACCCCGCCCAACAACTGGATGGCGGTCTTTGGCGGCCCGGCCTGGACCTGGGATGGGCGGCGAAAGCAGTATTACCTGCACAACTTCCTCACCAGCCAGCCGGACCTCAATCTGCACCACCCGCAGGTGCAGGACGCGATCCTCGCCGTGGCAAGGTTCTGGCTCGACCGGGGCGTGGACGGCTTCCGCCTGGACGTGGCCGATTTCTACACCCACGACCGCTCACTGGCGGACAACCCTCCCGCGGAAGGTGGCCCGCGGGACCGGCCATGGCAGTACCAGCGGCACCTGCACAATATCGACCAGCCGGAGACCCTGCCCTTCGTGGAGCGTCTGCGGGCGGTGACGGATGAGTATCCAGCGCGGATGATGGTGGCGGAGCTGGCCTCGGACCAGTCCCTGCGCTGCATGGTGGACTACACCCGCGGCGATCACCGCTTCCACACCGCCTACAGCTTCGTGTTCCTGGGGCCGAAGTTCGGACCCACATTCGTCCGGGACCAGGTCCAGAAGATCGCCGACGCCGGACCCGATGCGTGGCCGGGCTGGGCATTCTCCAACCACGACGTCGTCCGGGTGGCCAGCCGTTGGGGGAAGGACCGACCCACCCGGTATCTGAAGATGCTGGTCGCCCTGCTCACCAGCCTGCGCGGAACCGCGTTTCTCTATCAGGGAGAGGAGCTGGGCCTGCCCCAGGCCGACGTTCCCTTTGACCGGCTGGTGGACCCGGAGGGCCTGGCGCTCTGGCCCAACAACCAGGGCCGGGACGGCTGCCGGACGCCGATGCCCTGGACGGCCGCGGAGACCCAGGCCGGATTCAGCCCGGTGGAGCCCTGGCTTCCCGTCTCCACGACGCACCGCCCCCTTGCCGTCGATCAGCAGACGGATGATCCGGACAGCGTGCTGAACTTCACCCGCCACTGGCTGGCCTGGCGCCGGGACCAACGCCAGTTGGGCGCCGCGTCCCTGACCTTCCTCGACCTGCCGGGCAAGACCCTGGGCTTCATCCGGGGCGAGGGACCGGGGCGGCTGGTGTTCCTGTTCAACCTGGGTGACGAGGCTGCGCGCACGGCCCTGCCGGCGGGGGCCTGGCGGGCGGTCTATCAGCTGGATGCGGCGCTGGAGGACGGGGCAGTCACCCTGCCCTGCGGCGGCCTGCTGGTGGCGGCCATCGACGGCTGAGACCAGCCCCCTCAGATATGGATCGCGTGCCCCAGGGCCTTCAGGCTCGCCTCGTGGAAGCCTTCGGACAGGGTCGGATGGGCGTGGATGATCCCGGCAATATCCTCGAGCACGGCGCCCATCTCCAGGGCCGTGACGAAGGCCGCCGAAAGCTCCGACACATGGGCCCCCACGGCCTGGACCCCCAGCAGCCGGTGATCCTCCCGCGCGGCCACGACGCGGACAAAGCCGTCGCCGGCCTCCATGGAGAGGGCCCGGCCGTTGGCCTGGAACGGAAACTGCCCGATCACCGTGGCGTATCCCCGGGCGTCCGCCTCGGCGGGT
>CAIQUG010000094.1 GCA_903874895.1 uncultured Caulobacterales bacterium | reverse complement strand
TTGATCGAATGGTTCTGCAGTCGGTCACGGATCTCCCTGGACAGCCCCGCAGCACCTGCGAGTGTCTTCCACGTTCTGCGAAGGTCTCGAGCTGAGAAGTGCCGAGCCCCGGTCTCGCGGATGTACGTCTTGATCAGCCATTGGGTGACGTTGGGCTCTGCAGCATCGTCCTGAATTCGTTGCTTCGGAAACAGGAGTCCGGCTTCATCGGCTTCCCGGACGACCTCCCCCGACTTCTCGGCACCGGACTTTGCGCTGGACGCAGCGGTGGCGGCGAGCTTGGCCCCGTCGGCCCCGCGCTTCACCGTGGCTGTGATCTCATCCAGGGCCGCGGCCGTCTCCTCGAGGCTCGCCGCCTGTTGTTCCGTGCGCCGGGACAGATCGTTCGACGCCTTGGCGATCTCTTCCGAGCCGCCGCGGATGCCCTCGGTCGAGTTGGAGATCGCCTCCATGGCCTCCCGCATCGAGGCCACCGCGATATTGAAATCCTCGCGGATTTTTCCATAGCTGCCGTGGAAGTGCATATCGATATGGGCGGTCAGATCGCCCTCGGACACGCGGCGAAGGCTGTCTGCCAGGGCGGCGACCACCTCGACCTGAACCTTTTCACTGAGGGCACGGTCAGCCTCGTTCTGCTGCGCGAGATGTTCAGCCTCCGTGATGTCCACCGCGATCTTGATGACCTTGTAGGGGCGTCTGACCTTGTGGCTCCAATGACGTTCTATCGATTACGTCGCGGGAGCAGGCTCGTATGTACGTTGTCCGTCAAACTCATCGATCGCCCGCAGGAGGCCTCCGACCTGCGCTGGCTGCAGCAACGCCGCATAGTGCTTGACCCGCGGGGCTTTCAGGGCGCCGCGCAAGTCGGGCGCGATGTCCCGCTCCGCTCGACCCGTCGCCACGGCATATCGGAAGATGCGGCTGCAAAGAGACAGCGCGCGCTTGGCGGTCTCACGCTTCTCCGCCTTTTCGATCTTCCTCACGGCGGCGAGGAGCTCAAACGGTTGGATTTCGGCAATCGGGCGTTCCCAAAGGTCGCGTCCGAGACATGACACCAACCACTTCGCCTTCGTGGTCGTGACGGTGCTGAGCCCGTCTTCCGCGCATTTGTCGATATACTCGTCTGCGAGGGCAAGGAACGTGGCGTCCGCGCTGAGTTGACGGGCATGGGCGTCACGCTCCTTCTCGATGCTGGGATCGCCACCGTCTGCGAGTAGGCTTCGCGCGGCGTCTCTGTCGTCGCGCGCCTTCTTCAGCGAGACATCGGGGTATTTGCCGAACGAGAGCTTCTTTTCGCGCCCAAGAATTCAGTACTTCATGCGCCACAGCTTTGCGCCCGTAGGCATCACCTGGAGGTACAGCCCAGCAGAATCCGAGAGTTTGTAGGGCTTTGCGCGTGGCTTCGCGTTGCGGATCGAGAGGTCGGAAAGCGGCATGGGGGCCTTCAGATGCGGACGGTCACCGAGGCCCCCAAAAGTGCCCCCACGGGGTCCGGATTTCTCCGGACGAGCGTGGACGTTGGTGGCCCCTTCGCCACCTAACCTACCAGATTTTATTGATTTTTGTAGATGCCCCTGGACGTCTTCGTACAGGGTGATGGTGCCCAGGAGAGGACTCGAACCTCCACGACCTTTCGATCACTGGCACCTGAAGCCAGCGCGTCTACCAATTCCGCCACCTGGGCCCGGTCCGCGTCCGGAGCTTCGAAAAGCCCCGCCGTTTCGCGAGAGGAGCGGTTATTAGGGCGCCGCAATCCGTCGGTCAACCGCGTTTCTGCAGCGCCTGGAGGACGCGTCAGGCCGGGGCCCCGCGGGTGTCCATCAGATTGCGGGCGACCACCATCCGGTGCACCTCCGACGGTCCGTCATAGATGCGCATGTTGCGCACACGGCCCGCCAGGATGTTCAGGGGCATCTCCTTGGTCATGCCCATGGCCCCGAAGCCCTGCATGGCCTGGTCGATGATCTCCTGCGCCATCTCGGTGGCAAAGACCTTGAGCATGGAGATCTCGGTCCGCACGTCCTGACCCTGGTCCAGCTTCCAGGCGCAGTGATAGGCCATCAGCCGGGCGGCATGGACCCGGGTGGCCCCGTCCGCCACCCACCACTGGATCGACTGGCGCTCGGACAGGCGCTGGCCGAAGGTGGTGCGCTGCGGGGCATACTCCGTCAGCATGTCCAGCGCCCGCTGGGCCGCGCCGATGCACCAGGCGGCCATCTCCATGCGCCGGGTGCCGAGGCGGATCTGCATGGGGCCGAAGCCCTGGCCTTCCTCGCCCAGCAGCTTCCAGCCGGGGACGCGGCAGTCCTCCAGCGCCACTTCATAGGTGAACTCGCCCCCCAGCATGGGGATGCGGCGCAGCACGTTGAAGCCCGGCGTGTCCCGGTCCACCAGGAAGGCCGACATGCCGCCCCGGGCCTTCCTTGCCGGATCGGTGAGGGCCATCAGGATGGTGAAGTCCGCCTCCGCCGCCCGGGTGATCCAGATCTTGCGGCCGTTGATCACCCAGTCGTCGCCGTCGCGCACGGCCCGGGTCTGCATGCCCGCCGGGTCGGCGCCGGCGCCCGGCTCGCTGATGCCGATGGCGGACACGGTCTCCCCCCGGGCGTAGGGGGCGAGATAGTCGTCGATCTGCCGCCCCCTGGCCGTCGCCGCCAGCATCTGCAGGTTCGGGCTGTCCGGGGGCAGGGTGTAGGTGGCCACGGTGGAGCCGAGCGCCTCGTTCACCGCCACGAGGGCCACATGCGGCAGGCCCATGCCGCCCTGGGCCTCCGGGGCGTCGAGGCTCCACAGGCCCAGATCCCTGGACACCGCGTCCAGCCGGGTGCGTTCCTCCACGGAGAGGTAGGCCCCTTGCCCGGCGGCTTCCCGGGCCATGACCGCGGTCTCCAGCGGCATCAGCTCGTTGCGCACGAACTTCTGCACCAGGTCGCGCAGCATCCGGTGTTCTTCGGCCAGTTCGAAATCCATGTCAGATCCGTTCGATGATGATGGCGGGCGCCATGCCGCCGCCGGCACACATCGTGACCAGGCCGCGCTTGAGGTTGCGACGCTCCAGCTCATCCACCATCGTGCCGATGAGGATCGCGCCGGTGGCCCCGATGGGATGGCCCAGCGCCATGGCCCCGCCGTTCACGTTCACCCGCTCCCGGTCGAGCTTCAGGTCGCGGATGAACTTCTCGGCGACCACGGCAAAGGCCTCGTTGATCTCGAACAGGTCGATGTCGTCGAGGGTGAGGCCCGCCTTGGCCAGCACCTTCCGGGCAGCGGGAACCGGGGCGTTCAGCATGAGGGTCGGGTCGTCGCCCATGTTGGCCATGGCCACCACCCGGGCCCTGGGCGTCATCCCATGGGCCTTCGCATAGTCGGGGGAGGCCAGCAGCACGGCCGCGGCCCCGTCCACCACGCCGGAGGAATTGCCCGCATGGTGGATGAACTTGATGTCGAGGTCCGGGTACTTCTGCAGGATCAGGCTGCGGAAGGTGGTGCCCTGGTCGTCGAGGGCCACGTCCGCCAGGGCCTCGAAGGAGGGCTTCAGGGCCGCCAGCCCTTCCCGCGTGGTCTGGGGGCGGGGGAACTCCTCCCGGTCGAGGGCGAGGGTCCCGTCCTCGTGGAAGACCGGCACCAGGCTGCGGGCGAAGTGGCCGTTGGCGATGGCGTGGGCGGCCCGCTGCTGGCTGACCAGGGCCAGCTCCTCCGTCGCTTCGCGGCTGATGCCCTCCAGGGTGGCGATGGCGTCGGCACAGATGCCCTGGTTGGTCTGCGGATGCAGGGCCCGCAGGCGCAGATTGCCCCGGTCCATCACCGGCGGGCCGTCGTCGGGGCCGCGGCGGTTGGGCATGGACATCATCTCGGTCCCGCCGGCCACCACCAGGTCCGACATGCCGGACATGATGGTCGAGGCGGCGAAGTTCACCGTGGAGATGCCGGAGCCGCAGAACCGGTCGATGGT
>CAIQUG010000093.1 GCA_903874895.1 uncultured Caulobacterales bacterium | reverse complement strand
TATCGCTACGCCTGGCCGGTCTCCATGGGCGGCAAGGGCGGCTCGCAGCTCGACATGGCGGTGATCCGCGAGCACCTGGCAGCCAAGGGACTGGGCCTGTTCAACGACCTGCAGAACGAGCACTCCATCGTCGGCAACAATCCGTTCGTGCTCATGTTCAAGGAGTTCGCGACGCCGGAGCAGTACGCCCGCCACGCGGACCTGCTGCTGTCCGGCCAGATGCGCACGACCTTCGGCCTGACGGAGCCGAACCACGGATCCGACGCCACCTTCATGGAGACCCGCGCCGTCCGCCAGGACCGGGACGGCCAGCCGGGGTGGCTGATCAATGGCGAGAAGATGTGGTCGACCGGCATGCACGTGGCCACCCACTGCATGGTCTTCGCCCGCACCTCCGGCAAGGACGGGGACGCCACGGGCATCACCTGCTTCATCGTCCCCGCCGATGCGCCGGGCGTGAAGGTCGAGGAATACCTCTGGACCTTCAACATGCCCACCGACCACCCGCGGGTCAGCTACACCAACGTCTGGATACCGGAGGACAGCTACTGGGGCGCAGTGGACCGCGGGCTGGGCCTCGGCCAGAGCTTCGTGCACCAGAACCGGATCCGGCAGGCGGCGAGCTCCCTGGGCGCGGCAGTCTACTGCATCGAGGAAAGCGTCAAATACGCCAATGAGCGCCGCCCCTTCGGCAAGCGCCTGTCCGACAACCAGGCCATTCAGTGGCCGCTGGTGGAACTGGCCACCCAGGCGGAGATGCTGCGCCTGTTGATCCGCAAGACGGCATGGGAGATGGACCGCATGCCGCACCAGCAGGTGGAGAAGGAACTCTCCGACCGGGTCTCCATGTGCAACTACTGGGGAAATCGCCTGTGCTGCGAGGCGGCCGACCGGGCCATGCAGGTCCATGGCGGCATCGGTTATTCCCGGCACAAGGCCTTCGAGCACATCTATCGCCACCATCGCCGCTATCGCATCACCGAGGGGTCGGAGGAGATCCAGATGCGCAAGGTGGCCGCCTTCCTGTTCGGCAAGCTGGGTCCCCGGCGCGCCGAGCGGCAGGCGGGCGACGCGGCCTGGGCGGCGAAGCAGGCGGCGCGGGAGCACTAGGCTCCGGCGGCTCAGGCCGGATAGAAGCTGCGGTACCAGTCGACGAAGCGGGGGATGCCCTCCTCCAGCTTCACCTGGGGAGCGTAGCCGGTCAGGTCGTGCAGGCGGCTGATGTCGGCATAGGTCTCGGTGACGTCACCCGCCTGCATCGGCAGGAAGACCTTGTCTGCCGTCCGGCCGAGCGCGGTCTCGAGCAGCTCGATCATCCGCATCAGGCCGATGGGACGGTTGTCGCCAATGTTGAACAACCTGTGCGAGCCCGCAGGCCCCGGCCGGTCCAGCACCCCCACCACGCCGTCGACGATGTCGTCGATGTAGGTGAAGTCCCGGGCCATCTTTCCCTGGCCGAACACCTCGATGGGCTCCCCCGCCAGGATTTTCCGGGTGAAGCTGAAATAGGCCATGTCCGGGCGCCCCCAGGGCCCGTAGACCGTGAAGAAGCGCAGGCCGCTCATGGGAAATCCGTAGAGGGAAGCGTAACTCTGGCTGATCAGTTCGCCGGACCGCTTCGTGGCGGCATAGAGGCTGACCGGATGGTCGGTGGGATCGTCCTCGGAAAACGCGCCGGAGCCCACCCGGTCCCCGTAGACCGACGAGGACGAGGCGTAGACGAGATGGCGCACAGAGGGGGCATGACGGCAGGCCTCCAGCACAGACAGATGCCCGGCCAGGTTGGAGTGCTCGTAGGCAAAGGGATTGTCGATCGAATAGCGGACACCGGCCTGGGCTGCGAGGTGAACGACACCGGTCACGTCCGGATCAGCCACTAGGGCTGCCATCGCCGCGACATCGGCGACGTCCGCCTCCACCATGCGGAAGCCTGGCCGGTCCTGCAACCGCGCCACCCGGGCGCGCTTCAGGGCCGGGTCGTAGTAGGCGTTGAACGTGTCCACGCCGACGACCCTGTCGCCCCGGGACAGCAGCCGGTCACAGACCGCCGCACCAATGAAGCCGGCCGCGCCGGTCACGATCACCGTCACGGGTGAGAACTTCCCTGCAAGCGCCTCTGAACGGTCGTCCCTCGCATCTAATCCCGATATGGCATCAAGCCAAGGCCGAAGGGTATTCGTCGCCTCCGCTGACCTCGGCGTTCCGGGCGGCCCCGACGGCCACCGCCGCGCCGCGATCGGTCAGTCGGCAGACCAGCCACTCCGGCGCAAGGGGATTGGAGAACCATCGTTCCGCCCAACCCCGGGCGATGCAGGCCCGGATCAGCTCTGCCCGGACGGGTTGGCCGTGCTGATCGAACAGAGGCAACTTTCGCCCTGGCTGGCTCAGGCCGAGCTGGAGAAACCGACGCTCCTCCGCCGTCGGCTGCGGCTTTTGCCGAGGCACTGCCCGATTGGCCATGAGGGCTCCCTTGTGACCGTCGATCTTAACGCAAACTTAAGCAGATCGGACGTCCATCAACCAACGAATCGTTACTTTCCCGGGGCGGCGTCCGCGCATAAAATTCGTGTGAGGAGAGAACTCCTCACAGTGCGACGCTTCGGGATCGCCGGGATGCAGATCCCGGGGCCAGTCAGCAGGGTGTGGAATGAAAAGCAAAGCGCCTCCGACCCCCCTGATGCTTGGCGAGCCGTCGGATCCCGTCGTGGAGACCCGCGTCGTGGCAGAGCCTGACGAAGCCTCGCCCTTCCTCGCAAAGTCTTCGCCCCGGGTAGCGGATCGGCTGCCCCTGCCAGCCCGCATCGCCTATCCCATGGCTGTGCTCCTGTCCCTCGGCTGGGCTGCGGCAGCGACGGCCTTTGCGGCCTACTACAAGTCGGACGCCTGGCGGTTCGATTTCACGCCGACACAGACCCTCCTTCTGGCTGTCGTGGTGATCCTGCCGGTGATCCTCATCGCCCTCGGGGCCTACACGCTGCGCCAGAGCGGCGAGCTGATCCTGGAGACCCGGCGCGCCCGGGCGGCAACCGACGCGATGATCGCCCCGGCCGTCCGAGCGGCGGGCGAGGCCGGTGACGTGGTTGCGGCCGTGCGCTCCGAGATCTCGCGAGCGGCGGACATGGCCGTCGCGGCCATGACCCAGCTGACCGCCCTCCGGGCGGCCCTCGCCGAAGATGCCGTCCGGATGCAGGAGATCACCACCAGCGCCAGCGCTGCCGCCAGCCACATGACCGAGACCCTCAGTCGCGAGCGCCGGGAGATGGGGGCCCTGTCCGAGCAGATGGACGTGCGCGCCGCGGCGATCGGCGAAACCATCAACCGTCAGACCGACTTGGTCGCACAGGCCTCCGACCTCGCCCAGACCCAGCTGCGGGAGGCCGAAGCCAGCCTGGCCGCCCGGGCGGCGGAGCTGGCCGAGGCCGCGGGCGATGCCGCCCAGATCAGCTCGCTCGCCGGTCAGCAGCTGAGCCTGAACGCCGATCACCTGCAGACCGTCGGTCACGCAGTGAACCAGCAGCTGAGCACCCTTTGGGGCAACCTCTCCAAGGAGCGTGCCCAGTTCGAAGCCCTGGAGATCACCCTGCGCGACGCTCAGTCGGCGCTGGTGGAGCGACTGGCACGGGAGCGGGCCCTGATCATCGAGGCCGTGGCCCAGGGCCGGGTCGGCTCGGAAGATATTTCGTCAACGGCCACCGATGTCGCTGGCAGCCTGCGCCAGCTGATCACCGAGGTCGACGCCCAGCTGACAAGCCTGTCAAGGACCGCCCGCTCCGAGCAGGCCCTGATCGACGCGGAATCCCGGGCGGGCCTCAAGTCCCTGGCGGACCTCAGCCGGGAGACCCGCACCCAGATCGAGACCGAGGGGCGGGAGACCATCACCCAGCTGGCCCAGCTGGCCGAGGAGACCCGCGCCGCCGCCCGTGCTGCGCTGGACGAGGCGACCTCCACCGCCCTCACCCGCATCCAGTCCGCCCGGGAAACCCTCGAGCAGCTGGGCGAAATGGCCTTTACCAGCGGCCAGAAGGCCGACGCGGTCTTTGACAGCCGCATGGCCGCTGCCCGTCGGCTGATCGACGAGTCCACGCGCCTCGTCAGCGATGCCGGCGACCAGACCGCCGAGAAGCTCGAGGCCAGCCTCGCCGCCGCCCAGGCCGCTGCGGCCGAGCTCACCTCGCTGATGGACGGCCTTGACGAACGGGCCCGCCGCCTGCCGGCATCGTTCCAGGCCGGGGCCGGCTCCGTCGGCATGACCTACCGCTCCGGGGGGGCTGATACGCCGCTTGAAGCCCAGGTCAGCCAGACCGTGGCATCCCTCAGTGAGACCGCCCGGCTGATTTCCGACGCCTCCCAAGGGGACGGACGCACGGCTTCGGATGTGGCTCCGTCGGCGGTGGCGCGCGGGGAGGTGGACCCGATCAAGGCTCCGGTGTCGCCGGCCCGCGCGACGGACCCGCATGAGGCCATCCATGTCCCGTCTGACGCGCTGGACGACGAGGACGGCGGTCCGCCCCTCAGCTTCGAGATGACGACGCCCAGCGGCAACGCGCCCCGGACCGGCGCGGTCCGTCCCCGTTTGCGACTGACCATGACCGACCAGGATCGGGACGTGAAAACCGTGTTCGAGCCGGTCCGGCCGGATCGCCAGCGGCGGGAAGCGAGCGAGGTCCGCACCTGGCGTGACATACTGAAGAAGATGGGTGACGAAACGGAAGGCGGCGACGAGGCCCTTCCCAACCGCCTGCGCAGCGAGGTGGAGGCCCTGGGTGTGGATCCGGCG
>CAIQUG010000092.1 GCA_903874895.1 uncultured Caulobacterales bacterium | reverse complement strand
TTCCGCCACGACCCGGATGACGACATGATGATCGAGTTCGCCGAAGACATGAAGGCGGACTATGTCTGGCTCAATGTCGAACTCCTGGAAGTCGCCTGACGCACCGCGCCGGTGCTGAACTTGATTTTCATCAGTAAACGGATCAAATGACGCCGGTCAGATTGCATGCTCGATCAGGGTTTGAGACGGCTTTCGGTCCCCTGGGGCTGATGACCGCAGCACCGTCGAACCTGACCGATGACCTCGGGATGTTCGCGGCGGTCGTGTCGCAGCCGATCTGGCTCCTGGACCCTGTGGATCGATCGGTGATCTTCAGGAACACGGCGGCCGCGGCGACGAGCGGCACATCCGCAGGGCCTTGTCGCCAGCCGCTTGAGGATGACTTCGCGCCGGAGCTGGTGGCCGCTCTCCGGGATAGCCTTGGACGACTGTCTCCGGTCCGTCCGGCCGTCGGCTTCACGATGTCTCCGCCCGCGGCCCTCCGCCAGGCGGGAGCGGATCTTACCCTCGCTGCGAGCTTCGAGGCCGATGGTGCCATCCGCCGTCTGATGGTCGTTGGCTCGCCGGCGGCGGTCGATCTGCCGGACGCACCTGCGGGAACCGGGGAAGAGCACGACCCGATGACGGGCATGGCCAACCGCGGGGGATTCAAGTCGGCATTGGCACGACGTCTTGATGCCTGCCGCGACGGTCGCACGACCGGTGCCGTCCACCTCATGGGACTCGACCGGTTCAAGCTGGTGAATGACCTCCACGGGCACGCGGTCGGTGACGCGCTGATCCTGGCCGTGGCGGATCGGCTCCGGAAGTGTCTGTCGGACAACAGTGAGGTCGCCCGCCTCGGCGGGGACGAGTTCGCGATTGTCCAGCACGGGGTCTGCGACGAGCTGGAGGTCAGCGTGCTCGCCCATCTCCTCGTGGACGCCCTCGCCGCGCCGTTCAGCATCGGAAATGTCGACCTGCGGATCGGCGTGAGCCTGGGGGTCGCAACCTACGACGGGGCCACTCCGTCCCCGGACGATGTTCTCCGGAATGCGGATCTGGCCCTGCGCAAGTCCAAGCTCTCCGGTCGGGGGTGCTTCACATGGTACAACGAGACCCTCGAGACCGCGCGGCGGGCCCGGCGAACGATCGAGGGGGAGATGCGGCCGTCCCTGATGCGGGGGGAGTTCGAGGCGTTCTACCAGCCGCAACTGGACGTCAATTCCCACGAGATATCGGGCTTTGAATGCCTCGCGCGATGGAACCATCCGACGCTTGGCTGGATTTCACCGGGCGAATTCATTCCCGTCGCCGAGGAGCTGGGTCTGATCGAGCGACTCGGGGCCCAGATGCTGGCTCTGGCCTGTCAGTCGGCCACCGGATGGCAGACGCCGGCGACCATAGCCGTCAACGTCTCGTCGCTGCAGCTTCGCAACCGTGGATACGTCTCGGCTGTCTTCCAGACGCTGGTTCGTGCGGGCCTTGCGGCGAACCGCCTCGAACTGGAGATCACCGAGTCCTGTCTGCTCGACGAGGACCCCGTCGTCATCAATGTTCTGAACCAGCTCCGGGCGCTGGGCGTGCGCCTGTCGCTGGACGACTTCGGAACGGGGTACGCGTCCCTGTCCTACCTTCGCCGCCTGCCCCTCAACAAGGTCAAGATCGACCAGTCCTTCGTCCGTGACATTGTCGAGAATGCGGGTTCTCGGGCGATTGTCTGCGCCGTGTCACAACTGGCCCGGGATCTCGGGATGAGTGTCACGGCCGAGGGCGTCGAGACGCAGGAGCAGTTCGACATCCTGGCCATCAGCGGCTGTACCCACGTTCAGGGCTATCTCGTCGGTCGCCCGGACGCCGATCCGGTGGCCCGGCTTGGCGCGGGACCGGCTTCGCCGATCAAGCGGTTGGTGAAATGGTCGGAACTCGGTGACGACCTCGTCATCGCCCGGTGATGGCCTCAGGCGCTCGCCCAAGTGTTGCCGAGCGACGACCTTCGCTCCTGTAGCGCCTCGGAACCCGCCGCGGTCAAGGCCAGCCGCCCTCCGTTCGACGCCACCCAGTTGATCTGCTGAAAGGCCCGCGCCCAGCTGACGTGCTTCTCCGCCGAGATGGGGGTGTCGCTGCTGATCATTTCCAGAACCTCCCAGGCCATGGCGGGGAGATCGGTGGGGCGGGACATGGCGGATTCGCTTGAATATGACAGTTATGCAACAATACCTCCGCTCTGACCGCCGTCAAATCCCTTCGCGTCATCGGGGATCGGATTCCGGCGGCCGATGGCGGATGCCCCAGGGGGGTGATGTGACGGGCCGTGGCCCTATCGCCTTTGATCCGACGAAGACCGCGGGGTGCCCGCCGATGCCGGCTTCGACCCATCGAGGTACG
>CAIQUG010000091.1 GCA_903874895.1 uncultured Caulobacterales bacterium | reverse complement strand
GGCCCCCGGACGGATCCTCGCCGCCGGGATCGGGGCCCGCTACGTGCCGGTGACGGCACCGGGACGGCTCGAGGCGGTGGCTGCGGGGAGGTCGCGCCGCCCATCCTGTCCGCGCGAGAGCGTTCCCCGGATCTGCCTGTTCGGGCCGGAGTCCACGGGCAAGTCGACCCTCGGCCTGGCCCTGGCAGAGCATTTCGGGACCGTGATGGCCCCCGAATACGGCCGCCTCTACACGGAAACCTTCGGCCAGGAGTGCGGGGCGGAGGACCTGCGCCGGATCGTCATCGGACATCGGGCTGGAACCCGCGCCGCAGGCCGCTGGGCAAACGCCGTGCTCATCGAGGACACCGATCCTGTGTTGACGGCCATCTGGTCGGACGTGCTGACGGGTCAGAGGGACCCGTGGTTCGAGGGATACCGCGACACGGCCGATCTCTATCTGCTCACCGGCATCGACGTGCCGTGGGTGGCGGATGACGTCCGCTACTTCCCCGCCGAGGCCGCCCGCCGGGACTTTCATGACCGCTGCCGGGCGGAGCTGGTTCGCCGGGCCCTGGACTTTGTCGAGGTGACGGGCGACCCCGCCACCCGGCTGGCAACGGCCCTCGAGGCGATCCGGGAGCGCTTCCCGGATATCGCGGCCTGACCGGCCGGGCTTGCGGCTTGTCAGGCCTGCGGAAATCCCCCTAGCCTGAGGCATGGATCGCAATGACATCACCGCCGAGGGGCTGCGCGTCGGTATCGGCTTCCCCAGCGCCGTGCTGCTCGTCATGGGCGGGATCATCGGGGTCGGCATCTTCGTCAACCCGGCGGTGGTCGCCAGGGGCCTGACCTCGCCGCTGTTGGTGCTGGCCGCCTGGGGCGCCGGGGGGCTGATCGCGCTCCTGGGGGCTTTCGTCTATGCGGAGCTGGCGGCGCGCATGCCCAGCACCGGCGGCGAATATGTCTATCTGCGCGACACCTTCGGGCCTCTGGTCGGCTTCCTGTTCGGCTGGACGACCCTGCTGGTGGTCCAGGCCGGGGGCATGGCGGCGGTGACCATCGTCTTTGCCCGGAACCTGAACGTCCTGGCCTCGGGCGCTCTTCCGGAGCGGGCCGTGGTGGTGGTCACGCTGGCGGCGCTGGCGGGGATCAACTGCCTGGGCGTCAAGTCCGGCAACGGGGTGCAGGGTTTTCTGGGCGCCCTTAAGGTGGGGGCGATCACGGCCCTGATCCTGGCGGGCCTGTTCATCGTCCCTCAGGTGGGCTTCCGACCGGACGAGGCCCGGGCCGCGGCGTCCACCGATCCGCTGAAGGCCTTCGGCGCGGCCATGATCCCGGTGGTGTTCAGCTACGGGGGCTGGCAGACAGCCAACTATGTGGCGGGAGAGATCCGCGACCCCGCCCGCAACCTGGCCCGGGCCCTGCTGGTCGGCGTGATTGCGGTCATCTCCATCTATCTGCTGGTCAACATCGCCTGCCTGCGGGCGCTGGGGGTCGGGGAACTGGGCCGCACCCTGACCCCGGTCTCTGACGTGCTGCAGAAGGCGACGGGGCCGGTGGGCGCGGGGCTCGCCGCCTCGGCCATTGCCCTGTCGGCGATCGCCTATCTCAGCCAGGCCATGCTCACCGGGCCGCGGGTCTATTTCGCCATGGCGCGGGACGGTCTGTTCTTCCGCCAGGTGGCGCAGGTCAGCGACGGGTCGCGGGCCCCGGTGATCGCCATCGTGCTGCAGGCGGTGTGGACCGGGTTCCTGGCCCTGTCGGGCAGCTATGACCAGATCCTGAGCTATGTGACGGCCATGAACTTCCTGTTCTTCGGCCTGTCGGCCGCCTGCCTGTTCGTGCATCGCCGACGGGACGCCGCGGCCGGGCAGGGGAGCGGCGGCTACGAGGCTCCCTTCCATCCCTGGACCACGGGGCTATTCGTGCTGGCCTGCCTGTCGATCGTCGGCGTCTCCTTCTGGGCCTATCCGGTGAACAGCCTGGTGGGCTACGGCATCGCTGCCCTCGGCATTCCCCCCTACCTCTACTGGCGTGCCCAGGCCCGCCGGACCGCAAAAGCCTCCTGACCCCGGCCCGTCCCATGTCCGCACCCGACCGCATCCTCAAGTCCGACTACATGCACTTCGCCAAGACCGGCAGCCAGGCCCGGTACAACCTTGCCACCAGCGGCGTGGCGGACTGCACGCTGGCCGATCTCGATCTGAGCCTCCACGACCTGGCCCTGCACGGTCCCAACCCCTACGGCTTCCCCCCCCTGACCGAGGTCGTGGCGGAACGGTTCGCCGTGGACCCCGCCTGCGTGGTGATGGTGGGGGGCGGCTGCTCCTTCGCCAATCACCTGGCCCTGGCCGCCCTGGTCGCGCCGGGTGACGAGGTGCTGGTGGAGGATCCGACCTACGAGATCCTGCAGTCGACCCTCGGCTATCTGCAGGCGCGACAGGTGCCCGTCCTGCGCCGGCCCGAGGCCCGCTGGGCGCTGGAGCCCGACGCCTTTGCCGACCGGATGAGCCCGAAGACCCGCCTTGTGGTCCTGACCAACCTGCACAACCCGACCAGCGCCCTGGAGGATCACGCAACGATCCAGGCCGTGGCCGACCGGGCCGCCGGGGTGGGGGCGCAGGTGCTGGTGGACGAGGTCTACATGGAGCTGATGTTCCAGGACGGCGTGGCGCATACCGCCTTTCGCGAGGACGGCAACATCATCGTCACCTCCAGCCTGACCAAGGCCTATGGCCTCTCCGGCATCCGCTGCGGCTGGATCCTCGCCCCCCGGCCCCTCGCCGAGCGGATGCGCCAGCTGAACAACCTGTTCGGCTCCCTGCCGCCGCACATCTCAGAGCGGATGGGCGTGGTGGCCTTCCGGCGGCTGCCGGCGCTGCGGGACCGGGCCACGGCGCGGGTGGACGCGAACCGGGCCAGCTACCGGGCGCTGCTGGCAGAGCATCCACGGCTGGAGCAGGTGGTGTTCGACCAGGGCACCACCGTCTTTCCCCGGTTGCTCGGTGCTGATGTGGACACCCTGTTCCGCCAGTTGACGGCGTCGGCGGAGACGAGCTTCGTACCCGGGCGCTTCTTCGGACGTCCGGAGCATCTGCGCATCGGGCTGGGCGGCGACGTCGCCATGACCCGAACGGGAATGGAACGTCTGGCCACCGCGCTGGACGCCCTCTGAATCACGACGACATGAGCCTGGGAGACGGGACCGATGAGCTTCGACGACTATTCCGACCATGACGGCCTTGGCCTGGCGGCGCTGGTGCGCAAGGGCGAGGTGTCTCCCTCCGAGCTGACGGAGGCGGCCATCGCCCGGGTGGAGCGTCACAACCCCACCCTGAACGCCGTGGTACACACGGCCTTTGACGAGGCCCGGGCCGTCGCCGCCGGACCCCTGCCCGACGGGCCGTTCCGCGGGGTGCCGTTCCTGATCAAGGACCTGGGTGCCCAGGTGAGGGGCTGGCCCCGGACCTCCGGCTCGAACTTCGCCTGCGTCGCCGCCGACACCGAGGACAGCGAGCTTGTGCGCCGCTATCGCGAAGCCGGCGTGGTCCTGCTGGGCAAGACCAACACGCCGGAGTTCGGCATTCCCGGCGTCACCCAGTCGGAGCGTCTGGGCCCCTGCGGCAATCCCTGGAATCCGGAACACATTGCCGGGGGCTCGTCCGGTGGTTCGGCCTCGGCGGTGGCGGCGGGGATGGTGCCGATGGCCCATGCCAGCGACGGCCTGGGTTCCATCCGCATCCCCGCGGCCAATTGCGGCCTGGTGGGCATGAAGACCACCCGCGACCGGACGCCGGCCTGCGAAATCCCCGCCAGCGCCGTGGGCTTCACCGTCGACCACGTGGTCAGCCGCTCGGTCCGGGACAGCGCGGCCATGCTGGATGCCACGGGCTATCCCCAGTCCGGCGACCCCTTCCAGGCCCCGGCCAAGGCGGGGCCCTATCTGGACGAGGTGGCGCGGTCGCCGGGCAGGCTGCGCATCGCCTGGTCGGCGGAGACCCCCAGTGGGCGTCCGATGTCCGAGCCCATGCTGAAGGCCCTGCACGACACGGTGGAGGTGCTGAAGGCGCTGGGCCACGAGGTGTTCGAGCGGGGGTTGGGCATCGACTACCGGGACCTCTACCGCGCCCAGGGCCTGGTCAGCGCGTCGAACTTCTCCGCCGTGGTGCAGCGCTGGATCACCGATCTCGGCCGTCCGCCGGAGGCGGGCGAGCTCGGCCCCCTCGCCCGGCGGGGCTGGGAGGCGGGCCTGCGCATCAACGGCCAGCAGGCCCTGTGGGGCTGGCAGCAGCTGCGGCTGATCAACCGCCAGATCATCACCCGCTTCGAGGACATCGATGTCTACCTGACGCCGACCATGTCCCGGACCTCCCCCCGGATCGACTGGCTGGACCCCCTGACCGTGGAGATCAAGGAGTTCGACAAGCGCCAGGCGTCGGTCTACGGCACCACGCCGCCGTTCAACTTCACCGGTCAGCCGTCCGTGTCGCTGCCCCTCTGGCAGTCGGAGGAGGGGCTGCCCATGGGCATGATGTTCACCGGCCGCTTCGCCGACGAGGCCACCCTGTTCCGCCTGTCCGGCCAGCTGGAAAAGGAACTGCCCTGGAAGGTCCGGCGTCCGCCCGTGTGGAACTAGGCGCGGCGCGGGAGAGGGCGGCACGGCGAGCAGACCCTCCGAATGCCCGGTGAGGGGGGAAGCCGCCGCCGTCAGCCGCGCTTTACGTCGCCAACGCCGTTCGACTTCAGACCGAGGATGTTGATGAGCCAGGGCATCGTAAGTCCTTGAGCAAATATGGAAAACGCGACGACGGCGAACGCTGCGACGATGATCGCACCCTTCTCCGGCACCTCGTCTGGAACAGCCAGAGCCAATGCCAGCGCCAGCGCTCCTCGCAATCCTCCCCAGACAAGGACGTGTTGATGGCGAAGGTCGACTTTCAGTCTTGAACCCAAAAAGCTGGCGCAGAGCGGATAGACCGTCGCCATCCGGGCCGCCAGGACCAGTCCAATGGCCAATGCCGCCGCCGGGGTGACGAGGCGGCTCGCCTGGTTTGCCTCATGGACGCCGATCAGGATGAAAACGACGGAATTGGACAGGAAGGCGGCGTATTCCCAGAACGAAACCAGATGTTCCCGGCCCGCGTTCGAAATCGAGCATCCCATCCAGCCAGACCAGCCGACGTTTCCCACCACGAGTCCCGCTGCGAGCGCTGCCAGCACACCGGACATGTGGAAATGTTCCGCGATCCAGAAGGAGCCGTAGGCCGCGATTGTCGTGAGCGTGATTTCAACAAGATGATCCTCGGTGCGACCGGCCACCAGCAATGCGGCGAGGGCCACGAGGAGTCCCACGCCGACGCCGCCGACGACCATCCATCCGAGAGCGCCTGCGATGTGCGTCGGTGCGATCGGCGCGCCATGGGCAACGGACACAAGTACACCAAACGCCACGGCGGCAGCTCCGTCATTGAGCAGACTCTCCGACTCCACCAGCAGGCTCAATCGCGGCTCGACCCTCAGGTCCTTGAAGGCGGCGACGACCGACACGGGATCGGTCGCGGCGATCAACGCCCCGAACAACGCGGCACCCAGCCAGCCCCAGCCGACGATGAAATGCATGCCTGCGGCGATGATCGCCGCCGTCAGAACCACACCGGGAAACGCGAGCAGGAGCGTGACCGGCAGGTCACTGCGAAAGGGCCGCCATTTCAGCTGAAGGGCCGCTTCGAATATCAGTGGAGGCAGCAGCACGGTGTAGATCAGGTCTGGAGACACGACGAGGTTCAACGCGCCGCCGAGCGCCGCAAGACTGACCCCAGCCGCGACTAGGCCAACGCTGTAGGGCAGGCGCAATCTGCGAGAAACGATCGCGACGACGCACGCGATGATCAGGATCAGGCCGATCTGGCTCGCTGACATATCCAGGCCTCTCCCGGTCTGGCGCAACTTGCCGCGCGCGGCCCTTGGACGCTCGTCTCTAGTCTATCGCGGTGGGCTGAGTCGCGTTGCCAAAAATGCGCATCGAGGCAACCCCCGTCGTTCCTTCCCCAAGGCATTTCCGCCGAATGTCCGGACTCGGTCGGGAGCTGTCTCCGCCGGGGACCACCGACACCCACCGTCTGGTCGATGCCGGCAATGGCGGTCATGAGCCGCCAATATCGACCGAGTCAAAGCGTTGGAAGTGGTCTGTCGCGGCCCGATGAGTTGCTGACAAGCTTGGTGATGCTTTCAAGGGAGGCGGCCGATGGCTGTTTGGAGCAGAGGGCGCGGACTACTCGGGCCACTTTCACCACTCATAGGCGACTGGATCAGCCAGCCAGAGGCCCAACAGACCCAGCTGCCTGTGAGGTGCACTCGCGTTTTCCGGACCTTCGGAAGGGGTTGGGTCGCGTT
>CAIQUG010000090.1 GCA_903874895.1 uncultured Caulobacterales bacterium | reverse complement strand
TAGGTGTCGTTGCCGGCACCCCCGATCATGGTGTCCGCCCCTGCCCCGCCGTCGATGGTGTCGTTGCCGATCCCTCCGGTGATCGTGTTGGCCAGCGCGTTACCGTTCAGCGTGTAGGGCGTAGCGCCCGCCTCACCGATGGCTATCAGGTTCTCCACGTTGACCCCAAGCGTATAGGAGGTCAGCGCTGCAGAGACCGACAGGTTGATCTGGTCCGTTCCGCCATTGGCGAGTTCGATCACGACATCATTGACGTTGTCCACGACGTAGGTGTCGTTGCCGGCACCCCCGATCATGGTGTCCGCCCCTGCCCCGCCGTCGATGGTGTCGTTGCCGATCCCTCCGGTGATCGTGTTGGCCAGCGCGTTACCGTTCAGCGTGTAGGTCGTAGCGCCCGCCTCACCGATGGCTATCAGGTTCTCCACGTTGACCCCAAGCGTATAGGAGGTCAGCGCTGCAGAGACCGACAGGTTGATCTGGTCCGTTCCGCCATTGGCGAGTTCGGTCACGACATCATTGACGTTGTCCACGACGTAGGTGTCGTTGCCGGCACCCCCGATCATGGTGTCCGCCCCTGCCCCGCCGTCGATGGTGTCGTTGCCGATCCCTCCGGTGATCGTGTTGGCCTGGCCACTGCCGGTCAGGATCAGACCGGTGGTCACCGCGGAATTGACGGTCAGGTTTTCCACGAAGTTCGTCAGGGTGAAGTTCACCGAGGTGAACACCGTATCGGTGCCACCGGCGTCGAGGGTGTTGTTGACGCCGGCGACGAACACCGTACCAAAGACGCGGTCGCCGACATTGTCGACATAGTAGGTATTGGTACCGCCTCCGCCGATCATGATGTCTGCGCCAGTCCCGCCATCGATCACGTCATTACCGGCACCACCGGTGATGGTGTTGGCCAGGGCGTTACCGGTGAGGGTGATGTTCTGTCCGGCCACTTCAAAGAGTTGCGAGGTCAGGTTCTCCACGTTGTTGGTCAGGGTGTAGGAGGTCAGGGTATTGGACACCGAGAGGTTGACCGTATCATTACCCGCATTGGCCGCCTCGATCACGATGTCCGTCGCGGTATTGACGAGATAGGTGTCGTTACCGCCCAGACCGATCAGCAGGTCACCGATCGCATCCGTCGTACCGTTGAGGGTATTGGCACCGGTCGAACCGATCTGCGCCGCCTGGGATGTCACGGTCTCCACACCGAACGCATCTGTGTAGGTCGTGACGAGGTGGACGGTCGCATTGGCGGCCGGCGTGTAGGTCGCCTGCTGAGCCGCCGCCGTGACACCATTGTTCCCGGTGATGTTGGTCCAGGTCGTGCCGTTATTGTTGGTCGACTGCCACTGATAGCTGTGGGCAAGCACCGAGTTGTTCACCGCCCCGGGCACGTTGATCGGGGTCACGAGGTCCCCGTCCGTCACCGGGCCGCTGAGGGCGATCGATGTCGTCGTGGCGGTCAGATCCGTGCCGTTCGGCACATAGGTCAGGATCTGCCCCACACCCGCTTCGTTGACGTTGGTCACCGTCACGGCGACCGCCGCAGACGAGCTTCCCATGATGGTGCCATTGTGCACTTCGGTTGCCGTGACGACCACATTGTAGAGGTTCTTGTGGTTCGCCGTTGTCGCTTCGAAGTTCGGCGCTGCGATGAACTGCAGTTCTTCATGCCCTGTCGCGGTGTTGTAGACAGCCGCGAACAAGGCCGCATCAGCGCCGGACACGGCATAGTTGATGGTATCGCCGAGCAAGTTCGGGGTTGCGTCAATGGTCTCGACACTGACCGTGTTCTCGGGAACCGAAGCCGTTGATCCGGGGCTCATCAGCGGGCCGCCGAGATAGAAGAGATTGCCGTTCCCGGTGGCTTCGTCGAAGTCGAACTTCACCGCCTGGATGCCGACGAGGACGTCGGTTCCGTCGGGGCTGTCGGTGCGGAGATCCTGGATCGTATAGGCCTGGATATCCTGGTTGGTGGCGGCGTCGTGATAGATGAAGCCCGAGATCTTGTAGTCCGTGAAGGAACCCGAATAGGCCGCGATGTTCACCGCACCGTCCGTGCCGCCGTCGCCGAGGACATAGTCCTTGTAGGCGGCGGACTTCAGCAGGTCGGTCAGACGCTTGTCGAAGGTCACGCCGCCTGCGGTGGAAGCCGCATCCAGCAGACCCTTGCCGAGGACCGCGTCATCATAGACCCGGTGGCTCGCGCCCTCGGCATTGGTCGTGTAGTCCGACGCCGAGTGGTAGGCGTCCGGCATACCGGCCGCCGTGGCCTGGGCGCTGGTGTACTTGCCGACCAGCGTATCCAGCCGGATCGAGCCGCCGATGATCACGTCGTTGCCGCCGCGACCGACGATGACGTCGTTGCCAGAGCCGCCAATCAGCCAGTTGTTACCATGGCTGACAGCAGTCGCCGAGGCGTCCGCCGCGCTGTCCCCGTAGAGCACGTCGGCATTCTTAGTGCCGATGATGCCTTCCAGCTCGAACCAGGTGTCGCCCGTGTTGGTCGTCTTGGGCAGGCCGGTGGGGATGCCACTGGTCAGGTCCTTGGGCAGCTGGCCGACCGTGGCCTGGTTGGCCAGGTCACCCACCAGACCGTTGGTGCCGGCCTGCTGGCTGTAGTCGGCGAAGTCGAAGCCCGTGTCGGTGCTGGAGCCGTCCGGATTGGTGGTGTTGTCGCCACCGATCAGCACGTCCGAGCCGCCGCCGTTGCCGGCCACGTCGGCCAGGTCGCCCGGCCGCAGGATGTCGTCGCCGTTGCCGCCGTACAGGTTATCCTGGCCCGGTCCGCCGTCCATGATGTCGGAGCCGTTGCCGCCGAACAGGATGTCCTGGCCGCTGCCGCCGTTCATGTAGTCGTTGCCGTCACCGCCATACATGAACGGGTCGGTGTCCTGACCGCCGTAGATGTAGTCGTCGCCCTGACCACCGAACAGCTTGTCGATGCCAACCCCGCCGAAGACGTGGTCGTTGCCGACGCCGCCGATGACCTGGTCAACCCCGTTCACGCTGGAGCCCGAGGACATGCCGAACACCCAGTCGTCGCCGTTACCGCCGTCGATCAGGTCCGGGGCGTCGCCGCCGACCAGATAGTCGTTGCCGTCGCCGCCGTAGAGGGTGTTGTGACCGGCATTGGCGTTGCCGCCGTAGATGATGTCGTTGCCGGCACCGCCGTAGGCCGTGTCGTCACCGATGCCCATCTGGATGTAGTCGTTGTACTTGGTGCCAACGAGCACTTCCGCGGAGTTGGCCCCCGTGTCGATGCTGCCGTCCAGGTTGGTCGTCGCGCCATCGGGACGGGCGTCATAGATGAAGTTTTCCGTGAAGTTCACGATCGGCGCACCCGGGGTGGTGTCGTCGCCGAAGACGATCGAGATCGCATGCGACCCGATGGTGCCGTTCAGCGCCGGGGAGCCGAAGTCCTCGGAGTAGATGCCGACTCCGGTCGCGGCCGCGTCCGTGCCCAGGTTGTCGGTCCCGGCGGCGAAGGTGGCATGGGCGGCATTGTCCGCAATCACACCACCATACTTGTGCTGGTCACCCCCGAGGAGGACGAGGGACGGTGTCGCAGAGGCAATGCCGTTCACACTTTCATTGGCATCGAAGTACAGCGCGTGAGTTCCCCCAGCATAGGTCACCGCATTCGCCGCCGACGTCCATCCATGGTTCGCATCACCGATGTTCGCACGGCTGAAAACCAGTACCGGCGCACCGGTTGCCGGGTTCTTGACGAACAGGTCGGTCACTTCCTGCCCGTAGAGGTCGTAGATGGGCTTCCCTGCAAGCGTGGCCGCAGAATTGGTCCCCACCCAGCCGCCATGCGGATTGCCGTCGTACACCTTGTGCCAGTAGTCGGTCGCAGTCGGGTCGGTCTGAGACTTGGTACCCACATAGAGGTCCGCCGAGGCGTTCAACGCGCTCAGGGTCGAAGTCGGCGCCGAGGTGGACAGGGAATGGCCGGTCGCGTCCTCATTGGTATCGAAGAACAGCGCGTGAGTATCGTCCTGGTAATTGACAAGGGTCCCGTCCGCATTGTGGACCTTGTTGGTCCACTGCATCGTCGAACGGTCAAAGACCTTCACGCCGGCGCTGTTGAACAGATCCACCACTTCGTGACCGAGGCTGTCGAACAGTGAGACGTCGTTCCGCACGCCGCCGTGGGCCCAGCCACCAGTGGAGCTGGAGTCGAATTCCTTCACCAGGTTGCCTGCGGCGTCCTTGATGAAGAAGTCGCCCTGATAGATCGAGTGGACCATGTCCCCCGTAGCCACCTTGGCGTTCTGACCTTCGTCATAATACTGGTCGGCGTAGGTGAAGGCGTTGCCGTTCAGGTTGCGGGCCCCGGTGGTCCGCTCGATCACGTCCTTGAATTGCTCGTTCTGGATTTCGTTGCCGAAGTCCACATTGATCAGGCGCTGCAGGTAGTAGAACCGGTCGCCATCCATCAGGTTCTCGATCTGGTAGACGAAGATCGAGTCGAAGGTCTCGCCCAGGATGCCGCCGGCCACGTGGGTTTCCGCGAGGCCGCCGATCCACAAGTCGATCTTGTTGAAGCCGTCGGCGCCGGTAACGCCATTGCGGTTCAGCATGAAGTCGGTGGCCGTCGCCTGGGTCCAGCCATTAGCCGTCGCCACGGCCTGCTCGGCCGCGGACAGGCTGCCGCCGGTGGGCAGGTTGGCCAAGTCGACGATGGTCTTGGCCTTGGCCAGATCGCCGTCAAAGGAATAGGCGGCGATGAAGTCCGCGAGGGCTTCCGGGTGCTCCATGTTCTGGCCGAAGGCGTTCCAGCTGGCATAGACCTGACCCACGCCCGTGGCCGCCTTGAAGGCGTTCAGGGTCGGTAGGCCCGTGTCACGGCCCCGGGCGATGTTGATCGCCGCGAGATCGAGGGGCTGGCCCAGCAGACCTTCATTCATGGCAGGCGTCACGAACTGGTCGACTTCGTTCATCAGCTGGCGCACCGCGCCCTGCACCACGGCACCGGCGCCGACTGTGGAGAAAGTGCCCGGCTGCAGGAAGGCCCGCTCGAGGGCGTAGCTCATGATCTTGCCGGTGACCCCGCCGTTGGGGTCCATGGTGTCCAGGGTCTCCCTCAGGCTCGAGTGCCCGAAGCGGTAGGCGGCCTGACCGAATTCAAGGCTGATCGCCGCGTTGCGCGCAGTGGAGACGCCGGCGAATTCCTGGATGTTCGGCGACACGGCACGGGAGAACTGGTCCACCGCCATGTGCTGGTATTCCATCTCCACCGTCACCTTGGCGGCGTTGAAGATGGCGTCGTTGTTCCAGGAGATGTAGCCATCGGCCATCGTGTAGTTGCCGACAGCGTTGATGCCGTTGGTGATCACGCCTCCGACGATGTTGGCCGGGGCGGTGTTGTCGACCAGCACGTAGCCCGCGAACTTGCTGTTCGCCTGATCGGTGAGGACCGTCCCGGTAGCGACGTAGAAGTTGCCGTCCGTATCCCGGGCCAGCACGCCGCCAGTGGCTTCGTAGTGGCCGTTCTTGATGCCGACGTTCGAATTGGTCGGCGCGGTCGCAGTGTTGGTCACCGCCACTTGCCAGTCGGCGATGTGCGCCTGGTTGGACTGGATCAGGCTGGCGATGGTCGCCTCAAGGTTCTGTACCTGGAAGCCGTGCTCCTCGTGCCAGATCTGGTGGATGGCGGTCAGGCCGAAGTTCTCGTTCGCACGGCCGTCACCGGCCACATAGTGGTCGCCCACCGAGTCCATCAGCAGTTCGCCCACGGCGGCGTGCAGCGCCGCGTTGATCGGGCCGGACGTAATGCCCGGGATATTGAACGTGTTTACGCTGCTCAGAATGCTGAAGTTCGAGAAGTCGACCCAAGGCGCCAGGGCGTTCAGGCCCGTGTAGGAGGGCCCGCCCGGACCGAAAGACAGGGTCACGACCCCATCCGCGCCAACGGAGAAGCTGGCGCTTGGCCCGAAGGTCGCCTTGGCCGACGCATCCAGCGCCAACACCGCCGCCGCGCCGAGGGGCGAAGCATTGATATGGGCACCGTTCAGGATCGGGTTCATGTCGAGCAGCAGGGGCTCGGTGCTGCTGTGGGTGATCAGCGACGCGAGATCGGCATCGGCAATCGAGGCGCCGGCCGCATGAGTGGATGACGCATAGTAGTGTGCGTGGCCGGAAGCCACGGTCGAGGCGTCCGCGTCCAGGTAACCGATGGCGTTCCCGGCGTTGTCATAGAGGGCCACATGGCCCTGGGCGTCCCGGTGACGCAGGTCGCTGCTGACATCTTCCCAGGTCAGGGCCGTACGGCCGGTGTCGATCACCTGCTGACGCAGTTCGTTCAGGGTCGGAAGGGTCTTGGTGGTCTGGTTGCCGAAGGCGTCCGTGTAGGCGACGGTCTTGTGGCCGTCGTAGAGGTGCGTGCTGGCGACATACTCACCTGTGTTCGGGTCCTTCACCCATTCCCGCAGCAGGGAGGTGACATCGGCCACGGAGCCATAGGTCTGGCTTTGGTCGATATAGGGCGAGGTGTGGTTGATGTAGGTCGGATTCTGGGCTGCGAGCGTCGCACCATCCAGGTGGTCGCCATTGGCGCCGCCGAGCTTGGCGATGTCGTCCGCCGTACCCCAGATGCCGTCAAAGCCCGCGCGGGACATGACGTTGCCGTTGGCGTCATGCGCCACGGAGCCGTCGGCGTTCAGGATGGCGTGGGTGATGGTCGGGTCGGTGGCGTCGATATGACCGTCCAGCACATTGCCCTTCGCGTCCACCAGCCAGGTGTTGTTCACCGTGGAGCGGACGAGGGTGATGCTGGTGGTAGGACGACCGTCGGAGCCGATCTGACCATACAGCGGGTCGTTCACCGCCAGCGGGATGGTGATGGTGACCGTGTGGCCCGCCGCGTCCGTGCCGTTCTTGGAGATGAAGTCCAGGCCGTGGTCGAAGAACTGGCCGAACAGCATCATGAACTGGTTGTTCGGGGCGTTGCCGCCGATGGAGGCCACGTTGCCGTAGAAATATTCGTGGTTGCCGAAGCCGGTGACGTTGTTGGAGTCGGTGTTCTGCTTGTCCACCTGACCGGCCACCGCCAGCTCGCCGTAGCCGGCGCCGCTGTACAGGTTCGGGCCGCCGTTGGGGGCCACGCCGCCGGACCCGTCGGGCATGCCCGCCGCGAGGGGAACGGTGGTGTCGACGATGGCCGCGCCCCAGGCGATGGTGCGGGTGTCGATGAACTTGGTGCTGTCGAATTGGAAGCCCAGCGCCTGCAGTTCCTGCGGGGTCTGGCCGGTGTAATAGACCAGGTGACCGCTCTTGTCGTGCAGCAGGACGACGCCGTCGCCGCTCTGGTAGTGGCCGTTGGCGTCATAGGTGACATGGCCGCCGGTGGTGATGGTCTCGCTGATCATCCGCGGGGTGTAGTCGACGACCGACTTGCCCGGGTTGTAGCTGGCCATGTCCTGGCCGTAGACCTGGGCCGCGGCGATCTTGCCCGCGAGGCCCGGGTGGTAGTTCGGGTCGAGTTCACCACCCGACAGCGTCGTGGTCGGGGTCAGGGTCGTCACCACCGGGGTGCCGATGACCTGGGTGCCGTTGGCGTCGACCAGCAGGGTTTCCGTCGTAATCGTACCTTTGACCGTATTCACGGACACGACCAGATGGTGCCCGTCCGAGGTGGAGGTCGTGGTCGCCGTGATCGTGCGGTCGATCTCGTTCAGCGTCACCGTGACGGTCGTGCCGAGGAAGGTGAAGCTGCCCGGCACCGTCTTGGCCACGTCAGAGGTCAGCGTCGTTGTGTTGGTGAGGGTGGTCACCACCGTCGACAGCGCCTGTGTCAG
>CAIQUG010000089.1 GCA_903874895.1 uncultured Caulobacterales bacterium | reverse complement strand
GGCTACGACTTCCAGCATCCGGCCAAGGGGGGCTGGGCCGGCTCGTCGGAATACCAGGACGTGCTGTCCGGGGCCCTCTACCTGGGCGGCCTGCCCGGCGTGGACGGCAAGCGCCTGGGCATCTGGGGCGGGTCCTACGGCGGCCTGCTGACCGCCCTGGGCCTTGCCCGGAATTCGGACGTGTTCAAGGCCGGCGTCGACCTGCACGGGGTCCATGACTGGTCCCGGGACATCGGCTTCGACGAGAGCGGCCCGCCGCCGATCCGCTACGAGAAGGGCGATCTGGAGGCGGCCCTGGCCGTGGCCTTCAAGGCGTCTCCGGTGGCGGACGTCGACCGCTGGACCTCTCCGGTCCTGTTCATCCACGGGGATGACGACCGCAATGTGCACGTGGGCCAGACCATCGACCTGGCCCGGCGCCTGCGGGACCGGGGCGTCCCCCATGAGGAGCTGATCATTCCCGACGACATCCACGACTTCCTGCGGGACGCCAACTGGCGCAAGGCCGACGCGGCCACCGCAGAGTTCCTGGCCCGCAAGCTGGGGGCCCCGAAAGGACCATGAGCAAAAGGACCACGCGCGGTGCGGCCATGAACAGACCGGCCCCGCGCCCGCTGCGGCAGAAGGTGCTGGTGCTGTACCTCGCCAATTCCGCCCTCGATTCCCCCACCGTCGCCTGGGCCGTCTATGACGGAACCGGCGAGACCCTGCACATGGCCGGTGATGCGGACGAGCCGCCCTACGCCACGGGCCTCGCGGCCCTGCGGGACGGCTGGCGGCTGTTCCAGGCGTCGCAGCTCCTGCCCCATACCCGGGGGGAGGAGTTCGACCTCGCCTACCTGAAATACGAGTTCTTCTTCGAACAGCTGGTGGAGATCGACCCGTGACGTCAGGGCCCCTGCTTTCCTCCGTCCAGATGGCCAGCTTCGTGGCCCGGGGCTTCCTGCGCTTCGACGGGGTCGTTCCCGACGACATCAACCGGCAGTTCATGGCCGAGGCCGGGGAGATCCCCGAGGCCCAGGACGGGGTCCGGATCCGCAAGCTCTATGGTGAGGCCCTGGCGGCCAACGCCATTCCCGAGGTCGCCGCGGGGACCCCGCTGGCCGACGCCTATCCCCACGGCAGCGCGCTGGCCCGCCTCCTCGACCTGCCCCTGGTACGGGGGGCGGTGGAGAGCCTCTTGGGAGACCGGCCCGTGTTCGACCACCATTTCCTGCACGTGACCTTTCCCCCGGCCTATCACGCCGCCGGCGGGGGGGAGAACGTCTCGCAGCACACCCACCAGGACTCCACCATCGATCCCCGGACGGCCTTCGACCTGCAGATCATGTACTATCCCCACGCGGTGACCCGGCCGATGGGGGGCACGCGGTTCGTACCCGGAACCCACCTGCGCAAGGTGAGCGAGGTGGCGCTGGGCCGGTACCAGAACATCCGCGGCCAGCAGCACATGGTCTGCGAGGCGGGGACGCTGCTCTTCCTGCACCACGGCATCTGGCACGGGGGCGGCGTCAACCTTTCGGACCGCACCCGCTTCATGTTCAAGATCCGGATGCATGCCAGCGGTCCACAGACACGGCGTTGGGACCTGTCGGATCTGCCGCCGCCCAATTCCGGACCAGGTCCGCAGCGGCCGATCTTCTATCGCAAGACCGCCCCGGAGCCGAACACGGTGGCCACGGTGCTCACCACGCCGGAACCCTGGTTCGAGCAGGACACGAGCCGGCTCGAATATGTGAACCGCATCCGCCTGTGGCGCTATCTCGCCGAGGACCCGACCTTCGACGTGGACTACTGGATGACGCGGCTGGAGACCAACCCGGTCTGAGCCAACGACCCCGCAGCGGGCAGCCCATGGCATTCCGGGACCGGCCGAAGCGAACCGGAAGGCATTCAACGGCCTGCGAACCTGTCGGGCAGCCCCCGAAGCCCGTCGATGAAATATATTGACACAAATCCTGCAATAATTGGCAGCGCCAGACCGGCCACGCCCATTTTGGGCGTCTATTGCAGGGGGCTCTATTCAAAAAACCCAATGTGAACAAGAAAACTTCCACGATCAAATCAGAGTATTCATGCCGATATTACTTTTGATATAACATAGATTTTTGGATTTGATCGGATATGTTTTCCATTGATCAATATCAACTTGGATGCTTTGCTTAGAAAAGCAAAATTATTGTGACCTCCGCATTCAAGACGGAGGCGGGTGGCGGGAATGGCATTTGAGAGACTTGATCGTTCCGGCATGATGAATGGGCCGTTGCCGAACCGGCGCGACGCGTCCGCCATGTGGACCCGGGACCCCGAGATTCGACCGGATGCCGAAGACCGGTGGTCACCGGCAACGGCGGTCGTCGTGGTCTTCAGCACATCGGCTTTGCTCTGGGCGCTGATCGCCGTCCTGACCGTCCAGCTGACCCATCTTCACTGATGCCGTCCGGCCCGCGGGCGATCGAGGATCTAGACCGCTCGCCCAACGACGGACGCCAGAATGTCCGTCAGATCGGTGGGGGAGATCGGCTTGGTCAGGAAGGCGTTGACGTGCGCCGTTGCCTCCACGTCGAGGTGGTCGAGCACGACCTGATGGCTCATGATGACGATGGGGGCCGGCAGCCTCGCAGCGTCCCGTTCCACGTCGCGCATCTTCCTCGCCGTCGTCAATCCATCACAGTCCAGGGCCTGGAGGTCGAGGAACGCCGCGTCGAAGGGCTCGTCCCGCCACAGGCTCATGGCCTCGCTGTCGCTCTCTGCCACGACGAGCGCCACCTTCGGCGGAGCGAGAAGTGCCTCGATCAGGCGGCGATCAATGAGATTGGCACAGACCACCAGCAGTCGAAGCGGTTGGTCCGGTGCCGTTGCGGGGCGCGGCGCGCGCGCTCCATCGGACACGGCGACGGCCATCTCCGCGTGACGATGCGCAGCGGTGCCCCGAGCGACAGCCTTGGCTCGGGTGTAGGCAACCTGAAACTCCGTCTTCACGCCGACGCCCGCGAGGGTGAAACGTTCGAGATGCCCGCCCGCAGCGATGGCGGCCGCCGCCCCCGCGTCGCCCTGCGGCGGCGCTGCCGGGTCTCCGGTATCCATGCATTCGACCCGCAGCCGCAGGAGCGGCCCGTCCGGAACGACGACGGCATGCAGCTTGACCCAGCCCCGGTCCGTCCGTTCCAGCCCATGCTCAAGCATGCTGATGACGACCCCCCGCAGGGCCTGGGCATCACCGAGGCACAGCTGACCACCGGTCCCGTCCACGTCGAACTGGAACGCCACGCCCTTTGCGCGGAACAGGGTCTCCCGCGAAAGGGCAGCCTCGGCGATGGTCGCCAGCGGATCGAGCGTGGTGCGACGCGCGTCTCGCCGGGCTTCGGCGTCCCGGAGAAGGTCATCCATGATGGTGTAGACTTCGTCACCGCTCTTCTGGACGAAGTCCTCCACCGTGCCGCCCGGTTCGATGCCCGCCGCGGATTCCACAAGCCGACCTGCCCCGCCGATGCCCTGCGCCGGCGTCCACAGGGTGCGGATGACGGCGGAATAATAATCCTCGGTCTCCGCCTGGGACGCCTCCGCGGCATCTCGCGCAGCGGACAGCTCCTTCAGAAGATCCTGGGTCTCGGCGATCAGCGCCTTCTGCACCTCGACGGCGATCAAGGCATCCAGCGTCGCATCGGCCGGGGAGAAATCCCACATCTGCAACTGGTAACCCGCATCCGATCGCAGGGACGCCGGCGCATAGTTCACCAGGAAGAACAGCTCGTCTGCCTGATCCACGATCACGCCCCGCAGCTTCAGGCCATGAAGGCCGAGCAGCCAGACCTGCTCCCGGGTCTTGAGCAGGCGGGTGACATCGAACTGCCCGATCGGACGCTCCGCCGTGAAGTGGTCCCACAGGATGTCGCCGGCGGCCACATCCGGAAATGCCCGGGTAATGGACGGGCCGACGGAGCGGATCCGGAAGTCGTAGTCCGTGACCAGATACGCCGGGTACAGGCGTCCGAGAACATTGAAATTCAAGCTGAGTGCCATGGGTCCGACCTAGCTTTCGAACACGACGTGAAACACGATGCCAAGGTCCGAGGGACCGATCGCCACGACACTGCCGACGAGGTCGAACCGCGCCAGAAGCCCGGCCAGCAACCCCTTCACGAAGGGTTCAAGACCGACCCGGACCGAACTGTAGCGAACGTTGACATATCCTCGACCGTGATCGAGCACGCTGAACGACGGCAACTCCGCGTCCGGCAGGGTGAGCTTGATGCCGGAATGCAGCCGGTCGAGATTGAAGAGACAATCGAGCAGGTTGCTCCCGGCGAGGTCCAGCATAGGGGCATAGGCACTCTCCCCCGCGAACCTGACCCAGTACTGTCCGAACTGCTCGAGCATGTCCTCCATGGGAACATCGAGTTCAGCACTGACGGCCCCGATCAGCCGCATGGTCGTCTCGTCGGAATAGACCTTCGCGCTGATCATGTCGTCGTCATGAACATCCGCGGCACGGGACAGCACCCGCCACTGTTCCGCCCCCAGACGATCCGTCGCCATCTGGCGTACCGCCCTGTGGATCAGTCCATACATTGGATTGCCGCTCCTCGCGCCAGAACTCCGCATAGCGATTTGTAATCGATGTAACTATATTGAACACCCACGCTCCACAAGGGCATAAAATTGATTTTCCAGGCTTAAATGCTCACAGTTTGTGCGATTGATTTCGCATGAAGCCGTATTCTGATGTGATAAAACTTATTGTTAAATGCCTACTTGGTAAATTTTCGGAAAAATTGATCGCCGCACGTCAATTGTTTATTATCCGTCGATCGCGATCAGTGTATACGCATTTGGGTCGGCGCTTCGAAGTCGGGGTGCCTGTTTGGAGATCGTGACTGCAGTGTCAGACGTTGCTGAGGAGACTTCGATCGACCTTGCCCGCCAGCATGCGGTCATCCGGCAGCTTCTGCTGCTGCTCGGCGGCTTTTCTGACCGGACCGGGCTTGGATCCGAGGAGGCCATGATCCTCCTGGCGCTGATGCTCGTGGGTCATTCCGACAGCCTGCGTCATGGATCACCGCCAATGGAAGCACACGCCATTCTCGGTGTTCTTTCCCAGCTGACCGGCATCCCGAAGGAGACGGTGCGCCGGAAA
The DNA here is from genome assembly GCA_903874895.1 of uncultured Caulobacterales bacterium. Lineage (GTDB taxonomy): Bacteria > Pseudomonadota > Alphaproteobacteria > Caulobacterales > Caulobacteraceae > CAIMFV01. The sequence goes on along the minus strand of CAIQUG010000089.1, from coordinate 8,448 downwards.
CTGAAGAAACTCGCGGATATCGGGATCCTTCAGCAGGAGCCGGACTCCCTCTACGTGATCAACCCGGAAAACGCCCACGTGAGCGCGCTACAGACCGGACTGCAACGGTTCTGACCGAGCAGGGCCGGGGCCCGGGGCTCGGCACCTCACTGCGAGGCGGGCACCCGTGGGACCGACGGCAACGGAGATCGGGTGATCAGGTCATAGTAGAACGTGGCACCGCAACGACATCGGATCACCGGCTGAACCTTGATTCCCAATTCACTGGCCCGCGACTTGTTGCCGCAGCTCGGGCAATAGATGAAGAACTGCCGTGGATTCATATTTGCTTCCATTCCCTGTGGGCCAACGGTCCATCTGGCATCGGTCGGGTGTTCCGCTCCGGACGGATCAAACGGGACTGTTCCGGAACCTGATGATCAGCGCCTGCCGCAGAAGGAGCAGAGCAACCGTCGCATTCCAGATCCGGGCGCTCAGGATGCTCCGTGGGCAGAGCAATGCCGGCCAGCTCGAGCGCGTGAAGCCCTGCCGCTCGACCGCGATCTGCCCGATGACACTTTTCAGGTCGGAGAATGCCCCCGCGACGGACACGTATTCGTAGCGCACCACGACATCGGACATTGCCAGTTCGGCGATCCAGTCGTTCAGCACCGTATCTCCCCTGCTGAAGATATCCGGAGCGCAGGGGACCTGCTCCTGCTCGAGGCCGCGCCGGACTGCGGATGCCCAAAGCCGATGGTCTGCGATCCATTTATCAACGCCCAGGATCGCCTCTGTCGCGTTCATGCCCCTGTCAGCCCTCCCCTTGGACGACTCGGAAAAAGGGCGACGCCGTCGTGTGGCTTGCCGGCCGAACAAACGCTGCCGGTTCAAGCTTTGACGACGACGTCGCCATCGCGATCATAGTTATTACAAATACTTCAGCGACCTTATGTCTTGATCCCCAGTTGGCCGCTACTTGAATGTGTAATCAAAAAAAATTACTCGTCAATTAAATCAGTATATAAATTTCACAAAATTATATATTATTACGAAATGAGTTTTTGAATACAATTATTTGCCGCAGCACAAACGAAAACGCCTTTTTACTATTATATTTTGGGATATTGATCTCAGATACCTTCTCATATTGAAACGCCAGACATTTCGGATGAGCAGAATCCGGCGGCCTCTGTCAGACATCAGCGCAGGTGCTGAAAGCCGGAGCTCCCGAGACCCCGCTCAAATGTCCGGTGCCACGCTTTGCGCCGGGAGCCGTCCAGGCCGGGTTGCGGCAGGTCGGCGCGAAGCTAGGCCGGTTTCGCCCGGGCCTTCGCCTGCTTGCGAACAACCTCGGCCCCGGCCGGATCGATCACCTGGCCATGCAGCACCCAGTTATGGGCGTGGGCCACGTGATGGAGGTTGAAGGCCGACTGGACCGCCGTCCACATGCCCTGGGCATCGAGGGACTGGTTGACGCTGAGCTTGGCGAACTTCAGGCCCACGGTCGGGCGCTGGGCGATCTTCTCGGCCATCTCGAGGGTACAGGCTTCGAGCGTTTCGCGGGGGACGACCTGGTTGACCATGCCCAGCACCCTGCCCTCCTCGGCGGTGATGGGTTCTCCGGTGAACAGCATCTCCTTGGCCTTGCGGTGGCCCAGCTCCCAGGCATGGACGAAGAACTCGTGCCCGTTGACGCCGAAGGCCACCACGGGATCGGAAAACTCCGCATCCTCCGAGGCGATGACCAGGTCGCACGGCCAGACCAGCATCAGGCCGCCCGCAATGACCTTTCCCTGGACCTGGGCGATGGTCGGCTTGGGCAGGTTGCGCCAGCGCCAGCACAAGCCGAGATAGATCTCCTCCTCCCGGGAGAAATAGCCCTCCGGTCCCGGCAGGGAGAAGCCCCCGTGGCCGGTCACCGGCGGTCCGTGGTCGCCCACCCGGGAGGCCCCGTCCGACAGGTCGTGCCCCGACGAGAAGTGCGGCCCGTCCGCCGCCAGGATGATCACCCGCACGGCGTCGTCCTGCACTGCCAGATCGAAGGCGGCGTTCAGCTGGTAGAGCATCTTCATGTCCTGGGCGTTGCGCTTGTCCGGGCGAGCCAGGACGATGCGCGCGACCCGCTCGGTCGGCCGCTCGTAGCGGATCTCGGTGAAGGTGTGGGCCGTCATTTCGTGTCCTCCGGCGGGGCTCCCGGCAGCCTAGTCCATCCGCCCGGGGACGGCGACGCCGGATGTGGGCCGCGATCCATCGCCCGGACCGGACGCCTGCGCGAGCCAGCGGCGGGTGTCCCCAGGCGTCCGCATCCTGTGCTTGCGCACCGCGGTCAGCTCAGGAGACGCGAACAGGGCGGCCCGTCGGGCATTTCCGTCGCGATAGGTGTCCCACGTCCAGCGGATCGGATGATCCTTCTGCAGCCAGCGATGAAAGGCCTCCCGATTCCCGGTTCCCGGCCACAGCTCCTGCCGGGACAGGGCCCGGTCCAGGGAGCGGCGCAGGACCCGGGACATGATCACCCACCGGTCGTAGTCCAGCCAGATGACGTCCGTGGCGCGGGGCAGGATCTGGGGCAGTGCGCCCCGGGAATAGTTGCCATCCGTGATCCAGCCGTCGCCGGCTATGGCACCGGCGACCGCGTTGGCCCAGGCCTCGGGATCCTCGATCGACAGCGCCGTCCAGTTCGGGCCCCAGTTCAAGGCATCGAGTTCGATGTGACGGACGCCCAGATGCTGCGACAGGGCGCGGGCGAGGGTCGACTTGCCGGATCCGGAATTGCCGATGATCGCGATCCGTCGTCCGAGCAGCCCGTTCTCCACTGTCGCGCGCCTCCCTCACGCGCCAGACTGTGCAGGCTTCGCCACCCGCGACAAGGCTGGAAACCCGAATTGCGCTTGATGCGCGGCACAACCGGGATCAGGCTGCGCGCATGATTTCATCCCTTGCCGCCTCGACCCTCGCCCTCCTTCTCGCCACCGGCACACCCCCCGCGCCGGACCGGCCGCAGGCCCCCTTCGCCGACCTCAAGCCGGCGGCGGTGCTCCATGTCGGCAAGACAGCCGACTGGGTGCTGCCCGACGGCGACTCCGTCTGGGTGGCGAGCACGGGCCCCTTCGCCGTGCACCGCATGGACCCGGTCGCCAACCGGATCTTGGCCAGCGTGCCGCTGCCGGGGGAGGCCTGCGCCGGGCTCGCCGTGGCGGCGGGACACCTGTGGGTGCCCCTGTGCGGCAAGCCGAACGCCCTCGCCCGGATCGACCTGAAGACCAACCAGCTGGAGGACGTCCTGCCCATCGGCCCGGCTGCAGCCGAGGGCGGGATCACCGCGGGCGGCGGCAGCCTGTGGATGGCGACGGACGCCAAAGGCGGTCTGGCGGAAATCGATGCCGCGACGGGACACCTGCGCCGGACGCTGCAGGTCCCCGCCGGTTCGTTCAATCCCCTTTACCGGGACGGGGTCGTCTGGATCACCGGACACGATTCGGGCGTCGTCACGGCGCTGGAGGCCGCGAGCGGGACCGTGCTGGCGACCGTTCCCGTGGGGGCGGGTCCTCGGTTCCTCACCAGCGGCGGGGGTGCGATCTGGGTGATCCTGCAGGGCACCGGCGAGGTCGTGAAGATCGACATGGCCACCCGGGTCGTCGTGGCGCGGATCGCTGCCGGTCTTGTGGGGCCGGGCGGTGACATCGCCTATGGCGCCGGGCAGGTCTGGCCGACCCTGATCGACACGCCCCTCACCCGGATCGACGGGCAGACGCACCGGATTGTCCGCCAGTGGACCGGACCGGGTGGCGACTCCCTGGCCTGGGCGTTCGACGGCATCTGGCTGGCGGACTACAAGGGTGGAACGGTGTCCCGCTACCCGGCGGCAAGCCTCGGCGTCCGCTGAGGTCCCTAGCCGCCCGGATGCAGGCCCGGGGCCTCCTGGCCTGTGCGGGCGACATATTCGGTATAGCCGCCGCCATACTGGTGGATGCCCTCGGGCGTCAGCTCCAGCACCCGGTTCGACAGGGCTGCCAGGAAGTGGCGGTCGTGGGAGACGAACAGCATGGTGCCCTCGAAATCCGCAAGCGCCGCCACCAGCATCTCCTTGGTGGTCATGTCCAGGTGGTTTGTGGGTTCGTCCAGCACCAGCAGGTTCGGCGGATCGAACAGCATCCGAGCCATGACCAGCCGGGCCTTCTCCCCGCCGGACAGCACCCTGCAGGGCTTTTCCACATCGTCACCGGAGAAGCCGAAACACCCCGCCAGCGTGCGCAGGGCCCCCTGTCCCGCCTGGGGGAAGGCCCCGTCGAGGGATTCGAACACCGTCTCCTCCCCATCCAGCAGGTCCATGGAGTGCTGGGCGAAATAGCCCATGCGGACGCTGGCCCCGATGGTGACGGCGCCCTTGTCCGGCGCGATGTCCCCCGCCACCAGCTTCAGCAGGGTCGACTTGCCCGCGCCGTTGGCCCCCAGCACGCACCAGCGTTCCTTGCGGCGCACCAGGAAATCGAGGCCCTGATAGATCGGCTGGGCACCATAGCCCTTGTGGACGGCGCGCAGGCTGATGACGTCGTCCCCCGACCGCGGTGGACTGCGGAACTCGAACTGCACCGTCTGGCGGCGGCGCGGGGCCTCCACCCGGTCGATCTTGTCGAGCTTCTTCACCCGGCTCTGGACCTGGGCGGCGTGGGAGGCGCGGGCCTTGAACCGCTCGATGAACTTGATTTCCTTGGCCAGCATCGCCTGCTGCCGCTCGTACTGGGCCTGGCGCTGCTGTTCGCTGAGCGCGCGCTGCTGGTCGTAGAAGTCGAGATCCCCCGAATAGGTGATCAGCGAGCCGCCATCGATCTCCACGACCTTGCCGATGATCCGGTTCATGAACGCCCGATCGTGGGAGGTCATCAGCAGCGCACCGTCATACGCCTTCAGGAAGGCCTCGAGCCAGATCAGGCTTTCCAGATCGAGGTGGTTGCTGGGTTCGTCGAGCAGCATGCCGTCGGGCCGCATCAGGAGGATCCGGGCCAGCGCCACGCGCATCTTCCAGCCGCCGGACAACAGGCCGACGTCGCTCTCCATCCGTTCGGGACTGAAGCTCAGGCCCGCCAGCACCTCCCGCGCGCGGGCCTCCAGCGCATAGCCGTCCAGTTCCTCGAAGCGCCCCTGGACCTCGCCATAACGCTCGATGATGGCATCCAGGGCATCGGCCTGGTCCGGATCGACCATGGCCGCCTCGAGCTCGGCCATCTCCGTGGCCAGCGCACTGACGGGCCCGACGCCATCCATCACGGCGGCGACGGCGCTCTGCCCGGACATCTCGCCCACATCCTGGCTGAAATAACCGATGGTCATGCCCGGATCGATGACGACCAGGCCGTCGTCGGGGGGCTCCTGACCTGTGATCATGCGGAAGAGGGTGGTCTTGCCCGCCCCGTTCGGGCCGACCAGCCCGACCTTCTCCCCCTTCTGCACGCCCATCGACGCCTCGATGAACAGGATCTGGTGGCCATTCTGCTTGGAGATGTTGTCGAGGCGGATCATGCGGGTCTGCTAACGCGGGTGGCGGAAAAACGCCAGCCTTGCGGCGTGTGCGGGGTCGGCTAGGCTCGCCTCCTCAGCTCGCGGACCTTCGCCCGGTCCACGGGCAGCCGTGTGGAGGCAGACTGATGAAACGGGAACGGACGAGGGTCGTAACCCTGGTGGGCGGCATGATGGCGATGAGCCTGGCCTATCCGGCCGCGGCCACCGAGCCGGCCACGGTCGCCGAACAGATCGCCGATCTCGAGACGCGGTACTCCCAGACCTTTGTGACCGGCGACGTCGGAACCGCCGGGCACATCCTGGCCGACGCCTTCATCGGATTCGGGTCGGACGGCAAGGTCACGGACAAGGCGGGCATGCTGGCGGAGGTGCGGAGCGAGCCGCATCAGACGTCGTCCCGGATCACGTCCGTGACGGTGCGCGTGCACGGCGACACCGCCGTTGCGCGGGGGACGGAGGACGACACCAGCCCAGGCACCGAGGTGACTGCGCACCGGATGTGGCTTGATACCTGGAAACGAACGGCCACGGGCTGGGAGATGGTGGCCTCGGCAGAGATCGCGACGGGCCGGTAGCCTGCGAGGACGGCACGGTCTCCGGTCGACGTGGACAAGGCGCGCGCACCGGGGGACGGGTTGCGGGCCTTGCGCCTCTGCGGCCGAAGTCACCAAGCCGATACTCGATCCGCAGTCAGGCAGGGCCATCCGGGGATGAAAGCGACGATGAAGGCAGGTGATGCGGGTCGGGATCAGAACGCCTTTTCCCTGGGACCGGTGCTCGAGCCGTGGCGCATCCGGGTCCGCCGGGCCTTCCGGCGTCTGCCGGACCCGCTGGCGGAGTTTCTGCTGTTCGGCCTGAAGATGGCGTGGTCGTGCCTGTTCGGTGCGGCCATGCTGGCCCTGCTGATCCTGACCCACGGGCTCTGGCCGGCCGATGCGCCCCTCGCCCGGTATGACCTGCTGCTGATCCTGGCGGTCCTCATCCAGATCGGCATGATCTGGAGCGGCCTGGAAAGTCTGGAGGAACTGAAGGTCATCGCCCTGTACCACGTGGTCGGCACGGTGATGGAGGTCTTCAAGACCCGGGTCGGATCCTGGACCTATCCCGAGCCCTCCCTGTTCCACATCGGCGGCGTGCCGATGTTCACCGGATTCATGTACGGGACGGTCGGGTCCTTCATCGCCCGGTCGATCCGCGTCTGCCACATGCGCTTCGAGCGCTATCCGCCCCTTTGGGCCACGATCGGGCTCGCGGCCCTGGTGTATGCAAACTTCTTCAGCCACCACGTCCTGCCGGACGCGCGCATTCCCCTGTTGCTGGCGGCGCTTGCCCTGTACGGGCGCACCACGGTCTGGTTTCGTGTCGACAGGGTCTATCGGCGGATGCCCTTTGCCCTCAGCGCCTGCCTGACGGCCGGATTCCTCTGGCTGGCCGAGAATGTGGGCGTGCTGACCCGGACATGGGTCTATCCCCATGCCGGCCCTGCCGTCGGACTGGTCTTTGCGCCCGTGTCCAAGTTCGGGGCCTGGCTGCTGTTGCTGATCATCAGCTTTGTCTGCGTTTCGCTGGTCATCCGCCCCGCGCCACCGGAAACGTCCCCTCCCGCCAGCGGCCCCTTGCCGGACGGGTGACGCGGGACAGGGGCTCCCGCTTTGAGTGGCGCTGCCCCGGCTTGTTCGGTGCCGTCATGGGACGTCGGATGTTGTTGGCGCAGAATGTTCAAACAGCCCATCAATCCATTGTGATGGAAATCTGAAATTCCTGTTCTGCGTAAGCGTTCGCCGCATCGCAGAAATCAAATGTTGCGGCGCAATATTCGATTCCTGTTCACGACTCCACAACAGCGCATGGAAAGATCATGCTATGGGATGTACACCTGATTGGTTTGGACAATTTGCGGACATGAACAGACCATTTGTGCGAAGGGAATGAATACATGGAGCTCGGGAGGATCAAGAGCATCGCGCTCAGCGGCTCGGGCGACCTGATCACCGAACTGGGTGGATCACCGGATCGCGTCGCGCGGGCGGCCGGACTGGATCCCCGGGCGCTGGCCATGGCCGACCTGTCCGTCGACTGCGAGACCGCGGCGACCTACTTCGAACTGGCGGCCCGCCACTGTGGCGCGGACGATTTCGGCCTGCGTCTGGCCCGTCGCCAGGGTCTGCAGATTCTCGGCCCCCTGTGGGTGCTGGCGCGGAGCGCGGGAAGCATCTCCGAAGGCCTCGAGGACATCGTCGCCAACATCGCATCGTTCTCCACCGCCATGTCCCTGCATCTGCGGGACGACAGTGCCGGACGGGCCCTTTGCTACGACCTGCGCATGACCGGCGACGCGCCGGTTCGCCAGCTGATGGAACTGGGGCTGGCCTGCTTCTGCTTCGAGCTCGGCCAGTGCCTGGGGCCGTCCTGGCAGCCCGCGGCGGTGCAGTTCCGTCATGCCGCGCCCGCCGACGTCTCGGCCCATCGCCGGGCCTTCAGGGCCGACGTGATGTTCAACCAGGACCGCGATGCCCTGGTCATCGACCACCTCAGCTGCGCCCGGCCCATGCGCAATCCCAGCGAGCGGGCCCACCGGGTACTGGGCTCGGCCCTGCGCATGCAGGCCCTCGGCGAGACGACGGCGGACGAGGTCCGGACCGAACTGGCCGTCCGTGCCCTGCTGCCGTCCGGCCGGTTCGACCTGCCCTGCGTCGCCAACGAGCTGGGCATCGGCGCGCGCACCCTGCAGGCCCGGCTGGCGCGCCGCGGAGCCTCCTTCCAGGGGATTGTCGATCAGGTCCGGATCGAGCTTGCGACCCGCTACCTGCGGAATTCCCAGCTCACCGCATCAGAGATTTCAGAACGGCTGCACTTCGCCGACTCCACCGCATTCTCACGTTTCATGAAGACCAAGGCCGGTGTCACGCCCAGCGAGATCCGGCGGACCCGCTGACGGACCGGGTC
>CAIQUG010000088.1 GCA_903874895.1 uncultured Caulobacterales bacterium | reverse complement strand
GGCGTCGGATGGCATCAGGATGTGCGCCGGGCAGCCCACCAGGGCAGCGGCGTCGGCGACCCCCTGGGCGTGGTTGCCCGAGGAAAAGGCGACGACGCCGGCCTGCAGCTGTTCCCGCTCCAATTGCCGGAGGCGGTTGTAGGCACCCCGGAACTTGAACGATCCGGTCCGCTGCAGGGGCTCGGCCTTGATGAACAGCCGACCGCCCGCCAGGGCATCGAGGGCGTCGTGCCGCAGGAGCGGCGTCCGCACGGCAAAGCCTTGCAACCGGCCGGCCGCAGCCTCGATGTCGGCCAGGGAGACCGCCAGTCCGGACGGCGCGGTCATGCCTCCTTCACCAGGCCGGAGAAGATCGCGTCGAGCATGAGCCGCTCGAGGGTCTCCCGCTCCGCCCACTCGAAGGTGGTCTGGCTGATCATCAGGGACACAAGACCATGGGGTGCAGCCCACAGCACCTGCGCCGCCGCGTCCACGTCCGTCGTCCGAAGGCGTCCGGATTCGCGAATGCGCGCCACGGCCCCGATGAAGAGCTGGAAGCACTGGTTTCCGAGCTCGGTGAGGGTCGAAAGCTTGTCTTCCGGCACATCCGCGGGGTTCGGGCAGAACACCAGCTGGTAGGCATTGGGATATTCGAAGCCGAACCGCACATAGGCCTCCAGCATGGCCCGCACGCGTTCCACCGGATCCATCTCCCGGGCTGCCAGTTCCGCATTGGCCGTGATCATCCGCGAAAAGGTCTCGGCGCAGATCTCCACCAGGATCTCGCTCTTGTCGCGGAAGTGCATGTAAAGGGCGGTGGATGACACACCTACCTCATCGGCGATGCGGCGTATGGTCGCGCCCTCGTAGCCGCATTCGACGAAAATCCGCTCCGCCGCCGCGAGGATTTCTGCTCTGCGGAGGTGGCCGTGTCCCTTGGCCTTCCGCTGGGACCTCGGGTTTGCCTTCGCTGTCAGCACTGTTGAATTCACACGCACACCCCGTCCCTGACCCCAGACCACTCTTCTCCTGAAATACGGCGATTGTCACGGAAACGCAAAGTGCGCGCCTGTGTCGCGGTGGCTCTGGTTGTCCACAGGACCACGGCAACCTGTGGACGCTTATCCCGGTGATCGGGGTCCCTATGATTCGGCGGATGTGAAGACCGGAGGGGTGCCGTGGGCCAGTCCGTCAGCGCGTTGCCATATCCGCTGTTCGCCTGTCCGGATCCAGATCGGCAGGCCGCGGCGGCAGGGCTGACCCCGGTACAGGCCTGGCTCCTCGTGGTGATCATCACGCTCGCAGGATGTCTTTGGCTGACCGGTTCCCTATGGTCGGTCCTGCGGATCGGGCTGGGGTCCGGGATCCTGGTCATATCGACCGTCCGGCTGGTGGCCTGTGCTGTCCCGAGACAGGATGCAATGCCGGCCGCTCCGATACCCGACGAGCGGGTCTGGCCCGTCTACACGGTGATCCTCGCCCTTTACCGGGAGGCCGCCATCGTGCCTCAGCTCATCGCTGCCATGGAGGCCCTCGACTATCCCCGCGACCGACTTCAGATCATTGCCGCAGTGGAGGCCGATGACGTGGCCACCGTCGCAGCCTGTTGGCGGGTAGGGCGTCATCTGGGGCTGCAGCTCGCCTTTGCCGAGGGCCATGCGCCACGGACCAAGCCCCGGGCGCTCAACGCCGCCCTCGCCATGGCCCGGGGCGACCTGCTGGTCGTCTATGATGCGGAGGATCGCCCGCATCCCCGCCAGCTCCGGGAAGCCGCCACCGGTTTTGCCCGGGGAGGTGGCGATCTGGCGGTCCTGCAGTCGCCCCTGCGGGTGTCCGTCGCGCCTCAGGCCCTGGAAATCGCGCGCCAGTTCCGCCTCGAATATGCGGCCCTGTTCGAAGTGATCCTGCCGTTTCTCACCCGTCTCGGCCTGCCGTTTCCCCTGGGCGGGACCAGCAATCACATTCGCCGATCCGTGCTTGAAGCCCTGGGAGGCTGGGATCCGTGGAACGTCACCGAGGATGCGGACCTGGGATTTCGCCTGGCTGCGGCCGGGTATCGGGCCGGGATGCTGCGCCTGCCGACGATGGAATCGGCGACACCTTCGGTTCGTCCCTGGCTGGCCCAGAGGTCCCGCTGGCTGAAGGGACACATGCAGACCGTCGGGGTCCACAGCCGAAATCCGGCGGTCCTGGGATGGCGGGGGACGGTGTCGCTGATCTTGTCTCTCGGCTGCGGGATCGGTGCCGCCGGCGTGCATGGCCCGATGACACTGCTGCTGATCCTCGTTCCGCTGGGCGGTGGCACCCTGGCCCCCGGCGATCTGCTCGTGCTGGGACTGGGCTGGGGCAGCGCCGTCATCTCCATGGCGGTCGGCGCGCGCCGGACCGGGACGGGGATCCCGTGGACCAGCCTCGGTCTGGCGGCCGCCTTCTGGCCCCTTCAGTCCCTCGCCCTGGTGCGGGCCCTGTGGCAGCTGCGGGTCTGTCCACATCACTGGGACAAGACCGACCACGCACCGGAGCCCGCCCGCAGAACCGGTGAACCGCCCCTCCTCCCCGTGCTCCCGCCACTGGACGAGGTGGCGGAGTCTGGCCTATCTGGCAGCGGTGAACACCAACCGCCCCCTCCTCGCCGCCGACGCGACGACCCTGCGCACCCAGCCCTGGGATGACTATGCGTTGCTGGACAGTGGCGGGGGTCGCAAGTTGGAGCGGTACGGCCGCGTCACCGTCGTGCGGCCCGAGCCCCAGTGCTGGTGGCCACCCCGACGGGACAGCCGGGCCTGGGACGGCGCCGACGCCATCTTCGATCCCTCCGACGAAGAAGACACCGGTCGCTGGCGGTTTTCCGGTCGCCCGCCGCCGGAGACCTGGCCCCTGTGCTGGCGGGAGGTGCGGTTCACCGCCCGTCTGACCCCCTTCCGCCATCTGGCCTTCTTCCCGGAACAGGCCGCCAATTGGGCCTGGCTTGACCGGGCGGTCCGCCATCGGATCGCCTCGGGTCGACCGGCACCGCGGATCCTCAACCTGTTCGGCTACACCGGCGTGGCCAGCCTGGTCTGCGCTGCGGCCGGAGCGTCGGTGACCCATGTGGACGCCTCGAAGAAGGCCATCGGCTATGCCCGGGACAACGCGGTCCAGTCGGGGCTCGAGCAGGCTCCCGTCCGCTGGATCTGCGAGGACGCCCGACGCTACGTGCAGCGGGAGCTGAAACGCGGCTCCCTCTATGACGGCATCATCCTGGACCCGCCGAAATACGGCCGCGGCCCGACCGGGGAGGTCTGGCGCCTGTTCGAGGACCTGCCCGAGCTGGCCGCCGCCTGCACGGCCCTGCTGGCCCCCGAGGCCGATTTCCTCCTTTTGAACGCGTATGCAGCGCGGGTATCCGGCCTGTCCCTGGCCCATCTGATGGCGGGGGATATCGGTCCGAGGGGCGGACGCATCGACTGGGGAGAGCTGGCCCTCTGCGAGGGCGACAGCGACGGACGGGCGCTCGGCCTGTCGTTCTTTGCCCGCTGGCTCGGACCGGCCATCGCCGATCAAATGGGCGGAGACAGCGAATGACCCGCCCCGCCTACCGACAGATCAGCTCCCTCACCAATCCCACGGTCAAGGCTGCCCGCAGCCTGCATCTGCGCAAGGAACGGGATGCCAGCGGCCAGTTCCTTGCCGAAGGCCTGAAGATCGCGGCGGAGGCCATGGAACTGGGCCGCGCGCCGCGGGTGCTGATGTTCGGGCCCGAGGCGACGGAGCATCCTCTGCTCCGCCGCCTCGCCGCCTTCACCGCCGAGCAGGGTGGCGAGGTGATCGAGGTCACCCGTGACATCCTCGAAAAGGTGTCCCGCCGGGACAATCCGCAGACCGTCGTGTCGATCTTCGATCAGACGTTCGCCGATCCGGCGTCGCTGGATCCGACCGCGGCCCCGTGCTGGGTCGCCCTTCAGGCCGTCCGCGACCCGGGAAACCTCGGAACGATCATCCGCACGGCGGACTCGGCCGGATGTGGCGGCGTGATTCTCGTGGGCGAGTGCTGCGATCCCTACTCGGTGGAAGCCGTCCGCGCGACCATGGGGTCGATCTTCGCCGTCCCGATCTACAAGGCGGACGTCCCGTCCTTCACGGCGTTGCGGGCAAGGTGGCCCGGCTCGGTGATCGGCACCCTGCTGACGGCGACCCACGACTTCCGCGCCGCGCCGTTCCGGGCGCCGAACATGATCCTGATGGGCAACGAGCAGCAGGGTCTGCCCCCGGCCCTGGCTGAACTATGCGACGTCAATGTCAAGATTCCCATGCGGGGTCGGGCGGACAGCCTCAACCTGGCCGTGGCCACCGGCATCATGATCTACGCCGCGACCTAGGATCCGCGGGGCTTGGCCCGGGTCGTGGGGACGGCCGCGGCCGGATCCTCGGGCCACGGATGGCGGGGGTAGCGGCCCTTCATCTCTGTCCGCACCTCCCGCCACGACCCGGCCCAGAAGCCCGGCAGGTCCCGGGTGATCTGGATCGGGCGATGCGCCGGACTTGTCAGGGCAAGGGTCAGAGGGACCCGCCCGCCGCCGACGCCGGGATGTGTCCTGAGACCGAACAGCTCCTGAACCCGGACTTCCACCCGGGGTCCGCCGTCGGCCCCGTAGTCGATCCTGTGCGACGGCCCGGCCGGGGTCGTGAACCTCTCCGGCGCAAGGCGGTCGAGCTCCCGCAGACTGGTCCAGCCGATCCGCTCGCGGAGCATGTCATTGAGGGCCGATGGCGACACGGCGGCCAGCCCTCCCTGCTCCAGCAAGGGCATCAGCCAGCCCGTCCCGTCGCAGGCCAGGGCTTCGAAGGACAGATCCGGCCAGTCACCGTCCGCGGCGAGGCCCGACACAAACCCCACCCGTCGCCGCAGGTCTTCGGCCGCATCCCCCCAGTCGAGGGTCTGGAGCCCGCGAGACAGGACGTGGTCGAGCAGGGCCTCGGCCAGCCGCCTGCGATCTGGGCGTTCCACGATCCGGTCCGTCAGGACGAGTTCCCCGATCCGGGTCTGGCGCCGCAGTCGCGCCCGGCCGGCGCTGTCGATCTCCACCTCTTCCCGGTGATCGAGCTGGTCATCGAAGGCGGCGGCCAGGGCGGCGGGATCAATGGGACAAGCCAGCGTGATCCGGTCGCTGGCCTGACCTGTGCCGGAAAGCTCCGCGACCGCCAGCCAGTCCTGCCGGGCCAGGGGATCGGTGGCGTCCAGCCGGGCACCCCGGCCGCTGGCAAGCCGAAACTCCCCGTCGCTGCCCTCTCGCCGCTGGGCAATGCGGTCCGGGAAGGCATGGGCCACCAGCAGGCTGATGTCGAGGCTCCGGACACCACTCCGCGAACCGGCGGCCGGGATCATCGACATGGCCGTCCTCGCCCAGCGGTCCGCCAGCTGGCGAATGTCCCGGGCGCGGGGCGATCCGTCGGACTGGAACCGTCTCAGCCGGTCTGACAGGTCCGTGGAGGTGCCGCCGAGGCCGCGCTCCGTCAGAATCGCTGCCAGCCCGGCGGCGAGGGGTGCCTGTCCACAGGCCGCTCCCCGCACCACCAGGTCGGCCAGCCGCGGGGGCAGAGGCAGTGCCGCAAGGTTTCGTCCGTGGGGTGACAGATCGCCCGTTGCCGTCAGGGCCCCCAGCCGCTGCAGCAGGGCCCGGGCCTCCTGAAAGGCACCCGCAGGCGGCGGGTCCAGCAGAGCGAGACCCGTGGCATCCCGGACGCCCCATTCGGCGAGGGCAAGGGCGAGACCGGACAGATCGCATTCCCGGATCTCCGGCGTGGCAAAAGGCGTCAGGGCGCGGGTTTCCGGCTCGTCCCACAGGCGGTAGCAGACGCCGGGTTCCGTCCGTCCGGCCCGGCCCCGGCGCTGATCGGCGCCGGCCCGGCTGACCCGGACGGTTTCAAGCCGGGTGAGGCCCGTGGCGGGCTGGAACCGCGGTACCCGCGCCAGACCGGCATCGATCACCACCCGAACCCCCTCGATGGTCAGACTGGTCTCGGCGATGGAGGTCGCCAGCACCACCTTGCGCCGACCGAACGGGGCCGGCCGAATGGCGGCATCCTGCTCCTTCGGGGTCAGGGCGCCATAGAGCGGGCAGACGATCACGTCGTCGGGAAGGCCGCCGTCCTCCAGGTCCCGGGCCACCCGGCCGATCTCCCCCTGACCCGGCAGGAACACGAGGATCGATCCGCCTTCCGCAGCCAGCGCCCGGCGAATGGTACGGACGACCTGGGCCTCCATGCGCTGCGTCGGATCGCGGCTCACATGCCGGGTCTCCACGGGATAGCTGCGGCCTTCACTGCGCAGAACCGGTGCATCGCCGAGCAACCGCGCCACGGCCGCACCGTCCAGGGTGGCCGACATGACGACCAGCCTGAGATCCTCCCGCAGGACGGATTGCACGTCCCGGGCGAAGGCAAGCCCCAGGTCGGCGTCCAGGCTGCGCTCGTGGAATTCGTCGAAGATCACCGCGCTGACGCCCGAGAGGGTCGGGTCCGACAGGGCCATGCGGGTGAAGACCCCTTCCGTCACCACCTCGATCCGGGTGCGTGGCGAGACCAGGGTCTGGAAGCGCACGCGCAGGCCGACACGCTCCCCCACCGCCTCGCCCAGACTCTCGGCCATCCGTGCCGCCGCTGCCCGGGCTGCCAGTCGCCGTGGTTCAAGGACGATGATCCGTCCATCCTTTGCCCAGGAGGCGTCCATCAGGGCGAGCGGCACGCGGGTGGTCTTGCCCGCTCCCGGGGGGGCCACCAGCACGGCACAAGGGTTTTCAGCCAGGGACGCCGACAATTCCGGCAGGATCGGCTCAATCGGCAGCATCAGAACGCCTGCACCTTCCAAGATTCCCTCACCATGCGCAGGACCGTTGCGTCACGACCTAAGCCTCACTAACGTCGCTTCAAACAGTTCCGCGCGATGGCAGTACGCCCGCGCCGAGGGGGACCCGATGTCAGATACCGCCGCTCGACCGCCAGGCAACCGGCTATTCCAGAAAAAATCCATCGAACACATCCAGCGGGAAGCCGCCCGGAGCGAACTGAAGCGGACTCTCGGTCCCTGGAACCTGGTCAGCCTCGGCGTCGGGGCCATCATCGGTGCCGGTATCTTCGTGCTGACGGGTCAGGTGGCTTCGGCCAACGCCGGCCCGGCGATCATGCTGTCCTTCATCGTCGCCGGCGTCGCCTGCGCCCTCGCGGGGCTGTGCTACGCCGAGCTCTCGTCGACCATGCCGGTGTCCGGTTCGGCCTACACCTACGCCTACGGGACCCTGGGCGAGGTCTTCGCCTGGATCATGGGCTGGCTGCTGGTCCTCGAATACGGGGTGGCCGCATCCACGGTGGCTGTGGGATGGACAGGCAATGTCGTCAGTCTGCTGCATGACTTCGGGGTCGATTTTCCAACCATCACCCTCAACGGCCTGCCAAGTCCGCAGTGGGCGACGCCCCTGCTCGCCGCCCAACCCAACGGCGCGGGTCAGCTGACCTTCCAGCTCACCGGTACGGCCAATCTGGTGGCGGCCCTCGGCATCGGCCTCGTCACGCTTCTCCTGGTGGTCGGCGTGAGCGAGTCGGCCCAGGTGAACAACGTCATCGTGGTGATCAAGCTGCTGGTCCTGATCGCCTTCATCGGCATCGGCGTTTCCTACATCAACCCCAAGAACTGGGTTCCGTTCATTCCGCCCAACACAACCGGCAAGTTCGGCGAGTTCGGCCTCAGCGGGATCCTGCGGGGCGGATCGATCATCTTCTTCGCCTATGTGGGTTTCGAGGCGGTCTCCACTGCGGCGGCCGAGGCCAAGAACCCCAGCAAGGACGTGCCCATCGGCATTCTGGGCGCCCTGGTGATCTGCACCATCATCTACATGGCGGTGGCCGCCGTGATGACCGGCGTCGTTCCCTACAAGCAACTGGCGAGCCCGGCGCCCATCGCCGTCGCCATCGACCGGATGAACCCGACCTGGGCTCTGATCCCCTTCGCCGGAAACGCGGCACATCAGCTCAACCTGGTGTCTGTCGCCATCAAGGTGGGTGCCGTCACCGGCCTGTCGTCGGTGATGCTGGTGCTGAGCTACGGCCAGACCCGGATCTTCTACACCATGGCCCGGGACGGCCTGCTGCCGAAGGCCCTGGCCGTCATCCACGACAAGTTCCGCACCCCGTGGATCGGCACCCTGTTCCTCGGATGCTTCATCGCCGTGGCCGCGGCCTTCCTGCCCATCGACCTGCTGGGGGATCTCGTGTCCCTCGGCACGGCTCTGGCCTTCTCCATCGTCTGCCTGTCCGTCATCTATCTGCGACGCACGCATCCTGAAATGGAGCGGCCGTTCCGTGTGCCGGGCGGGGTGACGACGGCGGTCCTGGGGATCATCGCGTGCATGGCGCTGGCCGGGTTCAACCTGTGGCCCATGGTCCAGAAGGCCCTGGATCACGACCCGATCCCGCTGGAGATCCTCGTGGTCTACTGCATCATCGGAGGCCTGGTTTACGGTCTGTACGGGTATTGGAACTCCAAGCTCGGTCGTGGCGAGGAAATCATCGAGGCCGATGCCAATCCGATGGAGCCACCGCACCGTCACTAGACCTGAGGGCCTCCTGAATTCGCCGGATGGGGTCTGGCGGATGCAGGGGGTGTTCAAGACTTTGTTTCAGGCCGGACACGACGCGGCCATTCCCGTTTCACAATGCCCCGGCCCTATGGGTGGATGACCCTGACCCAAGCCACGACCCACGACCCATCCGTCGAGCCGGCCACAGCCGCCCACCTTCTGCTGGTCGATGACGACCCGGGCATCCGCGACGTCATATCCGACTTCCTCATCCGCCATGGCTTCTCCGTGGCCGTCGCAGCCGACGGAATGGGGCTGGGACGCGCGCTCGCTGCCCAGCGGCCGGACCTCATCGTCCTCGATGTGATGCTCCCCGGGGAGGATGGCCTCAGTCTGTGCCGCAAGCTCTCCGCCGCCGATGGCCCGCCGGTGATCATCCTGTCGGCCATGGGCGACGACACCGACCGGATCGTGGGCCTCGAACTCGGGGCCGACGACTATCTGCCCAAGCCGTGCAACCCGCGGGAGCTGCTTGCGCGGATCAAGGCGGTCCTGCGGCGACGGAGCGAGGCCCGTGGACAGGTCAGCCTGTCGGCGACCTGCGAATTTGCCGGATGGCGGTTCGACATGGTGCGTCGTGAGCTGCGCTCGCCGGACAACGTGGTCGTGAACCTGTCGTCGGGTGAGTTCTCGCTGCTCCGGGTGTTTGTCGAGCGGCCACAGCGCATCCTGACCCGTGACCAGTTGCTGGACCTGGCCCGTGGACCTGAGTCCGAGGCCTATGACCGGGCGATCGATGTGCAGATCAGTCGCCTCCGCCGCAAGCTGAACGATGGTGACGGTGGCGGAGAACTGATCCGGACCATCCGCAACGAGGGCTACGTGTTCAACGCCGCCGTGGTGCGCCGTTGAGCCGGTCAGACGCGGTGACGGCCAGCGCCCGCCGATGGCGCCCGCCCCTCGCGACCCAGATCATCGGGCTCGTGATTCTCTCCCTCATGGCGGCGATCAGCGTTCACGCGGCGGTCGCGTTGTTGATTCCGCCACCGCCGCCGGAGGTCTACCGGATCGGCGAAGTGGCCACGTCCCTCCGGTCCCCGGGACGGGACGTCGCCTCCCGCAACGGCCACCAGATCACGGCCGTCCGCCATCCCGCGATGACCGCCACCGACCCTGGACAGGACCGGCCGGTGCGCCTGGAGCGTTGGCTGGCCCGCGAACTGGCGACCCAGCTCGGGGTCCCTGAGTCGGCGGTGCATCTCATCCTGCCGCCGAACGGCAATGGCTTCGGACGCCGCTATGTCCGGACCATGCGATCGCAGATGCCCTTCGATCCCATTCCACAACCTCCTGGAGCGGACGGTCGGATGACCGGTCCGTCACCCGGCCCTCCCCCTGAGACCGCGCCTAGGCCGGATGCCGATCACGGACGCAGCGGCCCGCCGCATCCCGGGTCCGGTGACGACGAGCACGATCACTTCCACATGCACGGGGACCCTTTCGTCATCGCCCCGTTCATCGCCGAGGTGCATCAGGCCGACGGCAGCTGGTCATCCCTGAACGTGCGGGAAACCGCACCGTTCGCCGACTGGCGCCAGCGGGTGCTGTTGGGCTTTGTCCTGTCGATCCTGATCCTCTGTCCGATCGCGTATCTCTTTGCCCGCGGACTGGCGTCCCCCATTTCCGCTTTCGCCCGGGCGGCAGAGCGTCTGGGCCGTGACCCGGGAGCCCCGCCGCTTGACGTCCAGGGTTCGGCGGAGATTGCGGCTGCTGCCCTGGCGTTCAACCAGATGCAGGACCGGATCCGCCGGTATGTTCAGGATCGGACGGCGCTGATCGGATCGGTGGCGCACGACCTGCGGACGCCCCTGACGCGCCTTCGGTTCCGGATCGAACAGGCTCCGGAGGGCCTCCGCGAGAAGCTGGCGTCGGACATCGACGAGATGGAATCCATGATCGCCGCGACTATGGCTTTCGTTCGGGATGCCAGTCAGCCGGCCGCACGGGACAGTCTTGAGCTTCGCGCCCTGGTGGCGACCGTGGTGGCCGAGATGGCCGAGGTCGGTGCCCCGGTCTCGATCGAGCCGGGTCCACCCCTCCAGATCGATGCGGACGCCCTGGGCCTGCGCCGGGTGGTGGCGAACCTCATTGCCAACGCCGTGAAGTTCGGGACCGAGGCCCGCGTCCGGGTTGGTCCGGACGCGCAGGGGCTCCACGCCCTGATCGAGGTGGATGACAACGGCCCCGGCCTGCCGGCGGTTGAACTTGACCGGATGTTCGAGCCCTTTGTCCGGATCGAGGCGTCCCGCAATCGCGACACCGGTGGTGCGGGCCTGGGGCTGGCGGTCGTCAGGACCGTTGCCCGCGCTCACGGCGGCGATGCGGAATTGCTGAACCGCGCCGAGGGCGGTCTCCGCGCCCGGGTGGTCCTGCCCCTGGGCGTCGACACGCTGCTCTCGAGGCAATGACATGAGACGACCGCGCCTTCGGACCCCGCTCCGCGTCGGACTGCTCACCGGGGCCGCAGCCCTTCTTCTCATGGCCTGCTCCGGGGAGGCGCCCGCGCCTCACGCACCTCGCGCAACCCGACACGCCGATATGGGTGGCACGGAGGGCATGTCGTTCGGCGGGGCAGACGGACCCGACGGACATCGCGCCGGCCTGAACATCTTCATCAGCCCCATGGGCGAGCCCTTCCGGGGAGGGGCGACGGAGCCCTACCCGGTGGCCAGATGGTTCGCCAGGGTCAATGCGAGCCACTCAGGTGCGATCACCGAGGGCGAGTTCGTGAGCGATTCCGACCGCTTCTTTGATGAACTGGACACCAACCACGACGGGGTGATCGACGGGTTCGAGATGAATGACTACGAGCGCATCGTGGCCCCGGAGATCCAGCCCCGCATCCGCGGCCTGCGCGCCGGAGAAGGCATGGACCCGAGCCTCAGCTTTGACGAGCGGGAGGGTCAGTCCCGCCCCCGCGGCCGCGGGCGGGATGGCGGCGGCGACCGCGGTGGTGGTCCGGGTGGCCGGGAACTGGCCGGGGACCTGTCCCGCCAGGGCGCGGCGATCTATGGCCTGCTGCCCGATCCGGAGCCCGTGGCCTCGGCATCCGCCGCCCTGAACGGCCGGATCACCCGGGAGGAATGGCGGGACGCTGCGCACCGCAGGTTCCAGCGCCTGCTCCGGCCCGGCCAGGAGACCCTGACCCTCGAGACGCTGCCGAAGACCCCGGTCCAGATCGTACTGGAGCGGCGACGGGCCAAGGCACCCCCGGACGGGCCGGGTCGCCCGGAATGACAGTCGTCAGGAGATCAGGCTGGCGATGATGTTGATCCCAAGCGCCAGGACCATGGTGTTGAACAGGAACGACAGCATGGCGTGGATGGTCACCAGATTCCGGAAGCGCGTATTGGCGATGCCGAAATCGGACCCCTGGCTCGTGGCACCGATACAGACGGCCACGTAGAGAAAATCCCGGTAGGTGGTCGGGGCATCCCCGACGAACTGGATCCCGCCGGCCATGCTCCGGTCCTTCTCCGTCCCGCCGATCCATCGATGGGCGTAGTGCAGGGTGAACAGGGCCTGCACCACCAACCAGCTCAGGATCAGGGTGGAGGCCGAGAGGAACAGGACCAGCCCGGGTCCGAGAATGTCATGCACGACCGAGCTCGCCTTGCCTTCCTTCAGGGCCATGACGATGGCCCCGAGGCTGGCCGTGACGGCAGACAGGATCAGGCCGAAGAACACCCCGCGGGTCTCGTCCTCCTCCGCGGCCCGTCGGCGCATGGTTTCGGCATCATCGAACAACAGGGCCTGATAGGTCGTGACCACGAACCAAAGGGCCGCACTGTCCCAGCCGATGAGCACCGACGTGGCCGGGCGGACGCCGAGGCGCAGGGCGATCTGATCGGCGACCACGCCAATCGCCAGGGCGCCGAGCGCGCGCCAGCGGCAACGCAGGAGGTGGAATAGCTTTTGCATCTCTGGCATCCCCCGGTACCGGGCCCCGTCACGGCACCGCAGCCAGAAATATCGGCTGATTCGCCCTCCGGCGGCGCGGGAGGCGGCACCGTGAACGCCGAGAGCCGCAGGACCCCCTTCCGCGGCGCATCCCCCCTTGCACGGCGCACCGTTGCCAGCGAGGTTGTCGCCTGAACGGTTCGGGTAACGGGGGCTACCTTTCGCATGTCGCGACATTTCACACTGCTGATTCTTCTTGGAATGATCCTCGGGCTCGGCGCGGGCTGGGCGGCCCATGATGGTCTGGGCAAGGCCGAGACGGCTGAGCTGGCGGGCTATCTCGGGCTGATGACCTGGATCTTCCTGACGCTGATCAAGATGGTGATCGCGCCCCTGGTGTTCAGCACCCTGACAGCGGGCGTGGCGCACATGGGCGGCGGCGGGGCGGCCGGTCGGGTCGGGATCAAGACCATCGGCTGGTTCATCATCGCCGGGATCATCTCCCTCGGCATCGGGCTGACCATGGCCACCGTGCTGCAGCCCGGCGTCGGCCTGCATCTCCCGCCGCCCCCGACGGACGCCGCGGCGGTGAAGGCGGATCTGACCCTGAAGGGCTTCCTGTCCCACGTGATCCCAGCCTCGATCATCGACGCCATGGCCAAGAACGAGGTGCTGGAGATCGTGATCTTCTCCCTGTTCGTAGGAACGGCGATCGGTCAGCTGGGCCCCCGGGCCGCCGGCGTGCTGGACCTCCTCGGTCAGGTGGCGGCGGTGATGCTGAAGGTCACCGAGTTCGTCATGGCCGTGGCCCCGCTGGCCGTGTTCTCCGCCATTGCCGCCACCGTGGCGGTGCATGGGGTGGAGGTGATCGCCACCTATGCCAAGTTCGTGGGCGGCTTCTATCTGTCCCTGGCGATCCTGTGGACGGTGCTGCTGGCCGCCGGTGCCGTGGCCATCCGGGGGCGGCTCCCCGGCCTGCTGGCGGCCATTCGCCAGCCGGCGCTGATCGCCTTTTCCACGGCCAGCTCCGAAGCCGCCTATCCGGGCCTGCTGGAGGGGCTGCAGCGTTTCGGCATTTCCCGGCGGGTGGCGAGCTTTGTTCTGCCGCTCGGCTACAGTTTCAATCTCGACGGGTCGATGATGTACACGACCTTTGCGACCCTGTTCATTGCCCAGCTCTACGGGATCGACCTCAGCCTCGGCCAGAAGCTGACCCTGGCCGCCATGCTGATGGTTACCTCCAAGGGCATTGCCAGCGTCCCCCGGGCCTCGCTGGTCGTCATCGCGGCGATCCTCCCCTACTTTCACATTCCCGAGGCGGGACTGCTGCTCGTCCTCGGCGTGGACCAGTTCCTCGACATGGGCCGCAGTGGCACGAATGTCATCGGCAACTCCATCGCCGCCGCCGCCGTGGCCGGATGGGAAGGGGAGTTGGGCCCTGCACTGGCCGCCGACGCCGATGTCCTCAGCTGACGCGTTGCCAAGCGCCGAAAACCCGTCTATTCCAACCGACCCCAGAGGTGACGTGGCCGAGTGGCTGAAGGCAACGGTTTGCTAAATCGTCATACCCCCTAAAGGGTATCCAGGGTTCGAATCCCTGCGTCACCGCCATTTTTCCACCCCACCGCCGCCGGCTCAGCGGGCAGGCCAGGTCCGCTAGGACGGGCCGGTCGCGCCTGCAGCATGGCGCCCTTCCGCGGAGAAATGCGCGCCGGTTTCGCCCGCGCGGCCAGGCGTGACGGCCACCGGGCCCGGAGCAGACGACCGGGCGATGTTCAGCCGGGGGAACAGCAGTTCCGCCGTCCGGTAGGCTTCCTCCAGGTGGGGATAGCCCGACAGGACGAAGGTCTCGACCCCGAGCGCCCGATATTCCCGCATCCGTTCGGCCACAGCATCGGCGGAGCCCACCAGCGCCGTTCCGGCACCGCCCCGGACCAGACCCACGCCCGCCCAGACGTTCGGATAGACCACGAGCTTGTCGCGCTTGCCCCCGTGCAGCGCGCTCATCCGCGCCTGGCCCACCGAGTCGGACCGGGAGAGGCTTTCCTGGACCCGGGCGATCACCTGATCGTCGAGGCGGCTGATCAGGCGCTCTGCCTCCGCCCAGGCCGCCGCCTCGGTTTCCCGGACGATGACGTGGAAGCGGATACCGAAGCGGACCCTGCGGCCCGTCCGCTCCGCCGCCGCGCGCACCGCGGCGATCTTCTCGGCAACGGCGGGAGGCGGCTCGCCCCAGGTCAGATAGTGGTCGATGTGCTTTGCAGTGACGTCCGTCGCTGCGTCGGACGACCCTCCGAGGAACAGGGGCGGCCCCCCGGCCTGAACGGGCGGGAACAACAGCTCGCCCTTGGACAGGCGAACATGTTCGCCGTGGAAATCCACCTTCTCGCCGGCCATCAGGCGGCGCCAGACGGTCAGATATTCGTCGCTGAGGGCATATCGGGCATCGTGCTCGAGAAAGACCCCGTCCGCGGCCAGTTCGGCAGCATTGCCACCGGCGACGACGTTGATCAGCAGGCGCCCGCCGCTGACCCGGTCGAGGGTGGCAGCCTGGCGCGCTGCGAAAAGGGGCGAGGTGACGCCCGGCCGTACCGCCACGAGGAACTTGAGCTGTCGGGTCAGCGGGGTCAGGGCGCTGGCCAGGATCCAGGAATCCTCGCAGGTCCTGCCCGTCGGGATCAGCACCCCCTCGAATCCCAGCCGGTCCGCAGCCTGCCCGATCTGGGTCAGGTAACCGAAATCGGTGGAGCGGGCTCCCTCATCGGATCCCAGCCATCGGCCATCGCCATGGGCAGGAATGAACCAGAAGGGGTGAATGGGGTCGTCGGCGTGATCCATCCGCCTATGAGAGGAGCCCGCCCATCGCCATCAACCGAGGAATCCTAAAGGCGACCCCAGTTCCGCAGAGCCTGCCGGGTCAGGGCACGAGGACCAGATTCGCCCCGAGATAGGTTTCCTGGACAAAGGCCAACGGTTGCCCGTGTTCGTCTTCCACCAGAGCCCGGTGACGGAACAGCCCCTGGTCCGCGGTCGGGGGCGTCCCCTGCCCGCTCCACAGCCAATCGACGCCCAGGGTAATCCGGCGGGGAACCAGGGGCAGAATAACCCGGCCAAAGGCGGTATCCGTCGTGGCCAGGGTCGTGTTCATCTCGGCCGTGAGACGGGCCGGGACATACCAGTTGTCGGCCTCCGACAGGACATGGCTGCCGCAGGTCAGCCGCACCCGGCGATAGCCCAGGGTGTCGCCTGCCCGGACTCCCAATCGCGCCCGGATCTCCGGGGACGCCGGGCGGACATCCGCCGGGTCGCGCTGGGCGACGACCCGGGCGGGACCGGACAGGTGATTGTCCGCGCACCACGACTCGAGGGTCAGGGTGGCACTGTTGCTGGCCAGCAGATTGGCGTTCAGCAGCCGCATCCTGTCGCCAGGGCTGTTCGGTCCAAGACCCATCCCCGTCAGCGCAAGGGCCAGGATGATCGCTCCCACCGCTAGACGCCGACGGCAGCGGCGGGACGGGCCCGCATGGCGTCGGCCCAGCGCTGCAGGTTGGGCGTGGTGTCCGGGATGGTGAAGCGGACCATCCGGGCGAAGTCGAACCCGATGAACGCCACGATATCCGCCATGGTGATCCGGTCGCCGGCGATGAAGGGATGGGCTGCGAGCTGACGGTCAAAGAACCGCAGGGACTTTTCGGCGGCGCCGCGGTTGCGCTCGGCGATTTCCGGAGATTGCTTCTCGAGCACGGCCAGGGCCGGATGCGAGTGCCGCACGGTGAGCATCAGGGGCATGGCCAGCATCAGTTCCGCCCGGCGGGTCCACATCTCGATCACGGCCTCGTCCTCGGGCGACGTGCCGAAGAGGTTGGGATCGGGATGGAGGCTTTCAAGATACCGGCAGACGGCCACGGACTCGGTGATCACGGTGCCGCTGTCCAGCTCGAGCGCGGGAACATTGCCGATCCCGACCTTTCCGAGGAAGGCCTCGGTGCGATGCTCCCCCTGCAACAGGTCGATGTCGATCACCTCCACGTCGGTGATGCCTTTCTCCGCCATGACCCAGGCCACGCGCCGGGGGTTGGGCGCTCGCTTGCTGAGATAGACCTTCATTGTGCGGGTTTCCTGCTCATGGGCGGCGGTTGTCAGCCGATGGAAAAGAGGGACGGTGGGGCAAGGCCGACGATGGCAGCCGTCAGGCAGGTGGCGAGGAAGCCCGCGACCAGCGCCTTCCAGGCCAGACCGATGACTTCCTTGCGCCGCTGCGGCACCAGAACGCTGAAGCCGGAGACGGTGATCCCCGCCGAGGCGATGTTGGCGAACCCGCACAGGGCATAAGTCATGATGATGCGGGAATGGGGCGACAGGGGGCCGGTGGCGAAGCTCGACAGGTCGATGAAGGCCGTGAATTCCGTGAGCACCAGCTTGACGCCGAGGAGCCCGCCGGCGGCATGGGCCTCGCTCCAGGGCACCCCGATGGCATAGGCGAGTGGCTGGAACAGATAGCCCAGCGCCCGCTCCACCGTCACCGGACCGCCGGCGACCGGCGGCAGCACCGCCAGCACCTTGTCCAGAAGGGCCGTGAAGGCCACGAACACGATCAGGGTGGCGGCCACGTTCAGCAGCACGGTCAGCCCGTCCCCGGTGCCGCGGATCACCGCGTCGATGGCACTGTCATAGTTGCGGGCATCGTCGGGCTGGACGTCGTCGACGACTTCGGTCCGGTCTGCCGGGACGATGATCCGGCCGAGGAGGACACCGGCCGGGGCGGAGATGATCGAGGCGGTGAGGATGTGCGCCCCGGCATTGGGCAGGATGTCCTTCAGGATGGTCACATAGGCGACCATGGTCGATCCCGACACGCAGGCCAGACCCACCGCCATCAGGGTGAAGAGCTCGGACCGGGTCAGCTTGTCGAGATAGGCGCGGATGAAGATCGGCCCCTCCACCTGACCCATGAAGATCGTCGCGGCCGTGGCCAGCGCCGGGGGGCCGCGCAGACCAAGGGTCTTCTGGAACAGAAAGCCGAAGCCCCGGGTCACCCATTTCAGGATCTTCCAGTGCCAAAGCAGGGACGACAGGGCACAGACCACCAGGATCACCGGCAGGACGCGGAAGGCAAACACAAACAAAGCCTGAGGGTGGGTCAGGGCGTAGGGCGAATCGGACTGACCGGCCAGATAGCCGAACACGAAGGTGGTTCCGGACTGAGTGGCCGATCCCAGGGCCTCCACAGCGCTGTTGACGCCACTGAGGACACCGCGGGCCTGCGGCAGGCCGAACAGGACCAGCACCAGCAATCCTTGCACGAGCAACGAGCCGATCATCAGCCGGAACGGGAACCGGCCCCGGTCCTCCGACAGGAGCCAGCAGAACAGCATGATCCCGGCAATGCCGATCAGGCTTTGCAAATTTCCCAGTGCAGACATGGCGTTGACGGTGATCCCCGGCAGTCGTGACGCGGCGGCCAATGGACCACCAAAGCAAACCCCTCGTCTACGCATTTTCCGCGCGGCGCAAAGGGTCCCGGGCGAATTACCTCTAATTAACTTGGCCTCTGCACGGGGTTGAGGCCATTTCTCCACACCCGGAGACATTCCGGAGAAGGTGTTTATCCAACCGGGGGTGGTCTGCCATGTCGCTTGCGCTTGCGACCGTGATCTATGAGTGGCGACGCTATCTCGCCGCCGTGGTCGCCCTGGCCTTCTCCGGCCTGCTGGTGCTGGCGCAGGTCGGCATGTTCGTCGGCATCGGCAAGGCGTTCACCGCCACGATCGACCGCTCCCGCGGGGACCTGATGATCCTGCCGGCCAAATCGGAGTCGCTGTTGAACACCGGCGGCCTGCCCCGTCGGGTCATGCCCCTGATCTACAGCCATCCCGACGTGGTGGCAGTGGCCGATATCGACGACGACGGGGGCATGTTCTCCAACCTCGCCGGAGACGAAGCCCACGGCCGCAAGAAGGTCCGTGACTATGTCCAGATCACCGCGGTGGAGACCGCCCGGGATGCCCTCACCCTGCCCACCGATTTCGACGAATCCCTCCGGGAGGCCCTCTCGGAGCCCTATGCCGTGGCCGTGGACCAGACCGCCCTGGCGCGGCTCGGCGTGAAGCTGGGCGACCGGGCGGCCATCGACGGCCACGCCGTGAAGATCGCCGCCATCACCACCACCTATCCGAACATGATGCAGCCGCAGGTGATGGTCTCCCGCCAGACCCTGCGACTTCTGGGCAAGTCCCGGCCGAGCAACCGGGTCGGACCGATGTTCGTGCGGCTGCGGGATCCGTCCCGGGCGATCCTGGTCCGCGACCAGCTGAATGCCATGGCGGCCGGACGTTTCCGGGCCTGGACCAAGGCCGAGCTCTCCAAGGCCAATGACCAGTCCATGATGAAGGAGCAGTTCATCGGCGTGATGCTCGGCTTCTCCATGTTCCTCGGCCTGCTGATCGGCATCGGCATCACCTCCCAGACCCTGCGGGGGGCGATCCTGGCCAATGTGAAGGAATTCGCCAGCCTGCGCGCCCTCGGTGTGTCCATCGGCTCGCTGAACCTGATCGTGCTGGAGCTGTCGTTCTGGGTCGGGATTGCGGGCCTGCTGGCCACCGCCGTGCTGGTGACGGGCGTGGCCATCCTGGCCCGCGGCGGCGGGATACCCATGAGCTTCCCGATCAGCAACGTGGTTTCCACCGCCCTCTTCCTGCTCCTGATCTCCATGCTGTCGGGTCTGATGTCCCTCGGCGTGCTGAAGAAGAGCCAGCCTGCGGATCTCCTGCGATGAACGCCTCCCCCACCCAGCTTCCCCCGCCCCACGGCCACGGGACCGCCGCCCTCGTGGCCCGCGGCCTGCACAAGGGCTTCAAGGTCGGTCGGGGCCGGACGGAAGTCCTGAAGGGCATCGACTTCGACGCCCGTCACGGGGACGTGACCATGGTCATGGGACCCTCGGGTTCCGGCAAGTCCACCCTGATCGCCTCCCTCTCCGGCCTCCTGCGGCCGGACACGGGGGATGTGCAGGCTCTGGGACAGACGTTGTGGACCCTCTCCAACGGCCGGATCGACCGGTTCCGCCTCGACCACTGCGGGTTCATCTTCCAGGGCTTCAACCTGTTCTCTGCCCTGACCGCACTCGAGCAGGTCACCACGGTCCTGAAGTACAAGGGCTTTTCCCCCGGAGACGCCCGGGCCAGGGCGCGCGCGAGCCTGGAGGAAGTGGGGCTCGGTCATCGGCTGAACCAGCGTCCATCGGAACTGTCCGGCGGCGAGAAGCAGCGGGTGGCCATCGCCCGGGCCCTCGCCAAGGACCCGCAGCTGTTGTTCGCCGACGAACCCACCAGCGCCCTGGACGGCGAGAACGGCCAGGTCGTGATCCGGCTCCTGCGCCGCGCGGCGACCGAGCACGGCGCCGCCGTGATCTGCGTGACCCACGACCCTCGTCTGGAGTCCTGGGCAGACCGGGTCATCCACATCGAAGACGGACGGATTCTCGACGACGTCCGCCGCACGCCCCCGCCCGCACCGGTCCCCGGTCACGCACCGACTTCTCCTGCTGGAGCCTGATACCATGTTCGCCCTCCTCCGCCGTCCCCTCGTCTGGTTGATCCTCCTCGGTCTGATCGCCGCCGGAGGTGCCGCGGCCTACGTGTCCAGCCAGGACAAGGCCCGCAAGACCGCCAGCGCCGCCGCGGCCAAGACCGTGGACACCCCCTATGCCGCCATTGCCGCCGGGAAGATCGATGTGGAAGGCGGCGTGATCCAGGTCGCCGCCCGAACGGCCGGTGTGGTCCGTGAAGTGGACGTGCAGGAAGGCGACAGCGTCACGAAGGGCCAGGTCCTCGCTCGGCTGGAAGACGATCAGCTCAAGCTGGCCGCCAATCAGGCCAGCGCCGCCGCCGACCAGGCCCGCGCCCAGATCGCCCTTCTGCAGGCCCAGCGCAATGCCGCCGCGCGGGAATTGCATCGCCTCGAGCAGCTGAAGCAGTTTGCCGCCGTTCAGACCGTGGACAAGCAGCGGGACCTCGTCACCCAGGCCGATGCCAGCATTGCCGCCCAGCGCGCCGCCGTCGCCACCGCGCAGGCCCAGCTCGCGAGCACCCAGTATCAGCTGGAACTGACCGCCGTCCGGGCCCCGGCCGACGGGCGGATCGTTCGCCGCTATGCCAATCCGGGCTCCGGGGCCTCGACCCTCAACGTGTCCAACATGTTCGACCTCGAGCCGAACACGTCCCGGATCGTGCGGGCGGAGCTGGCGGAAAGTGATCTGCCCAACGTCGCAATCGGTCAGGAGGTTGAGATCCTCCCTGACGCGGATCCCCTGCATCCGGCCCATGGTACGGTAATCCGGCGAGCCTACCAGTTCGGGGCCCGCAAACTCCTGTCCGATGATCCGTCCGAAAAGACCGACGAGCGGGTGGTGGAGGTCGTGGCCAATGTCGATCGTGCGCAATTCCTGATCGGCCAGCGGGTGCTGGTGAAGTTCATCAAGCCGGGTCGCAAGGCCCCCCCTCCGGCCATGGTGAAGACTCCGGCCGCCGCGGAGGCCGGGTCTGACACGCACTAGGGTCGTTCCGCCCGTTGGGCTTGACGGACCCGGCGTCACCGCAGCACAAGACGCGCCAGGGCGAACGGGTCATTGAACCCGTCCCGCCATAACCGAACACCTGGAGCATTGGGGTCCCCATGTCTGACGAAATCCGCTTTGACGGCAAGGTTGCCATCGTCACCGGCGCCGGCGGTGGCCTCGGCCGCCAGCACGCGCTTGAACTGGCCCGCCGCGGGGCCAAGGTCGTGATCAACGACCTGGGCGGCTCCGTGGATGGATCGGGCGGATCCTCCTCCGCCGCCGACCAGGTGGTGGCCGAGATCAAGGCCCTGGGCGGGGAAGCCATCGCCAATGGCGCGTCGGTCACGGACGATGCCGGCGTGAAGCACCTGGTCGACCAGACCATGGACGCCTTCGGCCGCATCGACATCCTGATCGCCAATGCCGGCATCCTGCGCGACAAGTCCTTCTCCAAGATGGAGATCGCTGACGTCGAAGTCGTGCTGGCCGTGCACGTCATGGGCACGATCAAACCGGCGAAGGCCGTCTGGGAGATCATGAAGGCGCAGAACTACGGCCGGATCGTCGTGACCACCTCCTCCACCGGTCTCTACGGCAATTTCGGCCAGACCAACTACGGTGCCGCCAAGCTGGGCCTGGTAGGCTTCATGAATACGCTCAAGCTCGAAGGCCAGAAGAACAACATCCGGGTCAATGCCATCAGCCCCGTCGCGGCCACGCGGATGACCGAAAACCTGATGCCGCCCGAGATGCTGGACAAGCTGCGCCCCGAATTCGTGACGCCGGGCGTGATCTATCTCGTGTCGGAAGATGCGCCCACCGGCGTGGTCCTGACCGCTGGGGCCGGGGTGTTCGCCACGGCGAAGATCTTCGAGACCGAGGGCGTCTATCTCGGCGACAAGGGCCTGTCCGTCGAAGCCGTGCGCGACCACTGGGCGGAGATCGAGAACCAGTCCGGCCAGCAGTCCTACTTCCAGGGCGGGGAGCAGACGGCGAAGTTCTTCCGCAAGATGTCGGGTCAGTAGGCCTGCCGTCCCTCCCTTCGATCCGGTTTGCAGGAGCGCGGAACAGGTGCATTAGAAGGTGCCTGAACCGCATCCTGTGAAGCTGGCCCGCTGACTTGAACCTCGCCTCGCCCCGCCCTCCGGCCTCGCCGCCGGGGACGACGCCGACCCGGCTCGGCGTCTACGCGTCCATCGCGCCTGTTGCGGTGGCGAGCGCGCTGTTCATGGACTTCATCGACTCCACGGCGCTCTCCACCGCCCTGCCGACCCTGGCCCGGGCCTTCCACTCCGATCCCGTGCATCTGAAGCTGGCCCTGACCAGCTACATCATGGCACTGGCCGTGTTCACCCCGGCCAGCGGCTGGGTGGCCGACCGCTATGGGGCCAAGCGGGTCTTCCTCATCGCCATGTCGGTCTTTCTCACGGGATCAATCCTCTGCGCCCTGTCGCGATCCCTGCCGGCCCTGGTGGCCTCGCGGATCGTCCAGGGAATGGGCGGTGCGATGATGACACCGGTCGGACGGCTGATCGTCGTGGGGTCGGTCCCGCGGGAGCGACTGGTCTCGGCCATGGCCGCCTTCACCATGCCGGCCCTGATCGGCCCCATGATCGGTCCTCCGCTGGCCGGACTGGTGCTGACCTTCGCGGACTGGCCGTGGATCTTCCTCATCAACCTGCCGGTCGGGATGGCCGGCATGGTGGCGGTGACGATCTTCGCGCCAAAGATCGAGACGTTTGACCCAGGCCCCTTCGACTGGCGCGGCTTTGCGCTCTGCGCCACGGCCATCACCAGCCTGGTCGCCGTGGCGGAGACCTTCGGCGTCGGTCTGATGCCGGTCTGGCTGATGAGCCTGCTCGGCGCGCTGGGCCTCGCCACCCTTGCCGGGTTTGTCCATCACGCCCTGACGGCCCCAAATCCGATCCTGAACCTCAAGCTGTTCCGGAGTGCGACGCTCCGCGCCAGTATCCTGGGGGGCAGCTTCGTGCGGCTTGCCCTCGGGGCCTGGCCGTTCCTGATGCCCCTCTTGCTGCAGGTGGCCATGGGCTGGAGCCCGGGCAAGGCGGGACTTGTGTCCATGGGCCAGGCCATCGGGGCCTTCAGTGCCAAGCCGGCCTCGACCCTGGTGATCCGCACCCTCGGATTCCGCACCCTTCTGATCGGTTCGGCGGTGCTGTCCGCTCTCTTCACCGCCGTTCCCGGACTCTACCGGACCGATACGTCTCCAGTCCTGATCTTCTTCGTGCTGATGCTGACGGGGTTCGTCCGCTCGACCCATTTCACGGCCGTGGGGACGGTGGCCTATGCGGGGCTGGAGGGGAAGGACGTCAGCCGGGCCAACACCCTGTCCGCCGTCGTGCAGCAGCTGAGCATCGGCTTCGGGGTCAGCCTCGGGGCGCTGATGCTTCATCTCGCCCGACAGGGCGACGGACGGCTGACCACGGCCCGGTTCGGCTTTCCGTTCCTGATGATCAGCCTGGCGGCGGCGATGGCGGTGCCGGTCTATCTCGGCCTGAAGCGGGACGCCGGCTCCGATATCAGCCGGTCGGCTGTGTAAGGGCCTGCAGGACCGGGGGCGCGCCCGACGGGGGTGCCGACGCGGGATCATGCAGCCACGCCAGCATATCCTGCCGTACCAGATCGCCCTTCAGGTCCCGCATCAGAAGGTGCCAGCCATCGGCATAGTAGCGGGTCGAGTCCGCAGGCTTCAGTGACCGGACGGCCCGCAGGGTGGCGTCCCGAGGGACCAGATTGTCGTGCGCTCCATAGAGGTAGAGAACCGGCACGCGGATCTTCCCCACCTTGTCCAGCGCGCTCTGCATGAGGCCCACCAGCCCGTAGACCACATCGATCCGGGTGGTGAAGATCATGTTCGGATCCCGGCCCATCTTCCGCAACATCGCCATGTTGTCCGACGCCAGATGATGGCGCACCAGCCAGCTGGGCGGATCCAGATGCGCGCCCGGATGGAGGTGAGCCCCGAGCCACAGGGCCAGGCGGTTGGCGAGGGGCTGGGCGCTCCACCCCCAGACCGCCGGGGCCGCCAGGATCACCCCGTCCGCCGCAGGCGGCTCGGCCGAGGCAAAGGCACTGATCGTCACGGCGCCCCCCATGGAATGGCCGAGGACGAAGACCGGCCGTCCCGGATGTGCCTGGCGGGCCGCCCTGACACAGGCCTTGAGGTCGGCGGTGAGCAGCGCTTCCCCCGCCCACAGACCCCGGTGATCTCCCCGGCCGAAGCCCCGCTGGTCATAGGCATAGGTCGCGATACCGTTCGCCGCGAACGCCCGGCCGTCCCCCTCGAAGGCCACGGCATAGTCGTTGATCCCGTGGACGGCGACAACGACGGCCCCGGGCTCGCCTTCCGGACCCCAGCGGCTGAGGGGCAGGCGGGCTCCGTCGAAGCTGACCAGAGCGTCGCCCTCGAACCGTGGGCTGGAAAAACCCTGAGGCGGATCCAGTGGCCTCAGGATCAAGGGGGCGCAGGCCGACAGGGCGCTTCCGGCCAGACCGGCCAGCAGGGCGCGACGGCCGGTCGGCGCGGTCACGCCGCGTCGGCCGGGGGCTGGGGCAGGCGCAGACGGTAGACGCCCCGGAAGGCATTGGGGTCCACGGGCTTGTTGTGCCGCAGGATCTCCAGCCGACCCACCCGGGCAAGGCCCACGGCCACCCCCTTCACCTGGGGCAGGAGTCGCCGCCAGCCTTCAGGGTCCACGCGCTTGGCCACCTCCGCCGGATCGACGGACTTGCCGGCGGGACGCTCCGCCAGCAGCTCGAACAGGGCCGTCTCCACGGGAGAGGACATCAGCCGCCCCGCTTCAGGGTTTCACGGGCGATGACCAGTTGCTGGATCTGGCTGGTGCCCTCGTAGATGCGGAAGATGCGCACGTCGCGATAGAGCCGCTCGATGCCGTAGTCGGCCACGTAGCCTGCGCCGCCGAAGATCTGCACCGCCCGGTCTGCCACCCTTCCGACCATCTCGGACGCGTAGAGCTTCGAGGCCGAGGCCTCCAGCGTCACGTTGTCGCCGGCGTCACGTTTGCGGGCGCTTTCCATCACCAGGGCCCTGGCCGCCAGCAGCTCGGTCTTGGAATCGGCGATCATGGCCTGGATCATCTGGAAGCTTGCGATGGCCTGCCCGAACTGCCTGCGCTCCGACGCATAGGCCACCGTATCCGCGAGCAGTCGCTCCGCCACGCCGCAGCAGACCGCGGCGATGTGCAGCCGGCCCCGATCCAGCACCT
This sequence comes from uncultured Caulobacterales bacterium, assembly GCA_903874895.1. Classification (GTDB taxonomy): domain Bacteria; phylum Pseudomonadota; class Alphaproteobacteria; order Caulobacterales; family Caulobacteraceae; genus CAIMFV01. The sequence continues at coordinate 2,077 of CAIQUG010000088.1, read as the reverse complement.
GCATGGCCACGCGGAAACCCTCTCCCTCGGCCCCGAGACGGTTTTCCACCGGCACCCGCACGCCCTCGAAGATCACGTCGTGGATGTGGGCCCCCTGCTGGCCCATCTTCCTTTCGGACTTGCCCACGGACAGGCCCGGCAGGTCCCGGGGCACGAGAAACGCCGACACGCCGGAGCCGCCCTTCTTGTCCGGATCGGTGCGGGCCATGACGGTGAACAGTGACGCCTTGCCGGCATTGGTGATGTAGCGCTTGGCCCCGTCGAGGACATAGACATCCCCGTCCCGCCGCGCACGGGTCTGTACGGCGGCGCTGTCGGACCCGGCCTCCGGCTCGGTCAGGGCGAAGGAGGTGATGATCTCCCCCGACGCGATGCCCGGCAGGTACCGGGCCTTCTGGGCATCGGTGCCGAACATGACCACGCCCTGGCTACCGATGCCGACATTGGTGCCGAAGGCCGAGCGAAAGGCGGGACTGGCCTTGCCGATCTCCAGAGCGACGAGACACTCCTCCTCCATGGTCAGGCCAAGCCCGCCATAGGCTTCCGGAATGGTCAGACCGAACAGGCCGAGCGCCTTCATCTCCTCGACAATCGCCGCGGGCACCTCGTTGTTTTCCGACACCTCCGCCTCGATCGGGCGCAGGCGCTCGGTCACGAAACGGCGAACCGTATCGAGGAGCTGGGTACGGGTCTCGAGATCAAGGGCCATGGATGGTCACTTCCGGGCTTGGCCGTCCGGGGAAAGACCCGGGGTGGCGTTTGTCGAACTTGCGTTTATGAAGCGCAGCCAGACCTGTGATGCAAGTGAGAGGCAGCGCCAATGTACGGACCCGGGGATGAAATTGCGGACGGAGCCGTGTCCGTCCTCGAAGGGCCCTTTGCCGGCTGGATGACGTGGCGGGACTCCGACCCCTACGAGGCCATGGCCGGTCCCTTCTATTTCCGGCACGAGACAGACGGGTCTGTCACCTGTGCCCTGCGGGCGGAGCGACGGCACATGAATGGCGGCGACGCCATGCACGGCGGCTGCATGATGACCTTTGCCGATTTCAGCCTCTTCGCCCTGTCGCGTCGGGAACGGGGGCCGGGACACTCTGTCACGGTCTCGTTCAACAGCGAGTTCGTCGGCCCGGCCTATGAGGGGGACCTCGTTCTCTGCACCGGCGAGGTCGTGCGAGCGGGCGGCAGCCTGGTCTTCATCCGCGGGATGCTTAAGGTCGAGGACCGGGCGATCATGTCCTTTTCCGGCGTCGTGAAGAAGCAACGGCCGCGCACAACGGCGTGACGGGGGCGGCTCGGGCGCTGTGAACCTTGCGGCAAGCCGAATCAGGCTGCACAACCGCATCATGGCCAAGTCCGCCCAACCCTCCGAAGTTCCCAGTCTGTTCGACGCCGCTCCGGTCCCGGCACCCCGCCCCGCGCCGGCTCCGGTGGCACCGGTCGCGTCCAGCCCGTCCGCGGATCAGTCCGCCGCCCAGTCCGCGGCCAGCGCCAGCGGATATTCCGCCCGCGACATCGAGGTGCTGGAGGGGCTCGAGCCCGTCCGCCGCCGCCCGGGCATGTACATCGGCGGAACGGACGAACGCGCCCTGCACCACCTGTTCGCCGAGGTGCTGGACAACGCCATGGACGAGGCCGTGGCCGGCCACGCCCGCTTCATCGAGGTGACGCTGGAGGCCGACGGCGCCCTGGCGGTCCGGGACGATGGTCGGGGCATCCCCGTCGATCCCCACCCGAAGCACCCGGGAAAATCTGCCCTCGAAGTGATCATGACGGTGCTGCACTCCGGCGGGAAGTTCTCGGGCAAGGCCTACGAGACGTCCGGCGGCCTGCACGGGGTCGGGGTCTCGGTGGTCAACGCCCTCTCCCAGACGCTGGACATCACCGTCTGGCGGGACGGATTCGAGTGGAAGCAGAGCTTCAGTCGGGGCAAGCCGCAGGGACCCATCGTTCGGGGCGCTGCCTCGAAGAAGCGCGGGACCCTGGTCCGCTTCATGCCCGATGAGGAGATCTTCGGCGAGAACTGTGCCTTCAAGCCGGCGCGGCTCTACCGCATGGCCCGCTCGAAGGCCTACCT
>CAIQUG010000087.1 GCA_903874895.1 uncultured Caulobacterales bacterium | reverse complement strand
CGCCGAGACCCTCGACTTCTGGCGGCGGCACGTCAGGTCGCGGGCCCGGTCTCACGGACCGGACGACCTGTGATTCTCCGAGATCAATAGCTCACGACATATATTGGTAGCGACCTATCAGACAGGGCGTCCTGGAGCAAAGGCTCCGCCCGTGACCTGTGGAGCGTCAGTCCAGCGTGCCGCTACGCGGCGTCCACACGAAGGAGCGTCTGCAGGAGCACGTTCGCGCCGTTGGCGCAGTCGACCCACCTGGTGAGTTCCCGGGGGGAATGACTGATCCCGGCGACGCTGGGAACGAAGATCATGCCCATTGGGCCGACCATGGCGAGATTGGCGGCATCATGGCCCGCCCCGCTTGGCAGATGCATCGTCGGGAGGCCCAGAGCGGCCGACGCCGCCTCGATCTCCTTTTGCAGGGCCGGGGTCGCCAGCGCCGCCGGATCCCGCGCCACCGCCTTCATCGTGATCTCGGTCCCGGTCTCTTCGGCAATGGCAGCGGCACGGCCGGCGATCCGATCTCCGATCTCGCGGATCCTTCCCCCATCCAGATCCCGCAGTTCCACGGTCAGGTTGACCCGCCCGGGCACGACGTTGCGGGCATTGGGGGAGACCTCCAGATGGCCGACCGTGCCGACCTGGCGTCCCGGCTCCCGCGTGACTTCCGCCTGCACCGCCTCGATCAGCTTTGCCGCGGCCAGCAGCGCATTCTTCCGCTGGGGCATCGGCGTCGTCCCGGCGTGATTGGCAAAGCCGCGGATCTCCACCTCGTATTCGTCGATGGCCACGATCCCGTCGACCACACCGATCGGCATGCCCGCGCCCTCCAGGAGGCCGCTCTGCTCGATGTGAAGCTCAAGATAGGCCACTATCGATCCCTTCGGGATGCGGGCGGCATCGAGGTGGTCCGGGTCCCCGCCGATCCGCCTCAGCCCCTCCGCTCGCCGAATTCCGTTGAGGACGAGGTTCAGGTCCTCGGGCCGGGTTGCCCCAACCGATAGGCCACTACCGATGGTGCCGCCCTCCTCGTTGGACCATAGAACGAGCTGGACCGGGTGGCGGAGTTCAGTGCGGGTATCCTCGAGGGTCTGGAAGATCTCGACCGCGGCCATGGCCCCCAGGGCCCCGTCAAAATTTCCTCCACCGGGAACGGAGTCGATATGCGAGCCGATGAGGATCGGCTTTAGCCCCCTCACCCGCCCCGGGCGGATCGCCACGATGTTCCCGGCCGCATCGATGGCGGGCTCGACGAGGCTCTGCCGGATCAGCTTCATGACGAAGGCACGGCCGGCAATGTCGGCGTCGGAATAGGCGAAGCGGCTGACCCCGTCCTCGAACCCGCCCCCCAGCCTGCGCCCGTAGAGGCTGAGATCCTCCAACGTCTTGCGGAGTCGATCCGGATTGACCCTCAGCGGCGGGACCGGCGGTGCGGCCGGCGGTGCCGCAAGCGCCATCGGCGGAAGCGTCGCGAGCCCTGCGGCGCAGGCTCCCGCCAGCAGGACCGATCGCCGGTCTGTTCGGACGTGTCGCATGTGGATCCCCCATCAACCCTTTGCTGCCGACCAGAGTCGGCCCGGACCGGCCAGGCGGCAAGCCCTCATTTTCAGGGGGGCGCAAATACGGATCGTACCCGTCAACCCTGTCCGGCGGCCGCGAACGGATGAAACGCCGTTCGTCCGTACGCCGTCGGCAGGTCGACAGCTGCGTCAAGGGGCACGTTCTTCAGGGCGACAAAATTGCAGTACTGGATTCGCTCCATGTCCGCCGTGAAGAAGCGGACTTGCTCCAACCCAAGGGGCAGAACGCGATAGACGTCAAATCCCCCGGCGTCGAGGAACTGGAAGCAGTCGAACAGTTCCTCTCCCGTTTCCTGCCAGGCGAACGAATATTCGAACATGATCGCCATCCCATCACAGCCTGACAACAGGTTCG